>CAYYMF010000044.1:0-20274 GCA_964472755.1 uncultured Chitinophagales bacterium | reverse complement strand
GATTCAATTACAAATACCAAATTTACGTTTTTAAATCTTATAATGTGTTTTTAATGCTTGAAATTTGTTAGCCTGTTTTATTTCCAATTCAATGAATTGATAATATGCACAACATCATTTCTAAAATATTGAATGGCTGGAGCTATTGAGTCAATATTCGGTGCAACATTAAAATACAATGAGCCTCGAAGAAAATTCTTAGTACTGTCGGTAACATAAAATTGTACGCCAGATGCGGCATTCCCTCCTACATCATAAATAATTCCAGATACCTTTGGATTTTTTCCTTTTACAATTGTTTCATCAATATAATCTGCTCGAATAGTGTGTTTGAAAGTAAGTTTATAGCTGTCTTTTATTAACTTATCTAAAGTATTGGAGCTAGAAATCTCTGTATAACTTAAATAAATTTTAGCATTATAATCTTTATAATTTATATTTAGCCAACAAGGATGACTGTGTGCTTCGTTCAAATCATTACTATCATACTCAATCTGTCCAAAATCAGCATAATCAAAAGTAAATGGACAACTTGCTGAATTGTAAGTTATAAAATTCCGTTCTTTTGGAAAATCTATTCTAAAATAACCTGAACGTTTTGGGGTATAATTTGTTTTGCAAGAAATTGCAAAAAATAAAATCAAAAGACTATAAATTCCTAATTGTTTATTTGTAAACATAATTTTTATTTGATAACTATCTTAACTCGAATAATTCTCGTGTCATTCGCCTCCAAGATAATAAAATTATAGTTCTTATAAGTTAATTCATCTCCTTCTTTAGGAATATCATGGTTGAGTTCTAATACCAATCCAGCTAACGAATCGGAATCGCCTCTTATCTCATCAAATACATCATCTTTGATATCCAAAACTTTATAAATATCATTAATTGCAGTTCTTGCTTCAAAAATATAGTTGTTGTTGTCTATTTTCTTAAAGTCAATTTCAGCAACATCATCAAATTCATCTTTAATCTCTCCAATTACTTCTTCCAAAACATCTTCGAGGGTAACAATTCCGAGCGTACCGCCATATTCATCTACAATGACTGCCATGTGAATCCTTTTGTTTTGAAAATCTTCTAATAAGTCATCTATTTTCTTGCTAACTGGAACAAAAAAGGCTGGTTTTATCAATTTTTGCCAATCAAAACTATCTGTTTCATCTAAATAAAGTAATAAATCTTTTGCATAAATAATACCTGAAATTTTATCAATACTTTCTTCATAAACTGGAATTCTAGAATAACCAGAATCTTTAACCATTGCCAAAAGTTGGCTTAGTGTAATGCTTTTATCTACCGCCACTACATCTATACGTGAACGCATAATTTGAGAAACCGTAATGTTTCCAAATTTGATTAAACCTTTTAAAATTTGTGAGTCTTTCTTTTTATGTTCATCTGCAGTGGTATTGTCAATGGCATCATCAATATCCTCGGCAGTCAAATTATTGGAATTGTTTTCCATTTGTTTATCAATCAATTCAGCAATAACTACAAATAATTTTGTAAATGGCTTGAAAAGAATATTAAAAAACCAAACTAAATAAATCAATCTTTTGCTCCATTTTAAATTATGTTTTCTTCCATAAATTCTTGGAATTATTTCAACAAAAAATAATAAGCACAAAGTGAGTATTAGCCATCTTAAAAACAGATATATTCCTCTATTTTCTATTTGATTGGACGAATAAAACCAAGTACTAAAAAGATTTTCTGTGAGTAGGACAATTCCAAAACAAAAAAAAGTAATTGCAAATAAATAAGTTGCTAGGAGTTGTTTAGGTTTTTGAATAAATTGTTCTAAGATTTTATATTTTTTACGCTGTTGCTTTCTAATTTGAGTAACCTGTTGTTGATTTAAAGAGAAAACTGCATACTTTGAAATACTTACGAACATTGCCAGAAAAAGCAATATAAATATTCCAAAAATTTGAATATAAAATGTAGGTAAAACTACAAAGCTAAAAAAAGAAATTACCGAGATTATCTGTATGGGTATATCGTCGCTCAAAACTTATCAATTAAATTAAAATGGCAAATCGTCATTTTGTACACCTTGCTCCAAATCAGTGTCTGGTCTGTCTATGTGCTCTCCTGGTTGCATATCAGCATTGGCAACATTTCCATCTTGTTTTTTCTCCAAAAGTTGGAAATTCTCTACTACAATCTCCGTAGAATATCTTTTATTACCTTCTTTATCGTCCCAAGAGCGTGTTTTTATTTTACCCTCTATAAAAACATTATTCCCTTTTTTTAAAATTCTTTCAGCACGTTCAGCCACACCACGCCACATTACGATATTATGCCATTCAGTCTGCTCTAAATAGGTTCCATCTTCTTTTTTATAAAACTCTTTTGTAGCTAGCGGAAAATTACAAACAGTAGCATTCGTGCTTAATTTTCGTACTTCTGGGTCTTTACCCAATCTGCCTATTAGAATTACTTTATTGACACTCATCTTTATTTTCGTTTAGTTATGGCTTAATATACATCTAAGATAAATATAATTCTTCACTTTTCAAATAATCTAAAATTATTTTGGGGAAGGCATAGTTTTTTATTTCAGTTAAATCTATTTGAAAACCATTCACTTCATCTTTAAAGCTTTTGAAAGAATTGAGTTTATAAAAATAAGCATTTATTTTTTGATGTGTCAAAACTTGTTTAAATATTATAGGTTGAGGCATTTTTATTTTGTTAGAAAACATTTCTAAATATTCATTTCCCAACAAATTATTTTCCGTCTCCATACAAGGAAAGTCGTACAATAGTTTCCAAATATCATTTTTAGTCCGCTGTTGAATAATAATTTTATTATTTTCAATAAGCACAAAAAAATGCAAATGTCTTTCTTTTTTAATCAATTTTTTAGATTTCACTGGCATTTGCTCAATGGTATTAGAATGATAAGCTACACATTCAGATACAAAGGGACAATCTTTACATTTTGGCTTTTTCGGGGTACAAATTAAAGCACCAAAATCCATCATTGCTTGATTATGTTCGCCTGGCTTTTTTGTATTGATTAATAATTGTGCTTTTTCTTGAAAATATTTTTTACCAATTGTTGTATCAATCGGAATAGCTATCCCAAAATATCTCGCTAAGAATCGAAAAACATTTCCATCGACCACTGCATTAGGGAGTCCAAATGCAAATGAGGCAATAGCGGCAGCTGTATAATCGCCAATACCTTTCAGTATTTTTAATTCATTATACGATTTTGGAAATTTACCATCAAAGTTGTCTCTAATATTTTGAGCGGTAATGTGCATATTCCTTGCTCTAGAATAATACCCTAATCCTTCCCATAATTTCAAAATATCCGCAATATCTGCATTTGCAAAATCAATAATTGTTGGATATTGACTAATAAATTTCAAATAATATGGCAATCCTTGTTCCACTCTTGTTTGTTGAAGAATAATTTCGGAAAGCCAAATTTGATATGGATCAAGATTTTTCTTCCAAGGCAATGCTCTCTTATTGTCTGAATACCACTCTATTAGTTTTTTGTTAAAATTTGCCATTCAATTTAATATAAACTAAACCATAAATAATGTTAGAAATTTCTTTTATCAGTACAAATTTCGCAATTTTGCCCAATAATATTAATTAGTTATGAGAAAAGCAGATATCATTTCAACAATTGCTGAAAAAACAGGTGTACCAAAGGTAGATGTTATCATTACAGTTGAATCTTTTATTAAAGAAGTTAAAGAATCTTTAGCTCAAGGCGAGAATCTTTATATCAGAGGTTTTGGTAGTTTTATTAGAAAAACAAGAAAAGCTAAAATTGGTAGAAATATCAAAAAAAATACAGCAATTGAAATTCCTGAACACGATATTCCTGCATTCAAACCATCTAAGCAATTCTTAGATCAGATTAAGAATAATAGTATTAAAAAGAAATAAACTTTGGGAAAAGCACAATGGATATTAGTATCAATTGCAATTCTTGTTGGGGCAAGTCTGTATTTTTTAGGCAGAACAACCACTAAAGAAAAAGAAGCAATTGCAAATGCACCAAAAGTTGCAAAAACTGCATCTATTGATTTTAAAGCAATAGAAGCAACTTTCATTCAAAAAAACGAAGTTCCAGATACTTTAAAAATTATTTTAGAACAATACAAGAATAATCCAAAAGATACCAATGTGCTACTTAATTTAGCATTAGCCTATAGAAGTATGCATCAAGCACATTTGGCAGGACATTACTTTTACGAATTGGGAGAAGTTCAAAATAATCCAATTTATTATGAAAGAGCAGGAAATGCATTTTTAAATGCACAGCGAGAAAATATTGATACAAGTATTTCAGAAAATTTGCTTACCTTTGCAGTCCAATCTTTGGAAAAAGCCATTGCTTTAGACCCAAATAATGTTTCTGCAAAAATGTTATTAGGAACAGCTTATGTTGAAAGTGGTTTAGAACCAATGAAAGGTATAGGAATATTGAAAGAAGTAGCAGATGCCGATCCTAACAATTTGGAAGCCCAAATTTTATTAGGAAGATTTTCACTACAATCAGGACAATATGACAAAGCCAAAGAAAGATTGGACGCTGTTTTGAAAAAAGAGCCAAATAATACCGAAGCTATTTACTTTTTAGCATTTACGGAGGCTGAATTAGGCAACAAAAAGCGTGCATTAGAATTGATAGAATTATGTAAAAGTTTGGTCAGTAATCCAGACTTTGACAAAGAAATAGAACATTTTGTTAAAGAATTAAAAAAATAAGAATTATGCCTTCAGGAAAAAAAAGAAAAAGACATAAGATTTCTACGCACAAGAGAAAGAAAAGACTTAGAAAAAATAGACATAAGAAGAAAAAATAATACCTAATTATTCACTAAAAATTATGTGATGATAAGAGAATTAGTATTGCATACTAATTCCAAAGGTGTTGAAATTGCGCTTCTTGAAAATAAAAAATTAGTCGAATATCATTTAGATGTCTATGAAAATGATGGCTGTGCTGCTGGAAATATCTATTTAGGTAAAATTAAAAAGTTAAATCCTGCATTAAATGCCGCATTTGTGGACATTGGACACGATAAAGACGCATTTGTACATTACTCAGATTTAAGTCCTTATATCAAAAGTATTAAAGCGTTCTCGCTTAATGCTCGGAATACCGCAGATACAACATCTTTGGATAACTTTATCAATGAACCGCTCATTGATAAAGATGGTAAAATTGAAGACATCTTTAGTAAAGGTGATTTGTTGATATTTGAAGTTGCAAAAGAAGCTATCTCAACAAAAGGACCAAGGCTAACGTGTGAAATTTCATTTCCAGGTAGATATATTGTACTTACGCCTTTCAATACTTCAATCGGTATAAGCAAAAAGATAAGCGACGAACAAGAACGCCAACGACTTACGAATATTTGTGAAAAATACAAACCAACTGGTTTTGGAATCATTGTACGTACAAATGCTCAAGATATTTCGGAAGAAGAACTTGCAAAAAATATCGATTTATTACATCATCGGTGGATAAAGATGGCAAAAAATATGTATGCTCAGCAGAAACCATTGAGATTGCATAAAGAAATGAGTAAAAGTATTTCTATTGTCAGAGATTTACTGAACGATAGTTTTGAACGAATTATTACCGATGATGAGCAAATGTTAGGTGAGTTAAAAACTTATATTGAGGAAAATATTCCTGACAAAACACAGTTATTAAACCTCCACCAATCTCATTCACCGATTTTTGAAGAATATGATATTAGCAGACAAGTGAAAACAGCATTCGGAAAAATAGTAACCTTAAAAACTGGTGCTTATCTAATTATTGAACACACTGAAGCATTGCACGTTGTTGATGTGAATAGTGGTCCAAAAATAAAGAAAGATGTTGACCAAGATACTAATGCATTTAATATAAACTCTGAAGCAGCACAAGAAGTTGCAAGACAACTCAGACTTCGCAATATTGGTGGCATTATCGTTATTGATTTTATAGATATGAAATCTGCTTCGTATAAAGCTAAGATATTAGAAATTATGCAGGAAGCAATGAAAACAGATAAAGCAAAGCATGTTATTTTACCAATTAGCAAATTTGGATTAATGGAAATTACACGCCAACGTGTTAAAGAACAAATTACCATAGATGTTGCAGAAGATATTGTTAGCCAACAAGCAAAAATTGAAGAACCACTCCAAATTGTAGATTTAATTTATAATGATTTGGATAGACTGAATAGTCATCAATCAAAAAACTTTTTACTGTATGTGCATCCTTTTATTTATGCATTTCTAAAAAAAGGAACATTTTCTTTCAGAATGAAATGGTTTACAAAAACCAATAAATGGATAAAGTTAGTGCAAGATAGTAGTTTGCGATTGGCTGAATATAAATTATTGATACAAGAATCAGGAGAAAAAGCATTTAAATGATTAAATTAGACCAATGAACAAAAAGACATTAGCCTTATTAATTATCTCTATACTAATTTTATTAGATCAAGCAAGTAAAATATACATTAAGCTGACGATGTATATGGGCGAACATTTCTTTTATTTAGGCGATTGGGCTAGTATTCATTTTGTTGAGAATGAAGGTATGGCATTTGGATTGAGTTTTGGAAGTGGTATTGGAAAAATACTTTTAACTACTTTTAGAATCGTTGTTGTTAGTTTTATTGCTTATTATATTTTCCATCAAATTAAACAAAATAAGGCAAGTAATTTCTTCATCATTTGCTTATCTATGATTTTTGCTGGTGCTATTGGAAATATTATAGATAGTATTTTTTATGGTGTGCTATTTAATGAAAGTACACCTATGCAGATTGCTACTATTTTTCCTGAGCAAGGTTATGCTCCATTATTAAAAGGAAGAGTAGTTGATATGTTTTATTTTCCGCTGTATCAAGGAAATTTACCAGAATGGATTCCAATATTTGGTGGTAAAGTAGTAGATTTTTTTCCTTATATATTTAATTTAGCAGATGCTTATATTACAGTTGGAGTTGCTTTATTACTTATCTTCCAAAAGAAAATATTACATTAAATAGCGTAGTATTCTTAATCAAAAAGTCGAACTTCTTCCAACTTAATATCTTTACCATAAAACATTCTTGTAGTTTGTGCGAAAGTTTCCGTAAAATCTGAAACAAAAAACTGATGCTCTTCTTCAGATTTTTCATAACGAATAATTCCTTCAGCAACCATATACTTTTTCACAAAAGCACCTACGATTTCATTAGTAGCCAATACATCAACTTGTAAATTTTGTTGTTTATAATAAGCCTCTATTTCCTTTTTTATTAATGGATAATGGGTACAGCCCAAAACAAGCGTATCGATATCTTGAATTTCAGGTTTTTGGAGATAGTCTTCAATTATCAACTGACTAATTTGTCCGTTGATAAAACCAGTTTCAATCATTGAAGCCAATAAAGGTGTCGCTAATTGCTTTACCTTTATTTTAGTATTTTTCTCTTTGATTTCAAATTTGTAGATATTAGAACCAATTGTTCCAATTGTTCCAATCACACCAACTTTTTTATAGCCTTTATTGATAATGTATTCTACAACTGGGTCAATTACATTGATAACAAATACATCTTTAGGAACAATTTTTTGTAACAAATCGTAAGCTACAGCAGAGGCTGTATTACAAGCAATTACAATAACTTTACAGTTTTTAGAAGATAAAAAATTAGTGATATTCCTAGCATAATATTGAATCGCACTTGCTGACTTATCACCATAAGGCAAATGTGCCGTATCACCAAAATAAATTATCCTTTCATTGGGTAATTCATTTAAAATAGCATTGGCGACCGTTAAGCCGCCAATACCTGAGTCAAAAATTCCAATTGAAGTATTAGAATCCATATACCGAAAATTTTATTATTTTGGTGTGTTGTTTGTTTTTGGTGCAGGAGTGTCTTTGATATTCAAAGCATTTTTTACCAATGGCAACACATTATCACTTTCTATAGCATATAATAATGCTTGAGAACTTGTATCGAAAATATAAGTATATCCATTGTTTTTTGCCACTGTTGAAATTGCATCATTCAATTTTTTCAAGATTGGGTCAAATAACACTTGTCTTTTTTTATCAATTTTAGCATCTGCTGCTTCTTGAAAATCTGTAATTCTTTTTTCTAAATCTTGTAAATCTTTAACGATTAATTCTTCTTGCTCGGGTGTTAATAATCCTTTTTGTTTTTTTGTTGATGCATCAGCTGCTTTTCCATCATACTCTGTGTACATTTTATTGATTAAGCCATCTAATTCTACAGCATATTTCTGAATTGCAGAATCTGCGGCTTGTGCTTCTGGCATCAAACTAATAATTTCCATAGAGTTCATATAGCCAAATTTATTTTCAGCTAAAGATGTGCCTGCAAATAAAGTTACCATTGCAAATAATAAAAATAATTTCCTCATTTCTTTCTGTTGTTTAGTTGTTGTTATTTAATTGATTTATAATTTAATTTTATAGTCCTAGTTTTTTAATGACTTCTTCACTTACATCATACTTTGGATTGGTATATAACATAGTTGCTCCTCCAGATGCTTTATCAAAAATAAAATCGTATGCTCTTTGTTCTGCAATTTTCTGTACTGCATCAAAAACTTTATCTTGAATTGGTTGAATTAATTCTTTCCTTTTTGAGAATAAATCGCCTTCAAACCCAAAACGTTTTTTTTGTAGTGCTTGTATTTCATTTTCTGCTTTTATAATTTCGTCTTCTCTTTGTTTTTTCAAATCATTGGTCAATAAAAAAGATTCTGCATCATACTTAGAATACATCTTATTCAATTGCTCAGATTTAGTATCTATTTCTTTCTGCCATTGCTCAGCTTGATTATCTAATAATGATTGTGCTTTGGTATATTCTGGTAATTTATCCAAAATATATTTGGTATCAACATAAGCAAATCTTTGTGCCATAGCAGAACTTGCTACTATAACAAACAATCCGAATAATAAGAATACTTTTTTCATTTTTTAAAAATTTTATTCTGGTTCAAATCCTAATATAAATGTGATGTTTCCATTTTTACCTATATAGTCAAATAAGCCAGATGCTTTAGTTAAGTTACTACCATTAGCATTATCAAAACGTATGCCATAATCAATTCCAATCAAACCAAACATTGGTAATATCGCTCTAATACCAATACCAACACTTTTCTTTAATTTAAAAGGATTATAATCAGAAATAGATTTATAAGTATTTGCAGCTTCAGCAAATATTAATCCATATACCGTTGCTGTTGGGTTTAAAGAGAAGGGATATCTTAATTCTAATAGGAACTTAGTAAATATTGGGTCGCCACCATCTGTAGAATATGGTCCTTCATAACCTCTTTGTGCTAGGATAGTCGTTCCGAATAATGTAATCGTTGATGGAATACCATTTCCACCCATTTGGAATCTTTCAAACGGCGTTACACCGATTTTCTTATTGTAAGAACCTAAGAAACCAAATTTAGCACCTAAACGCAATACCAATGGTTTTTTTGCACTTTTAGAAAGCGGTGTGAACCATTCAAAATTAACTCTCCATTTGTGGTATTCTAACCATTTATATTTTTCTGAATCTGAAATTCCATTATAATCAAAATTCTTTCCTCTAAATAATGAATATGGTGGAGTAAATTGTAAAGATGCTGAAATATTAGAACCTGAAGTTGGGAAAGTTGGATTATTTATTGAGTTTCTTGATAAAGTTAGACTAAAGTTTAAGTTATTAAATTTGCCATCTGTCAAAGCTTTTCCATTCACAAAATATCGACCGCCAAAATTTTGCAATTGATAACCATAATAATCTGCTGATGCTTGGAATACAAAATAATCATCTGGTTTTTTTAATCTTGTTCCAAGTGCAACTGACAAACCATTGGTTACTTGTTTACCTAAAACTTCTTTATTTAAAACATCTTGCAAACGAGAACGGAAAGCAGAGAAGGTAAATGCATTTGGTTTTTTTCCACCTAACCAAGGTTCTGTAAATGAAAAACTATAATTTTGATAACGCTTTCCATTTGTTTCTGCACGAACTGAAAATTGCTGACCATCTCCAGTTGGCAATGGCGACCATGCTCCTTTCTTAAACATATTTCTCAATGAGAAATTATTAAACTTCAATCCTAAAGTACCAATTAAGCCACCTTGTTGTCCTCCCCAACCAGCAGAAAGTTCAATTTGGTCTGCCGATTTTTCTTTCACTGTATAATGAATATCAACAGTTCCATCAGTTGGATTTGGAATTGGGACTACTTGTGTTTCTTGTGGGTCAATGAAGCCTAAGTTTGCTAATTCTCTTTGTGAACGAATTAAGTTAGAGCGGCTGAATTTATCACCTGGATAAGTTCTTAATTCTCTTCGGATAACATGTTCATTTGTTTTATCATTTCCATCAATAATGACATTTTTTATAGTTGCTTGAGAACCTTCATTTACTCTCAATTCTATATCAATGGTATCATTATAAACCGCAGTTTCAATTGGGTTGATATTAAAAAATAAATAACCATCATCATAATATAATGAACTAATATCGCCATTTTCCATATCGCCATTGATACGTTTTTGCAATAATTCTGCATTATACACATCTCCTTTTTTGATTCCTAATTGTGTACTCAATACATCTGAAGTATATTTTGTATTGCCTTTAAAAGTAATGTTTCCAAAATAATATTTATTTCCTTCCTCCACTTTTATTTTAACATCTACAACGCCTGTTGGTTTCACAACGACTGTATCATAAACTATTTTGGCATCACGATATCCGACCGTATTATAATAATTTATTAGATTTACTTTATCCTCTTCATATTTATCTTCATTAAACTTGGTGCCTTTAAAAGAAATTCTAAATCGTTCTGCAAAGAAATCTTTTATAGAAGTTAAATTCAAATTACCGAGTGTATATAAAGTATTTTTGATTTTTTGTTTTCTTGAATATTCAGGGTGTGCATTGTATCCTAAATCAATTTTAGTTTGCTCACGTGTATTTTTCATTGCTTTTCTGACTTTAGACAATTCAATATTTTCACGCCCATCAACTACCACAGAATTAATCAATGCTTTAGTGCCTTTGTCTATATTAATTATAACAGAAGCACTATTTACTAAAGTAGAATCCTTTAGTTGTACAATATCAATAATTGGATGTAAATAAGATTTTCCTTCTAAATAATCTGTAATAATATTTTTAATATTAGCGGTAAGTGCGTCTGTCATTGGCTTTGCTCTTAATCCATCTAACATTTTGGTCAGTTCATCTTTTTCGCCTTTTTTGACACCTTGGACTGTAATTGTATTTAACCTTGGTTTTTCAACAATAATAATATCTAAAGAAATATTATCGCCATTAATTTTAGATGCTTGAATTTCCACATCACCAAAAAGTCCTTGTTTCCATAAGTTTTTAATTGCTTTTGCAATGTCATCACCTGGCACAGTAATATTATCTCCAACTTTTAATCCACTTAATGAACGAATAATATTTTTATCTAAAAAATTAGTTCCAATGATTTCAACAGATTCAATTTTAAAACTTTTTGGTTTTTTATAATCCAAAATAAATGTGTTATCACTCGCTTGTGCTTGAGCAACTGCATTTGGAATAATGATAGAAAAGAAAAATAAACTAAAGAGTATGTTGGTTATTTTATGACCCATTTATATTTGTAATTATTATTGATGAATTTGTTCTGTTGTTTTGCCGAATCTTCTTTCACGTTGTTGATACTCTACAATCGCTTGGAAAATACATTCTTTATTATAATCTGGCCAAAGAATTGGTGTAAAATAAAACTCAGCATAAGCTAGTTGCCAAAGTAAAAAATTACTCACCCTATGTTCGCCACTTGTCCTAATCATTAAATCGGGATTGGGTATATTCTTGGTATATAAATATTGACCAATTAATTCTGGATTAATATCATTTGGCTTTAATTTTTCAGCCAAACAATCTAAAGCGATATTTTTTACAGCATTGGTAATTTCTTCCTGAGAACCGTAACTCAATGCTAAAGTCAATGTCATTCGGGTATTTTGTTGAGTTGCTTCAATTGTTTCTTTTAAAGCATTACGACTTTTTTCAGGTAATGAATCTATATTTCCGATAGCATTCAAACGAATATTGTTCTTTTGCAGTGTTTTAATTTCACTTTTAATCGTCAATGCTAACAATTCCATTAATGCAGAAACTTCCATTTGTGGACGATTCCAATTTTCAGTAGAAAAAGCATAAAGCGTCAAATATTTAACGCCAATTTCAGCACAAGCTTCCGTTACCTCACGCACTGCCTGCACACCATTTTTATGTCCAAAAACACGCAATTTACCTTTTTGTTTTGCCCATCTCCCATTTCCATCCATAATAATAGCAATATGCTCAGGCAATCTGTCCTTATCTACTAAATCTTTATATATTATATTTTTTACTTCTGATTTCATTAAAAGACTTTAGGACATTTTGTTTCAAAAATAGTATAGGTAACACCAACGCCAACAAAGAGGAATCTATCTTTATCACTTGATGTACCTCTTTGCTTATTCGTAACGCCAATTTTTGGACCTACTTCAGTTGATTTATCATAAATAAATTCTCCAATATTAACGCCATTTTCATAATAATTAATATGACTAATATCTGGATAAACTCCGCTCACATCATCTAAAAAATCTGAAAAAACAAAACGACTACTTACTTCAAAGTTCAATGCCCAATTTTGTGTAAGTGCGTATTTTATACCAAACCCATAAGGAATTGCAAATGCATAACTGTTATAACCTTTGGTTCTATTCTGCACATTGGTAGATTTTTGTCCTTCAGTACCAACATACTCCAATCTATATTTTTTACCATTGTATTCCGAAACAGGATTATTATAAAAAATACTTCCTCCAGCAAAAATATAAGGTGTCCATTTCTTCACATTTCGTCCACCAGCAGGTGAATAAGCAAAGAAATTGATTTCGTAAGTTCCTGCAACTTCAATAATTTGAGATGAAAAATCAAGGTTTCGGTGTAACAAATAAGGAAAACGTTTTTGGTAGCTATCTTTAGCTTGTAAATAAGCATAATTCACACCTGCTCTAAATGACATACGATTACTAATGTTATATCTAAAAAATAAACCTGTACCTATTCTTGCATTCTTAAAAGACATATTTGGATTCAAATCTCCTAAATAAACTGCGATACCTGCCCAAGCTCCAAATTCCTTTTCTTGTGCTTGTACATTAAATTTGCAGAATACTCCCAGCATAATTAGACAAAATATTTTCAATCCTTTTTTCAGAAAAAGCTAATTTTCCAACAAAGATAAGATTTTCAGTCAATTTTTGATATAAAACCAAAGCAAAACCCATTATTTTTTAGGTTTTAAAATTATTTAACACACAATAATTGAACAAATTATGTAAAAATAAATAATTCGTTATGTATAGAATAGACTTCCATTATAAAAATCTATTTTAGAATGGAATTATAAAACACTAAAGTTTCAAAAATAGAATTTATTCTATCACTTGTATAATATTTACAGGACAAGCTTTTGCTGCTGCAATATTGCTATCTAGTTCATCTTCACGTACTTTTACGCTCCAAAATCCCTTTTTGTCTATTGCTCCCAATAATACACTCTTACCATCTTTTCTGCTCATTCGCCAACGTTGAGGAGCTAATTCTACACAGTAATTGCATCCAATACATTTTGCTCTTTGTTGAATGATAGTAATCATACTAAAGTGGCATCTACTATTTTATATAATTTGTCGCTAGTTCGGATTGGAGTATCTAATTTAAAAGCACATGATTCGCCTTTTCTAACAACATCTACTTTTCCTTGGTCATTGTGCAATTCTGTAATTGTCGTTTCAATAGCTCCAGTTGTTGGGCCCGTTATTAATATTTTATCTCCAACACTTAATTCATAAGATTCTAGTTTGAATTCTGCCACTTGGATTTTATCAAAATAATGAACACCTTTTCCTAAGAATATTTTCTTGGTAGTTGCTTTTGAACCTGGGCCATCGTTCCATTCACCTAGTTTTTGTCCTAAATAATAGCCACTCCAAAAACCACGATTATATACACTTTTCAAACGCTCCATCCAACCCGCTACCTTTTCTCTGGTATAAGTACCTTCTTGATAGCTATCTATTGCTTCGCGATAACACTCTACTGTTGTTTTTACATAATCAGCCCCTTTTCCTCGTCCTTCAATTTTTAAAACTGTTACCCCTGCATCTAAAACTTTATCTAAGAAATCTATTGTACACAAATCTTGTGCAGACATAATATATTCGTTTTCAATAGCAAATTCATGTCCTGCTTCTTGGTCAATAACTTTATAACTTCTTCTGCAATTTTGTACACAAGCACCACGATTAGCTGAGGCATTTTCTGTATGCAAACTCAAATAACATTTTCCAGAAACCGCCATACATAAAGCACCATGTCCAAAAATCTCTATTTCTACTAATCTTCCTGAAGGTCCTTTGATTTGTTCTTTCTCAATTAAATCTGTAATTTTCCTTACTTGAATCAAGCTCAATTCTCTTGAAAGTACAACAGTATCAGCAAATAAAGCATAAAATTTTACTGTTTCGATGTTGGTTACATTGACTTGCGTAGAAATATGTACTTCTAAATTAATACTTCTTGCATAAGCAATCACAGCTTGATCTGCAGCAATTACAGCAGTGATGTCAGCACTTTTGGCAGCATCTAAAACTGTTTTAATAGCCGACAAGTCGTGGTCATATACAATAGTATTTAGTGTAAGATAGCTGCGTACATTATTTTCTTTACAAATATTGGCTACTTTAGGCAAATCCTCTAAAGTAAAATTCATTGTTGCGCGAGCACGCATATTAAATTGTTCAACACCAAAATAGACAGAGTCGCATTTGGCGTGTATAGCTGCCATTAAAGCCTCATAGCTCCCAGCAGGTGCCATTAGTTCAAATTTCTTTTCCATAAAGTAAAACAGTCTTCAACACTGCGGTACAAAATTAGGGAATAAAATTAATATAAGAAAATATCAACCCTTTTTAAATTACTCACCGCAAATATGCGGTGAATAATTCTACTTTTTACCGCATAGAACCACATTTTTGTTTCACTTTATTTCTATAAAATACTTTCCGATTTAGTATTTCAATATATTTAGTTTATAGTGGCAATACTTCGAGGGAACAATTTGAAACCCGAGTACGGCATTGATAAGATTTTATTTTTAAGCTATAATAAACTGAAATTTATACCAAACTTAGGGCTAATTATTAACAACAACTTCTTTTGCTTTCAGTATTGATTCTGCCACTCGCCTGCCTGTTTCGGCTGCACCATTCATAAATCCCTGAAATTGTGCACTACAATGTTCACCTGCAAACAAGAAATTTCCAACAGGTTGCATTTCCAAACCTGCAATGCTTGTCCATTGCCCAATTCTGTAACAACTATAACTTGCTTTCACAAATGGATAATCAATCCAATTCACAAAAACATATCTTCCAACATAATGTTCTTTTGAATGTTTAAATATTTTATCTAAGCTATTCAAATAATAATTTACAGTTTCATCAGGCAGTCCTGTTCTCCAAACGTGGGTGGGTGGCTGATGAGGATTTTTAAAAGATTTATTAGCAAGCTCTTGTGATAAATCGCCTCCAAAGAAAGCAATGTATGCACCATTTGGGTTATCTTCTTTTTTATTCACACTTGCATCCCAACCATTGGTCATCTCTGTTGTAAATAAATAACCCATCGCATTGTTTTCTTTACTTCTCCAAGGTAAACTATCATAACCTAATAATAGTTTTGTATTTATTCCATAACCCAATTCATCAATGCACTTTCTCTTTTCAGGCGACATTCCTTTTAATTTCAAATCAATATTTCGAAGTATAGTATAAGGAATTGTACAAACTATAGATTTTGCATTAACCTGTTCTCCATTCTTAAAAGTTATCAAATAGGTACTATCCTCTAATTCTTCAATTGCATTAACTTCATAATTAATATCTATATTATCTCTACCCACCTTAGCTGCCAAATGCTTTATTACTTCTGAATTACCCCCTTTTACTCTATAACGTTCATCGCTCGTTCCAAAGACTTTAAAACCTTCAGAAGTATCTGTATCTACCATATCTAAGAAGTTGATTGTAGATTGATCTTTACAGTCTAAACCAAATTCAGCAACAAATGAAACCTCAAATAATTCTTTTAACCAGTTTTTACATTTTAAAGATTTTAAATAATCTGAAAGTGGCATATTATCAAACCTTACTGCATCTTCGGTATCGTAATTTTCGCCCAAAGCATCTAAATCTTTTGCTATTTTTGGAGCAATTTTTTTAAATTCTTTAATAATTTCAGCCTCGCTTATTCTTCGATTATCAAAGAAAAAAATATCTTTAATCCAATTGTTTTTTTCCTGCTCCGCTATCATATCTAATAATTCTAAATTAAATTCTTTGCATAAAGCAAGCATATCTTCGTGATCCGAATCAATAAACTCTGCTCCAAACTCTGGAAAAATGCCCAAACCCAATGAATCATTATAATGTGTTAAGATACGACCTCCGATGCGTCTGTCAGCTTCAAAAATTCTAAAACTCAAGCCCGAATTTAAAAGATGATTGGCACAATTTAATCCTGCCATACCACCTCCGAGTATTGCAATATCTAAGATTTCATTACTATTTACTGATGCTCCATTTCCAGTAGCAGTTTTGCAAGATGTAAAAACTGTAGGAATACTAGACGCAACAGTAAAAGCAACAGTTACCTTAGCTGTTTGTTTTAAAAAATTTCTGCGACCATCTAAAGTTCTATGACTTTGAATTTCATTTCTTAGAATAGATAACAAACCACCTAAGATTCTGTTTTTGGGCTTTCTCATAATGTAAGGATTTGTTTAAATTTACATTAATTAAAAGCAAAAAGCAAATTATCCCTAAATAAAGATGAAAACTACTTTATCCAAGGTAATTTATTTTTCAAAGCATCTTTTATATTTTCTCCTGATTTTTTTATGGTTTCTATAGGCTTTGTCGTATTTGTACTGTCATTTTTATCGCCACTAATAAAATTTTCTAAAACTTGTTTGGCTTGATCTTTTACTTGTGATTTTAAAGTATCTAAGGTTTGTTTGCCTTGTTGTTTCAACTCTTCCTTAACTTGTATCGCCTCTTCTTTTATGTTCTGAATTTGCTGTTGAGCTTGTTCTTTCACAACATCTTTCATTGTTCCGCCTCCTACTTTCCCATCAGGTTTCCCCATAGTAATTTTTGGATTTTTGAAAGTACCAGAAAGATTCAAATTTAATCTAATAACTTCAGGAATTGCAGTATTCAATTGTGGGATTGGATTTTTAGCCAATAAGTTTTTTGCAAATGTAGTCGCATCTTGATTTAATTCCTCCCATGGCACATCAATAGCAATAGCATAATCCATTGTTTCATCTAATCCTTGTGAACCACCAATAGTAATGTCCATTTTATTACTTTTTACAGTAAAAGGTTCTATTAAAAGCCGTCCATCAACAAAGGTGGTTTTTATATCAATATTTTCTAATTGCAATTTCTGTAATTGCTTAATTTTTGTTGTTTCAGCAATCTTGTTGATGATAGTTGCACCTTCTATATTTGCCCATGGCATTTTGAAACTTGCAGTACCATTTAATGAATTAAGATTTGGAGACAAATCAGGGTATAAACTTGTAGTGATGTTCATTTCTGAATTATATTTCCCATTTATGTATTTCATAAAAGGCAAAGCTTTTTGAGCGGTATTTACAAATTTATAAGTTTCTTGTACATCAAAATTATTAATCTTATAATTGATTAGGGCAGTAGGAATATCCGTTTTCGTATTGTAAAATCCAGCAATATTTGCATTGCCACCCAACATATTTGCGGTTAAATTATTAAAACTTAATTGTTCCTCTTTTAAGTTCATACTGCCTGACAAATTCTCCAAAATTAATTGATCATACAACAACTTTCCAATTTGAGTATTTGCTGTAAAGTCAATATTTTTTGGTACTCTTACAATTTCTTTTGCTTGTTGTGCCTTGGATTTATTGGCACTTGTAGAATCTGGCAAAAACTTATTAGCATTAATTTGATTAGAAACCAAGTTTAAATTTCCAGATAGAATAGCATCTTTAGACATAAAATAGCCTATCAAATTATCCAACCTTCCATTCATATTAAAATCCGAATCAAAAACATTTGCTTTGAATTTATCCAATGCTACAAATTGTGGAGAAAAATTTAGCAATAGTTCAGACACTGAAACTGCCTCTTTCACATCTTTAGATTTGAACAAAATATTATTGGAAACAATTGTGCCAAGTGCAGTAATTGCAGCATAATTCTTTTTATCAATATCCGATTTTTTTGCTTTTACCGCTAAATCAACATTTACATTTCCACTTAATTGCTCAACATCTTCAACAGGATAGATTTTCATAATATTTGCTAAATCTAATTTACCTTTTGCCATTAAATCTACATTTGGGTCAGAAATTGGTGTTGAAACTTTTAATCTTGCAGCAATCGGCTCAGTACCAATTTTAAAATCTAATTTTGATAAATCTATAATTGTATTATCTAGATTACCTTGTGTGTGTGCAATGTTTGCATTAATAAAAACGTCATTTACTGAAGTTGGTAAATCAGGATATTGAAATTTTCCATTATCGACTTTTAGGTTTAGATTGAAATTTGGGTAGTTTTCGCCTTGTAAAAATCCTTTTAAGCTACCATCTAAAGCTAAGTTTCCAGTAGCTTTTACTTTATCAAAGTCTTTAGCATAAATAGCTGGAATCATTGACAATATTGACTTAAAAGAAGTTTTATCTGCTTTAAATTGTACATCTAAATTTGTTTTATCATCAAAAGTTTGGACAAAGCCATTAAACAACAATCCTAAATCATTCAAGGTTAATTTTGCATCTTTAAAACTATATTTATTAACTGTTTGATTGATATTTATTTTACTATCAAAATCCAGTTTTACATTACTTAAATAGCGTATTAATCCTTGTCTTAAAGAAAGTTTTTCGATGCTAGTTTTTGAAATGTAGTCAAATAATTCTGTACTAAAATCTCCTTTCCCTTTGTGTTCAATATTTACAATTTTTAATTCATCACCATTCGTAAAATCATTATATTCTATATTTACATTATTTAAGATAAATTTCTTTAAAGCTAATTTGAATGGAGAAGCAGCCGAAGTATCTGTCGAAGTTTCTTTTAAAATATTCCAATTTTGCAGACCTTCTTTATTGATGATTGCATCAACATAAACATCTTCCAATTCAATGGCTTCAATTTTATATTCTTCGCCCTTAATGACACTCATCAAATCTAAAGATGTTTTTAGATTTCCTAAATTAAATAGTGTATCTCCTGCAAATGCACCTTTCCCAACAATAGTTACATCTTCTAAAGCTAATGCGATATTTGGAAAATTAGTAATATTTTTCAAAATTGATAAGTTAGCATCACCAATATTCACCTCAGCATCTATTCTTTTCTCAATTTCATTATAAGCTAATTGAACAATTTTATCTTTAAAAAAGAATGGCAACGCAAATGCACTCAAAATTAGTACTAGTAGAAAAATAAAGAATCCTTTTAAAACTTTTTTCATAAATTAACTATAAGTAAGAGTAAAGCTACGAATAAGGCTTATATTCAACGACATAAATCATCTTACGATTCAGTTAATTCACTTTTTTTAATATTAAAAATTAATATTTTGGGTTGGTTTTAGCAAGTTGCAAAATTGCTTTATTTATTTTCTCAAGTTAACTATGCTATTGCTGGTCTGTAAACTTGCGAAAGCTAGGAAAATATTTACAAATGCATTTCTGCCAAAATAATTGATTTCTATACCAAATAGCTTTCGGTGTTTCAAATTATCTGCAACATACCATTTTTTATTAGATTGACTCCAAAATGCATTCACATTGCTCTAAGATGAGCTATCAAGTCTGAATCTTTAGAGAATGAAATCCAAATTACACTTTTACCCTTAAGTTGTCCCAATTCAAAGGAGTAATTTTACGGATTGAAAAAAGTAGTATTGTGCGTATTTACGCAATTCGTATTTTGTATTGTACGAAATTATAAAAATAATTCAAATTTTCAAAATACCAATTTTAAAAACTAAATAACTAATTGATACTGAGTAGAAACAAAAATAAGAATATTTTTTGTAAATTAACAAAACTTGCGTATATTTGAGAGTT
>CAYYMF010000043.1:0-20319 GCA_964472755.1 uncultured Chitinophagales bacterium | reverse complement strand
ATGATTCTAAGTGCCGAGCCTTTTCGGTCCATATCACCTACATAATGCAAACCTACGTCCCATTCATAATCATTTCTAGTAAAAACATGTGTGTAGCCTCCAGGCGTATAATGTTTCTCACAAATCAATACTTTTTTGCCATTTCTTGCCAATAAAGATGCCGTACATAAAGAACCTAAACCTGAACCAACACAAATTACATCATAATGTTCATCGAGCTTTGGTCTTTTTTTATAAGATTCAAAAAGTGTTTGTTCTTGATTCATAATTATTTAATTCTGGTAACGAAATCTTGTAAAATAGTATCTTGATCTGCATCTGATAATTGTTTTACAATAGATAAAACTCTGGTCAATTCTCTAGGGCTTAATAACTTAAATACAGTTAATATTTCTTTTTGTTTATTATTTTTATAAGCAGTTTGGATAATTTTTAATATTCTTTTATCCGAAAATCCTTCAACTATTCTTGCAATATGGGCTTTGTTTTCTACAAATTCAGCAATGAGAATTAAATCTAATTCGTCTGTTATAACTTCAGATATTGCAATTATCTTAGGAAATGACAATACATTTACAAATCCAGATGCCACATAATACTTTTTATTTCTAAGTAATTGAGTGGTTATTTTTTTCAAAGTATCTACTGAAATATTTTCAATTAATTCTTCAGATTTTTCTGGAATCAGATATTCTGCTACTTCTGCCAAAAATGGTGTAGATAGATTTTTCATTATTGAAATCGCATCTTTTATTGGTACATAAGTAGAAATATTGGCAGTAATTAATGCTCCTAAAACGGTCTCAGAAACTTTGGCGTTTAAAAAATTTGGCATTAATTTGGCAACTTTTGCTACTCGTCCCCAAATTTCAGGCTGGTCTAAATCCATTACTTCAGCAATTCTTATACGCAAAGTTCTTAATTCATCAGCTGAAAGCTTTTCTAAAAAATCAAAATCTTTAGCTTCTGTTTGTAGTAAATGTTGTAGTTTCTGAAGTTCAATTTTATTTTCCATCACTATAAATATAAAGCTTTTACCTGATATTATAATTATTTATAAAAAAATAGCATTCAAATTAATTTCTTTATATTATGATTGATTTAATACTAATTAAGGTTTTTTCTTGTATATATAAGATATATTTGCACATCATTTAATCATTCAAAATAAAAATTAAACATGTACGCATTACTTAAACAGATTCACAACATTAATGGGATGTTAGTCCTAACAGTTTTATTGGTTGCCGTTATACTAAATTTGGTATTCTTTCTAATGAAAAAACCTTACCATAAATTGGCAAAAATCTCAGCATTAGTAGGTTTAATATTAACGCATTTACAAATTGTATTAGGATTCGTATTGTATTTTATTTCTCCGGTTGGATTTTCTAATTTTTCTGGAGAAGCTATGAAAGAAACAACTTCGAGACTTTATTTAGTAGAACACCCAATAGGAATGATAGTAGCTGCGGTATTGATTACAATTGGTTACAAAGCAACTAAAAATGTGAACCTAAATGATAATCAAAAATATATAAAAGTATTAATCAATTATTTATTGGCATTAGCTATTGTAAGTTATTTAATTCCTTGGTTTGTTTGGAAATAAACTAAAAGTAGCCTAGTTTTAGATTTAATATTTATATGGACAAAACAGCATTTACATGTTTTTGTAAATGCTTTTTTTTTTATTTATAGTAGCTCACTTTTGAAATTTTTGATACTTTTTTATATTTACTTTTTTATATTTCCAAATAATATTATAAAGTTTTTATAACTCTACGCATATTAGTTCAATTATTTAGATGATTTTAATCATATTTTGTTCTGACATATATTATAGGCAAGTTTACGAATGTGCTATACTTTTGCATTGTAAATAGGTATTATTTTAAACACTAACTAAATGTAGAAATTATGTTATCAAAATCGCAAGCAAGAACATTCTTTTTAGGTGGAACTTTAGTAACTTTCTTAGTCTTTATTGCACTAACAGTTTATTCTTTTCAACCTAAAAATGACCAAACTAACCACGATAAAATTGACGCAAAAGTGATTCGTGGAAAAGAAATTTTTGAAGCCAACAATTGTATGGGTTGTCATACGATTATGGGAGAAGGTGGCTATTATGCACCTGAATTAACCAAAGTAATTGATAGAAGAGGAGAGGCTTTTGTTAAGACTGTATTGCAATCTCCAGTTCCTTGGGGTTCAAGAGGTAGAAAAATGGTAAAGTATGAAATGAATGACGTTGATGCAGATGCTATGGTAGCTTACCTAAAATGGATTGGAGAATTAGACTTAAATGGATTTGAGCGAGTAGTATCTCCATTGTCAAAAGATTAAAATAACCTTTAAAATTTATTAGTTATGAAATACAAATCACAGAAAGTAGCCTATTGGTTTTTTGCATTGTGTATGCTGTTGTTTACCCTGCAAATCGTATATGGTTTTATTATGGGCTTTGCCCGCATTGGAATGGATGGTCTTCACGATTATATTCCGTTTAACACAGCAAGAGCTGTACATACCAATTTATTAGTAGTTTGGTTATTAACAGGATTTATGGGTGCTGCATACTACATTATTCCTGAAGAAGCACAAACGGAATTAGTAAGTACAAAATGGGCTTATGTTCAATTAATTTCACTAGCCGTTGTTGGAGTAGTTGCTGTTGTTGGCTATCATTTTAATCATTGGGAAGGTCGTAAGTTTTTAGAAATTCCTAGAGAATTAGATTACTTGGTGGTGGTAAATGTTTTACTCTTCTTAGGTCTGATTTTGGCAACTTTATACAAAGGAAAAAGAAAAACTACTACAGCTTTAGTATTAACAATGGGATTAGTTTTTGCGGCTTTATTATACCTTCCAGGTATGATTTGGTTTGATAGCCAAGTAACCGATTCATTCTTTAGATGGTGGGTTGTTCACTTATGGGTTGAAGGTGTTTGGGAATTAATTATGGGCGGTATTTTAGCTTATTTATTAATAAAATTAACTGGAGTCGATAGAGAAGTGATTGAAAAATGGTTATATGTAATTGTTGGTTTAACATTCTTATCAGGAATTTTAGGAACAGGACACCATTATTACTATATTGGAGTAAATAAAATTTGGTTAGTAGTTGGTGGTATTTTCTCGGCACTTGAGCCTTTGGCTTTCTTAGCAATGGCACTATTTGCCATGTATATGTATAGAAAAGGTGAAAAATCTCACCCAAATAAGATTGCATTATTTTGGACAATCGGTGCTTCAATTGTTTCATTTATTGGTGCTGGTTTGTTAGGTTTTGCTCACACTTTGCCACAAACCAATATATATACTCACGGTACTTTAGTTACTGCAATGCACGGACACTATGCGTTTTGGGGTGCTTATGCCATGATAGTTTTAGCTATAATCAGTTATGCATTACCAAATATGACAGGTAGAAAAAGATATAATTTTGATGCTGGACACTATGCATTTTGGTTAGCGAATATCGGTATGTTAGGAATGACAGTAGCTTTTGGTGTAGCTGGTGTAGCTCAAGTTTATTTAGAACGTATCATGAAATTAGATTTTATGGATGTTCAAAATGAGATTAGTATCCACTTTATAGTTTTATTATTATCTGCGACTATGTTTGCAACTGGTATAGTATTATATATCATTGAGTTTGCTAAACACGGACAACCAACTGATGAAGCATTAAATATGGTCGAGGAATAATTTTTTGATTAGTTTAGTTTATCCTTAATAGAAGAAGACATGAAGCTTTAGATTGTCTTCTTCTGTTTTGGATTTATCATTTTAAAATAAATAGATTATGGTAATGGTAGAAAATATTTTTTACAAAGCAATTGGCTCGGAAGTTGAAGTGTTTAATCAAGTAAATCAATTAAAATTACCTTTGTTGTTAAAAGGACCAACGGGAACAGGAAAATCTCGTTTTGTCGAATTTATGGCTAATGATTTAGGTAAAGTTTTAATTACGGTAAATTGTAATGAAGAAACTTCATCAACCGATTTAATTGGACGTTTTATTATAAAAGGAACCGAAACAGTATGGATAGATGGCCCACTTTCTATTGCAGTGAAAAATGGTTATATTTTGTATTTAGATGAAATTGCAGAAGCACGTCCTGACGTGATTGTAGCAATTCACTCATTAACTGACCACAGAAGAGAATTGTTTATTGATAAATTAGGAGAAACAATTAAAGCACACCCTGACTTTTTATTGGTGGCTTCATTTAATCCAGGTTATCAAAAAGGATTTAAAGAATTAAAACCATCAACTCGGCAACGATTTGTTTCGCTTTCGTTTGAATATCCTGAACCAAAAGTTGAAACTGAAATTTTAGTTGCGGAAACAGGAATTAATAAAGATATTGCACAAAAATTAGTAAATATTGGAAGCAAAATTAGAAATCTGACTGAGCTAGGATTGACAGAAACTGTTTCTACACGTTTATTAGTGAATGCAGCCAAAATGATTCATGCAGGATTACCAAAACGCTTATCGGTACATGTGGCAGTTGTGGAGCCATTGACTGATGAATTGGAAACTGTAAAAGCATTGAAAGATTTGTGTGACTTAATGATTTAGGCAAGAGGCAATAGTTATTAACCGAATTATTTATATCCGTTGGATTGTGTTCTGTGCTAGAATACTTCAAATATCGAGAAAATAAGGCAGATAAATTCATAATCAACACCAAAATGGAAATTGATGAAATAATATATAGTAAAGTCTTACGTTTTTTTAAAAATAGAAAGGAAAATAATGCTGAAGTATTAAACCGTAAAGTATTGCTTTCAGATTTAAAACCTAGATTGACATTAATCGCTCGTGCTATAAGTGGAACCGCAATTGAAATATTTCCAGCAGAAAGGGAAGGTGGCTATAAAAATGATAATTTCTTTTTGCCTATATCAGTTGCCTTATTTCAAACAAAAGAAGAAAATATACAATTTTATATTTTCAGAACAATTTATTTATGCGTTCAAAAGCAATTAGAATTTAATTGGACAGAAACTAATTATTCAGAAGAATTGACGTCAGTAAAAGCTATAGAAACAGCTCCTGATGTTTTAAAGAAAATGTTTGAAGATTATTCATCATTGCAAGATAATTTTGAAGTATTTTTTAATCAATTACCAATTGATAAAAAAACACAAAAACCTGATGTGTATTGGTTGTATGGCAAATGGATGAAAAATACAATTGAAGAAAATAATGCTGATAAATTACAGAATTTTGACAATCAAGCGAATCAATTGATTAATAAAATTGAAGCAAAAACCACTCTACAAACAAAAGCAGTTGAAGAAATAGAATCGCTTACGATTGATAAAAAACAACAAGAAGATTATGTATTAATGCATAGTTTTGAAAAAATTGAAACTGCCGAAGAATTTAATGGAAATTGGCGTGATTTTGATGGTGAAGATGATTTGAAAGATCATCAAGAAGCATTGGAAGAAATGAATATGAAATTTACAGTTCGTGTTGATGATACAGTACACTCTGTTTACCAAGCAGATTTTGTGGAGAATACTTCAGTTTCTGAAAGTTCAGAAATTGATGAAAAAGGTTTTTATTTAAAATATGACGAATGGGATTTTAAAAATAGAAAATACTTAGTGGATTATTGTAAAGTATATCCAAAATCGCAAGTAAAAACAGATGTTTATCATTATAAAAATACTTTAACTAAGTATCGTACTATTTTAGCTAGTTTGAGAAAAATGCTTACAAGTGTAAATAATAAAATGCAACAACAACGCAGACAATTGCAAGGCGAAATGTTTGATTTAGATGCATTGACCGATTTATACACTGCCATTCATTCAAAAGTATCTCCAGATGAACGAATTTATTTATCTCAACGGAAAAAGGATAAAGATATTGCCATCTTATTATTATTAGATATCAGTTTGTCGAGTGATGGTTATGTTGCTGGCAAACGTATTATTGATGTAGAAAAAGATGTTTCTATTTTGTTTGGTGAAATTCTTAATGAGTTTAATATTGAATTTTCTATTGATGGATTTTCTTCTAAAACTCGAAATTTCTCAACTTATATTACACTCAAAGATTTTAGTGAAGATTGGAATAAAGCAAAATATAAAATCGGAGCAGTAGAACCCAATGGTTATACTAGAATTGGACCAGCTTTGCGACATGCAGGTGCCAGACTATCAAAAACTGAAGCCAAAAATAAATGGATTATATTACTTTCGGACGGAAAACCAAATGACTATGATAGATATGAAGGACAACATGGAATTAATGATGTAAAACAAGCTTTGAGAGAACTAAATGAAGCTAAAATTAACTCTTATGCTTTAGCAATTGAAGCACAAGCAAAATATTATTTACCTCAAATGTTTGGGCAAAACCATTACCAAATATTAACTTCTCCTGAAGAATTAATTAAATCTCTTGCTAAATTATACGAAAAAATAAAACACAATTAGATTTAATGAATACTACAACTATTGAACAAAATGGCCCTAAATTACTATCTAATCCACCAGGTGGCTTATTAATTTGGATTGTTATTTATTTAGAATTGCTGACTTATGGTTTGGCATTTTTCTCATTAGCGTATTACGGAAGTATTGAAAAAAATTTATTTCATAAACACAGTCAGTTATTAGATAAGCCAATCGCTGTAATTAATACAATTATTTTATTAACAAGTGGATTTTTAATTGCGAAAGGCGTTCATTATTTTAAACATCAACAAAATCAAAAATCAGGAAGATATTTCACTTGGGCAATGCTGTTTGGATTGGCATTTTTAGTCTTAAAAATGGTAGAATACAACGGGAAAATTAATGCTGGTTTAGATATGGATTATAGCACTTTTTTTATGTTTTATTGGTTGATGACTGGATTTCATTGGGTGCATGTTTTTGTAGGTGTAATTATTTTATTCTTTGTAAGAAGAATGATTGTTAAAAAAGATTCAAATGCTGATGTGTATGATGTGGAAGCAGGTGCTGCATTTTGGCACTTGTGCGATTTAATTTGGTTGATATTATTTCCTATGCTTTATTTATTATTCTAATTATGCAAAAATCATTTTTAATTACCTATATCATCTTGATTGTATTGACAATTTTATCACCATTTTTGTCAACTTATGTTATTGCAAAACCAATTGTATATTTAATAATAATATTTTCTATTACTAAGTTTTTATTGGTTGGTTATCAATTTATGGAATTGAAACATGCACATTCTTTTTGGAAAGCTATTTTTACAATTTATGCTTGTTTAATTGGAGGAATTTTGATGATATTATTGTAATAACTGTGCAACCAATTCTTATTATTTGAAATAATATGGAATTTTATTATCTTCATCTTATGAGATTCAAGATTTACATATACCTATATTTAACTTTAAGTATTAATAGTTATGCACAGAACAGTATTTCTAACAGAATTTTTAATTCTGACTCTATTTGTTTTTATATAAATTGGTCAACAAAATCAAACGAACAAATACAATATAGTATAAATAAATTTATGAGGATGCTTATATAAAATATAGTAATGAAACTATCTGTCTAACTCGAGAAGATAGTAATAGACCTAATACTTGGGAAAATAATTTGTATGCAAGTGAACCCTGTTATTTTTCGACACA
Source organism: uncultured Chitinophagales bacterium (assembly GCA_964472755.1). GTDB lineage: Bacteria > Bacteroidota > Bacteroidia > Chitinophagales > JADIYW01 > JADJSS01. The sequence goes on along the minus strand of CAYYMF010000043.1, from coordinate 12,671 downwards.
AACTACAAAAGGAAATTTAAACAAAGTAAATACTATTAGAGTTCGACTAATTGATACTATAGAAAATAAAACAGTAAAAGATTCTGTTTACATTATAGGTTTTAACAATCCACATAAACATTATGTATTGTTTGCAACTGCTGATTCAAATGATCATGTTGAGGTTTTTCAAAATCATTATGACAATATTAAAAAGCGAGTTTGGCTACACATATTAAAACCTGATGGAACTTTTGAAGTTAGCCAACCTGTTGAATTTGACATAGCAGCTGCAAGTTCCGCTTGTCTTCCCAATAAAGGAGTTGCCTTCAAAGCTACTAAAGACAATCCGATTAAAGGGCCAAACAATTTTAAAACAAGCATTTTTACTAAAGATTATAAAGAAGAAATCAAGAAAATTAAAATGCGTGTTGGTGGAAATGGGCAAAATGGTTCTTTCGGTGTTAACGAAATTTGTCTGAGAATTATCAATTATCCTGATTGGAAAATTGGTGGAGTACGAAATACAGTAGGAACTTGGTATTTAAATGGTTCTTATTGGTCTCTTGGATTTCCACAAGTTAAACCCAATGAGCGATATGTTGCAGAAGAATACCATATTGATAAAGATTCTGTAGATATTATATATCCTATAAATAATATTTACTTTGATACCATCTATGAAGGTATAAATGATGGCGTTAAAGGTACTTTTATTGTTCTAGATTCAATTGTAATTGAACTATATGGAACTGATACTCTTTTCTCATCAAATGAGATTCCAAGTATTGATAAAATTATATGGATTTATGATAAATATGGAAAAAGAATTGTTAGTTATGTAGAAGAAGGAAATAACTTACAATTTATTCCAATTTTTCAAGCTTTAGCAGACTTACAAACAGATACTATTTCCGATCATTATAATACAATTGATTCACTGATTGATCTAGATAATTGGTTGCGTTTTTTAAGCTTAGCAAATTATTTTGGAATTCCAAACCTTATTTCTTTCAATATGAGTACAGTTGCAAGTTATCGGCATAAACCATTTATTTTAATGGAAGATTTTGATTGGTCACCAAGTTACTTAAATAATTGGGATTCAGTAATTACTAGTGATAATGGAGAAGACTTAGGTATTTTGCATGAAATTATCCGAAATCTTATTCTCAAATCTCCAAAAGCAATAGATAGATTGATATTAGTTTATCAAGACTTATTGAATACTGGATTATTATCAAGTAGAACTGTTCCGATTGCTGAGCAAATGATCAATGAAATAATGCCAGAATATGGATATTTCCACCAAGCTTGGGGTGGATACCCAAATGGAGGAATTGATTCAAGTAGTCAATTAGTGATGCTAGAAAATTTTAAGCATTTTTTGGAAACTCGTCCAGATATGACAGCTCAGATGCTGACAGATCGCTGGCAACCAAAAGATAGCTTTAATATTACAGATAGGAAAACAATAACTGTAATTTTTGATTCTATCCCTGAGAATATCGTCCAACTAAAATTGAATAGTATTAAGCTAGATTCAAATTTTACAGGGTTGTATTTTCCGAACCCAGATTTACAAATTTCCTATAAAACATCAACTATATTGCCAGAATATGATATTCTCATCAAAGAATATCCAGATTCTTCAAATGTATTTAATTTATCTTGCGATTCTAATATTACCATCACATTTGTCCTTCGTAGAAAAGTTGTAAATAATATAAACAATATTAGTTCAAACAATTTTACGATTTATCCAAACCCAACTACAGATATTTTAACCATTAAAAATAAGTTAAAAGAAAAGTTTACTATTGAAATTTATAATGCAAAAGGCGAAAGAATAATAGTTGAAAAAAATGTTTCATTTATTGATATGAGTAATTTTATATCTGGTTTATATATTGTTAAAATACATACTAATACTGGCGAATTATTTTCAACAAAAATCTTAAAAAAATAACAAAAATCAGCGGGATTTTAATACAACTTGGTTTGTATGATTCAATCAACTTTTTTTTAGAATTCACTTATTAATTATAAGTATAAAAACTTTATCTAATAAGTCAAAGCATATTGCACAATATTAGCACCCATTTTTAATGCTTTTTGTCGTACTTCATCTGAATCGTTGTGGACTTCTGGATCTTCCCAGCCATCGCCTAAATCTGTTTCGAAATCATAAAAACAAATTAAACGTCCTTGCCAAAATAATCCAAAACCTTGAGCCGCTTTGCCATCGTGTTCATGTATTTTAGGAACACCGTTTGGAAAATCATATTTTTGATGATAAATTGGATGATTGAATGGGACTAATGCAAATTCCAACTCTGGAAACACTGTTTTCATTGCCTTGCGGATATATTTATCTAGTCCATAATTATCAGAAATATGTAAAAATCCACCACCTATCAAATAGTTTCTTAAATTTTCAGCTTCAAACGGTGAGAAAATAATATTGCCATGTCCTGTAATGTGTACTAAAGCAAAATTGGCAATATCTGCATTTCCGGGTTCTATCTCATTAATTTTTGGATTAAGATTCATGCCTAAATTTTGATTGCAATATTTAGCTAAATTGGGAAGGGAAGTAGGGTTAGCATACCAATCTCCACCTCCATTGTATTTCATTAATCCAATTTTTACAGTTGTCTTAGACTGAGCTTGAGTCTGAGTGGTATGTAAAATCAATAAAAAAAGAAGTATATGATTTAAAATTTTCATGCTAATTTTTCAATTTTTTTGAATTTCCTAAATATAAAAAATGCTAATAAAGAAGTTATAATACAAGCAATAGAAATCATACGTACACCTAAAGGATTTTCAGGCGTTTTGCCTAATAATAATAAAGATGGAAATATTAAACTTGTAATAGCTACACCAATTTTCATCATAAAAGTTTTAAATCCATAATAGGAAGCATTTTTAGAAACGCCAGTTTTTTGAAAATCATCTTCAGCAATATCACTTGTTAAAGACATAGGTAAAATGCCCAAAACCGCAGTAGGGTAGGTGTTTAATAATATGTATATAGCAATAAATAAGCTAGTGGGTAAGTTGTATAATCCGATGGTTGCAGTAAATAATGAGCTGATTGCTAAGCCTAAAAATGCTGATTGCATAATTTTCTTTTTGCCATATTTTGCAACCAGTTTATCTATGATAGGATAAGTAGCAAACGAGCCAATTCCACAAGCATAAAGAATTATAGAAGTATAATAATTATCTAATTGCATTAATGCAGTTACAAAATAGGGAATTGCAACTGTGAAAATTTTTGACGGAAACCAATATACCAATTCAGTAAAAGCAAAAGTCCTAAAGTTTCTATTTTGCCAAACAGTGTGCATCATCTCAAAAGCACCAACTGGTTTATGATTCGTTTGTTTTTTATTTGATTTGTCTTCTACAAATAAAATTGGAATCATCATCAATATAAATGCTAATATTGAATAAGCTAAGATGGTATATTGGAATGCTCTTTCATGCGTAAGTACACCTTCTGATATTTTTATTATTAAATGAATTAAATTACCTAAACCAATGCCGATTCCATAAGTAACAGAAAGTAACATCACCAAATGCAACCTATCTTTTTCAGTTGTTCCAACTTCATTAATCATAGCATTGTAGGGTGTAGTATATAGACATTTTACTGAAAATGCTATGAGTGTTGTAACAATTACCCAAATTGCATTGATTGTAGAAACATATTCTGTAATTGGAAAAAAGACTAATGCAGCACTAATAGCAAATGGTAAAACACCAATAGCCATAATGGTTTTACGTTTTCCAAATTTAAAATTATTTCTATCACTCCACGCGGCAACTATTGGTTCCATAAATGCAGAAATAATATAACCAACTGCGGTAAGAATGCCGATTATAGTAAATATTTGTAAAATTGAACCTTGGTATATATAAGATTTGAATAAAGGAACACCATTGTCTGGTGGCAAATAAAACATATAAATTAACTCAGCAAACCCGAAAATTGTTAAACTCCAACCTATTTGTCCGCAACAAAAAAGTAATTTAGTTTTAAAAGAAGAAGGCTGAATGGTTTCGGTTGAAATATTGCTTTGCATTTAGCGAAAATAAATATAATAAATCAGATTTATGATTGATATTTTTCTATTATTTGCGTGTAATCTTTCTCGAAGTTTTTATAAACTTCTGCAATACCTTCTCTTAGTTCAATTTTATGTTTCCAACCAATACTTCTTAATTTTGAAACATCAGTAAGTTTGCGAGGTGTACCATCAGGTTTTGTTGTATCATGTACAATTTTACCTTCATAACCAACAATATCTTTAACTAATAATGCCAAGTCTTTTATTGTAATCTCTTCGCCACTGCCACAATTCACAAATTGCTCACCATCATAATTTTGCATTAGATAATATAAAGCATCAGCTAAATCATCAGCATGTAGAAATTCACGAAAAGGTGAACCCGTTCCCCACATCACAACTTCTGGTTGCTGATTGATTTTTGCCTCATGAAACTTTCTAATTAAAGCTGGCAATACATGCGAATTATTCAAATCGTAATTGTCGTTTGGCCCATATAAATTGGTAGGCATCGCAGAAATAAAATTGTCATTATATTGCCTTTTGTATGATTCACAAAGCTTGATTCCCGCAATTTTCGCAATGGCATAAGGCTCATTTGTTTCTTCCAAGAAACCACTCAATAAATAATCTTCTTTCAAAGGTTGAGGAGCCATTTTAGGATATATACAAGTACTTCCTAAAAATAATAGTTTCTTCACTTTATGAATATGTGCAGCATGAATGACATTACATTCTATCATTAAATTTTGATATAAAAAATCAGCACGATAAATATTGTTTGCTTGAATACCTCCAACTTTTGCAGCTGCTAAGAATACATATTCTGGTTGATTATTTTCAAACCATCTATTGGTATCTTCTTGAGAAATTAAGTTTAATTCTTTAGATGATGCAGTAAGAATATTAGTATAGCCTTCTGATTTTAATTTTCTGACAATTGCAGAACCCACCATTCCATTGTGTCCTGCAACGTATATTTTAGCACTTTTTTCCATGATTTATTTTTTAGTCAAAAATCTAGCAATAATATATTATTACTGATTTAATACACAATTCTTACTACTTAATAAACTATTCGTGGTAATTGAAAATTTTATGACCGCCTTCAATTAAATATTTATCTCGTTTAAACAATTGCAAATCTGCCGTCATCATATCTTTTACTAAAGCTTCTAAATCATATTTAGGATTCCAACCTAATTTGGTTTTAGATTTTGTAGGATCTCCAATTAGTAAATCAACTTCAGTTGGTCTGAAATAAGCAGGATCAACCGCTACAACTTCTTTGCCTATTTCAACTTGATATTCTGGATTTGAACACGATACGATATATGCTTTTTCTTCAACACCTGTGCCTTTAAATTCAAGTTCAATACCTACTTCTTTAAATGACATTCTTACAAATTCTCTAACTTCGGTAGTTTTGCCCGTTGCAATAACATAATCATCTGGTTCCGCTTGTTGTAATATTAAATACATCGCTTCTACATAATCTTTTGCGTGTCCCCAGTCTCTTTTGGCATTTAAGTTGCCTAAGTATAATTTATCTTGTAAGCCTAAAGCAATTTTAGAAACGGCTCTTGTTATTTTTCTAGTAACAAAAGTTTCGCCACGAAGTGGAGATTCGTGATTAAATAAGATGCCATTACAAGCATAAATACCGTAAGCTTCTCTATAATTTACTGTAATCCAATAAGCATACATTTTTGCAACAGCATAAGGAGAACGAGGATAAAAAGGTGTTTTTTCAGATTGTGGAATTTCTTGTACTTTTCCATATAATTCAGAAGTCGAAGCTTGGTATAATTTTGTTTTATTGACTAAGCCTAATAATCTTATGGCTTCTAATAAACGTAAAGAACCTATACCATCTACATTCGCAGTATATTCAGGTGTGTCAAATGATACTTTTACATGCGACATCGCACCTAAATTATAGATTTCATCAGGTTGTACATCTTGAATTATTCTAATTAAGTTGGTAGAATCAGATAAATCTCCAAAATGTAATTTGAAATTTACATTTTCAATATGTGGATCTTGGTATAAATGATCAATCCTATCCGTGTTAAACAAAGAGGTTCTTCTTTTTATTCCATGAACTTCATAGCCTTTTTTCAATAATAGCTCTGCTAAATATGCACCATCTTGACCCGTAATACCTGTAATTATCGCTTTCTTCATAATTTAATATTAAAACATACAAAAATAGGGTTATTTTCCTTTATTTTGAAATTATTAAGAATGTTTTTTAGAATGGTCAAACTAGCAATTTTTTTAAGTGGTAGCGGTAGTAATGCCGAAAAAATATGTGCATATTTTAAGGATAATCCACAAATACAAGTAAAATACTTACTAAGTAATAAGGAAAATTCAGGAGCGAAAAGTATTGGAGATGCTTATAATATTCCATTTAGAATTTTTAATAGAGAAGATTTTAATTCAGGATTGGTTGCTAATTTTTTACTAGAAGAAAATATTGATATTGTTATTCTTGCTGGATTTTTGTGGTTAGTTCCACAAAATTTATTATCAGCATTTCCTGATAAAGTAATTAATATTCATCCTGCATTGTTACCAAAATATGGTGGCAAAGGAATGCACGGTGCTCATGTGCATCAGGCTGTATTTGAAAATAAAGAAAAGGAGAGTGGCATTACAATTCATTTGTGTAATGAGGAATTTGACAAAGGTGCCATTTTATTTCAAACTACGGTTGGTTTAGAAAGTTGCGATTCGCCTGAAATAATTGCAAAAAAAGTATTGCAATTAGAGCATCAATATTTCCCTAAAGTAATAGAAGATTTTTGTCGTAATTTTAAAGAATAAATTGATTTTAAAATTATTTAGATGATTGGTTCTTCTACAGACTTAATACGTTTTCTCCATATTCCACTTCCCCAATAAATAGATGTATATGCCAATAAACTCAGCCAATATACGACCTCACAACCCCAAGCAATTTGCAAACTACTTTTCTTTACGATGATAAAATAATAGCAATAAGCAACATAAAAAATAGCACAAAATAATTCAACAAGCGCTGGTGTTTTTGTGTTTCCAGTACCAATTATCCCTTGATTCATAATCATAGCAGATGAAAAAAACATCAATCCAATCATCATGGTATAGAATGGAGGTAAAATACCAATTAATATATTTTGGTCGTTTGTAAAAAGACTAATAATTTCGTCAGGAAAAATAAGAATAATAAAATTTAAAGCTAAAGAAATACCCATTGTAAAAAATACTAATCTTTTTAATGCAGGAATAACTAATTCGGTTTTGCTTTGACCAATTAAATTACTAATGACTGTATTACTTGTTGATGCAACACTCCAAACAGGAATGCCTAAAAAGATAAAAATACTTTTTAAAATTCCAGAAACAGCTAATTCGTTTTCGCCAAGTTTCTCGATAGAAATAAAAAAATATTGCCAAGAAGTCATTCCAATAATTCCTTGTAAAACAATTGGTGATGACAGTCTTGTAATTGCTGATATTGTATAAATATTTAGTGTGTTAAATTGAAATGTAGTAAATTTGATATGGTATTTATGATATAGAAAATAGCATAAATAAACTAAACACATCACTATTTCTGCGACAACAAATGATATTCCTGCACCTAAAATGCCCATTTTTTCAAAACCATAATGCCCAAAAATTAAAGCATAAGCTAAAATCATATTCGTCAGCGCCATACAAATGGTGGCATAAGTAATAATTTTTGTTTCTCCAATACCTGCAAAAAAACTATTGAAACAAAAGCTTAGAACTACAAATGGTACGGCAAACGTTAATGCACTCAAATAGATATTAATATCATGTTGAATAGCTTTTGAACGTATAAATTGGGAAACCAAAAAATCAGCACTAAAAAATAAAAAAGCTATTATTCCAATACTTAATAATAAAGCTAATAGTAATAAATTATCGAAAGCCTTTCCAATTTTTGCATCTTCTTTTTGTCCTGAATAACGAGCAATCATGATTTGACAACCACGAGCAAATCCACTAACTATAAAAGTGAGATTCATAAAAAATACGCCTGATAATGTAACAGCATCTAATGCAATTTTGGAAAAATTACCTAGATAGGCAACATCTACAATTTGGTTGATGCTATGTGCTAAATTTCCTAAGAAAATAGGGTAGGAGATTTGCCAAATTTCTTTATAGGTGCCTTTTAATTGCAAAAATTTATTTTAAAAAAGACACAAAAATACTAAACAGAAATGGATTGTAGTATAAAAATAATGATATTCATTCTAGACTTAATCAAAAAGGAAGACTATCTATTTCTAATTGAATTAATATTTCTTACAGCAATTAAGCGATCATACCTTTCACCCAATGGTGTGTAATAAATTAAAATAGTATAATCATTTTCAGTATTATAATAATAACCTTCCATCATGAAATAATCTTTATTCCCATTTTCATCTACATACACATAAGCATAGTTATAGAAACCTTGTTTTAAAAAAATATTTGCAGTATATGCACCTTCATTTTCACTATAATGCATTTGTGAATTAGCATCAAAAATCCAATTATTGAAAGCTCCAACTACATATACTTTACCAAGTGCTAATGGTTGTTTGTAATCTAAGTTAAATTGTACCCAACTATAATCAGATTCAGTTAAATAATTTGGATAATCAAATGTATGAGTATAATAACTACCATTTAAGTCTTGAAAAAAATTATATTTCTGATTCATCATAACTTGGTCAAATGAAAGATAAACTTGGTTCTCCGAATTAGCAACATCTAAATATCGAATGCCTTGACCTTTGAAACGTAATGAACGTAAGTCAAATTGTCGAAATTCTCTACCTGATGGGAATAAAAATTTATTAGAATAATCATAACTTATCGATTTAAAACCAACCATATATGGTGGTACGTTTTCAATAGAATTATCCCATCTGTTATTTTGTAAAACTGTTGCTTTTATTTCTGCTTGTGGATTATTGATTGTATAGTTATTATTGTTTATACTAAAAGTAATGTCTTGATATTTTTCTCTATCATAATAGTTTCGTGGATAGGCTACTTTTGCATCAATACTGACTGAATTTTCTACCACCATAAAACGATAAGTAAAAACTGGATTCTGTATATTTTCAGTATAAACTAACAAAGCATAATTTCCTGATTTTGTAATTTTCATATCATTGTTGGGGAATTCTATTTTGTAGTGTATGTATTCTTGTTTTGTGCTATTGGAGTAGTCATAATCAAAAATAGAGGATTCAATAAAGCCATTAATATATTCCATTGGGTTTAGAATAGTTGGTGTCCAGTCGGTATGACATTGTACTACTGTATAATAAAAAGTATGGTTGTTCATAGATAAATCATCGAAGTGTAATTCTAATGTTTCACCAGAATTTAATCCGATAATGGGCATTAATAAAGGCTTTCCACTTGGAAAAAGTTGCACCGTCCTGATGTTATTATCAAAAATTTGAGTTTGGTAAACTTTTGCATAAGATACAACACTAAAAAAAAACAGACATAAGAATATTATTTTCCTTAAATTCATTGTTTACTAATATACAAAAACTGTTCCGAAATGATTCCATTAAAATTAGATTTACCCATTTTACATTCAGATATTAACCTAAATTATAAAGACAAATTGTTTTTTATGGGTTCTTGTTTTTCTGAAAATATTGGTAATTATTTGAAAGCGAATAACTTTGATGTAGAGATTAATCCATTTGGTATTGTCTATCATCCAATAGCTATTTTTAATGGATTACAACAGTTGATTGATAATAAAATTTATACTGAAAAAGATTTAATGTTTAATCAAAACTTATGGCATAGTTGGGAACATCATGGGCGTTTTAGCCATTTTGACCAATCAATTTGTTTGGAACAAATTAATCTTTCTATCAAAAATGCAAGAACACACTTAATAAATACAAAATATTTATTTTTGACCTTTGGCTCATCTATTGTTTATGAATTTTTGGAACAACAAAAGATAGTTTCTAATTGCCATAAATTTCCAAGTAATCAATTCAAAAAATACTTTTTAAGTATAGAATCAATTCAGCAAGCTTTTGATACTTTCTATCAAAATATTAAGGCTTTTAATCCAGATATTAATATTATTTGTACAATTAGTCCAGTACGACATTGGCGAGATGGTTTGGTGGAAAATAATAAAAGTAAAAGTCGATTAATTTTTTGTGTTCATGATTGGATAGAAAAGTTTAAGAATATTAGTTATTTTCCTGCTTATGAATTAGTCTTAGATGATTTGCGGGATTATCGTTTTTATGAAAGAGATTTATGTCATCCGAACCAATTGGGAATTGATTATGTAATAGATTATTTTCAACAAATGTATTATGACGAACCCACTAAATTATACGTAAAAGAAATTGAAGCTTTTTTGAAATTTAAACAACACAGACCTCAATTTGAACAAGAAAAACATCATCAAAAATTAGAAACCTTAAAGTTGGAGTTGGAGCGAAAATTTCAATTGGTAATTCAATAAAGTTTAATTTATTTCGTTTATTGTGTAAACTATAATTATGATGAATATGAAACAAATGCTTTTTATTAGTTTAGTTGCTCTTTTTTGTATATCAGCAGCTGAAAAACAAAAACTCGATATTAATCTTGCAGTAAAGAATAATACGGTATCACTCACGATGTTGGGTAATGATGCAAGTACACATTATTACGAACCAGTTTTGGCTAATATCAATAATAGTTCAGATAGTTTTTTGGAAATTGATATGCCAGCTGGAACGCTATTAGAACCTGCAAATGATGCAGAACAAACCCTGATGGTAACTGAAGATTTGATGGTGAATTTAACACCAAAACAATCAAAAATGATTAAAGTAAAAGCAATGTGTACAGAGCCTTGGGATAGGGCAGGTAGTGCATCTTCTGTATATTCACTCAAAGTAAATAAAAATGACACCCTAATTAAATTAGCAAAATATATTTCTTCAAATAAATATTTTACGTCTTGTGCACAGTCTGCTTTGTGGACATTAATAAAAAGAGATAGATTGACTGAAGTTTATGGTGCGGACACCATAGAGCAAAAAAATTTACGAACTTTCTTAAATAAGTATGCAGGATTGCCAATGCCCAAACCTAGTGAGTATAATGATTATCGATACAATTATTATATTCCTCCGACACCCAAAGAAACACTGAGTGGCTATTTTCAATTTGGTATGCAAAGTCCACATGATATTCAAGTTGCAATGTTTGATACAACTGGAATTTTGGTAAGAGAATTATTTAACCAAAAGCAGTACAAACCAAATAATGGACAAAAGATTAAATATGAATTTGATTTTACTGTCTATCAAAATGATAAATATTTTGTCAAACTCATTGTAGATAATGAAGTGATTATGACACGACCAATTGATGCCAAAAGTTTTCGAGATAAATACAAACAGCAATACGAACAACGATAAAAGTAATTCGTTAATGAATGTGTCCTAAATGTTCATTGGGTTCACTTATTTCTTTTTTTGATTTCTTGAATTGATAAGAAATACTTATAAAAAAGTTTCTGCCTTTTCTTGGTATATGATTCCAATCCGAATAGGTTGAATAGTAAGTATTCAAAATATTTTCAACGCCAAATCTTAATTGTAATTTATAGTTTGGTTTTTCTAAAACATAACCACCATAAAAATTTAAAATGGCATAAGCAGGTGTTTCAGATTCACCATATTTTTTGCTATAAGTATATTGTTTAGAAGCACCATCAATTGCTAATTCTAAATCTACATTTTTAATTAGATAAGTAATACCCATATTGAAACTAAATGGACGAATTAGTGGCAATTGCTTTTTTTGATGGTCTTTTCCATAGCTGTAAGAAAAAAAGGCTCTGGTCTTTAAAGCATTGATAGGACGATACTCTAACGACAAATCAGTTGTTATAATATTTACAGATTTCAAAGCACTATATGCTCTAACGCCAGTCGCTCCTATGGTCATAGGTGCAAAATTGGGATTGTGTTTGCCAATAATATAATCCAATATATGAAAATAAGTAGCTGAAACATTAGCTTTAAACCTTGATATTTTATAAGTTAAACCCAAATTGCTTTCAATAGATTTCTCATTTTTTAAATTTGGATTGCCTATATAATCGTATTTATCAAAACTATTAAAAAGATAGAATCCATAAGCCTCAGAAACCGATGGAGCTCGTTCGCCATAAGCAAATCCTGTATTAAGTTCAAATTTTTTTATATTGAAAGTATATCCAATCTGTGTACTATATAAAGCACGTTTTTTACTAGCTTGAATATTAGGATGAAATATTTTTAAACTATTTAGCCCAATTTCGCTGGCAACATAATTTTGGTGGTATCCTGCACTTAAAGCATATTGTAAGTTGTGTTTTTCAGTAAGCTGAACTCTATCTTTTACAAAAATACCAGCATAAGTTGTTCTGACATCAGGCCAAGTGTACATAAACATCAAAGGTTCTTCTTTATTGTCAGGATACATCGTCATTTCAGCTTTAGATTGATTGTGGTAAGTATTTAGGTTAAACGACAATTTGTGTTTGTTTTTCAATGCTTCCATTCTTGAATTTAA
>CAYYMF010000042.1:0-20849 GCA_964472755.1 uncultured Chitinophagales bacterium | reverse complement strand
ATTATTATACCTATGGTGGTACATTTGAAAATTTACAAGCTGCTTCAAAAAGATTAATGATAGCAGTTCCTTTGGCTTTGTTACTAATTTTTGTGTTGTTGTATTTTACATTTCATTCTGTGAAGTTGGCAGTTCTAATTTTTACAGCAATTCCAATGAGTGCGATTGGTGGTGTAGTTGCTTTATTAATTCGTGATATGCCGTTTAGCGTGAGTGCTGGGATTGGCTTTATTGCTTTATTTGGTGTAGCTGTTTTGAATGGTATTGTCTTAATTGGGACATTTAATCAATTAAGAAATGAAGGCGAAACTGATATTATGAAAATTGTAGTTGAAGGTGCAAAAATAAGATTACGTCCTGTTTTGATGACCGCTTCAGTTGCAAGTTTAGGATTCTTACCAATGGCATTAAGTACAAGTGCTGGAGCAGAAGTGCAAAGGCCATTGGCAACTGTGGTTATTGGTGGTTTAATCACTGCTACATTACTAACTTTGTTTGTTTTGCCTTTATTGTATTTAATTTTTAATTCTAAAGATAATATGCGTCCTAAAATTCAGTCTAAGTCCATTATTATGGTGTTGTTTATCATGATTTTTGGTTTTTCGGGAACTAATTTGTATGCTCAAGCAGAGCGTAAATCATTAGATGAACTATTGCAATTGTCATCTAATAATATGCAATATAAAATTAATTCAACTCAAAAAACTCAAATTACAGCAGCAATAAAAGGCGTTCAACGCATTAATAAAACAGGCATTTTTATAGAAAATGAAGATATTCGACCAAGTGATAGAATCGGTATTTGGAAAGTTGGACTTTCGCAAGATATTCCTTGGCCTGGTGTGTATCGTTCACAGAAAAAATTAGCTCAAGAGCAATCAAAATTGTTTGATGTGGGCGAACATCTAATTTCTGCTGAATTAAAAAGAGATATCACGGCATCTTATTATGAAATGTGGTATGTTCAAGATAAAATGAAATTGTATGAAAAGATGGATAGTATTTATTCTACTTTACATTTGGCTACAAAACTGAAGGTTAAAACTGGCGATAGTCCTGGATTAGATAGTGTTTTTTCTAAGATAAAAATGAACGAAAATTATGTATTATTAAAACAACTGAATCAAGATATTGCTAAAGTACAAAAACAATTGATGCTTAAGTTGAATACTGACCAAGTATATCTTCCAGAAAATAATCCATTATCTAAAATCGAACTAAGTCTTGACAATACAGGTTTGCATCCAGCATTACAAGCACAACAACAACAAATTGCTATTGCAGAAAAGTCTGTAAGTGTTGTAAAACAAGAAAATTTACCTGAAATGAGTACACGTGTTTTCTCGCAAAGATTGTATGGCATAAAAGACCCATATACTGGATTTTCAGTTAATATTGCTTTTCCAATATTTGGAAATGGCGCTTATAAAAGTAGATTGAAAGCAGCACAGACTTCAGTTCATTTACAAGAGCAAGAATTAGAATATACTAAACAACAATTTTATGTAGAGAAAGTGCAATTGCTTTTAGAAGTAGAAAAAAATAATCAATTATTAGATTTTTATGAATCTGAAGGCTTAAAACAGGCTGAAAATATTATTAATTCTGCACTTTTAAGTTATAAAACTGGCGATATAAGTTTAGCAGATTTGAATGAGTATCTAACCCAAACAATTCAAATTAAACAACGATATATTGATGCATTGAACTTATATAATCAATCTGTAATTCAATATAATTATTACAACAATAAATAAAATTGAGATGAAAATACATTTTAAAATATTACCATTTATGCTCGTGCTTTTAATGTTTAATAGCTGCAAACATAGCGAAGATGCTCATAATCATGGAACGGAAGCGAATATTGAACAAACAAGTTCGGTGGAAGAAAGTCATACAGTAACAGCATTAACTGATGAGCAAATCAAAGCTGCTGGAATTAGTTATGGTACAATCGAAAATAAATCGCTTACAGCAATTTTACAAGCTAATGGCAATATAAAAGTACCCAATAATAATAAAGCAAATATTACTTCATTATATGGCGGTGTAATTAAGTCTATTCATGTAGAATCTGGAAAAATTATAACCAAAGGACAAATTGTGGCAACCATTGCAAACCCTCAATTTATTCAATTGCAAGAAGAATATTTAACGGTCAATAGTAAAATTACTTTTGCAGAACAAGAGTTACAACGACAAACAGAATTGAGTGAAGGCAATGCAGGTGCAAAAAAGAATTTACAAAGTATTACAGCAGAATTAAACAGTTTGAAAATTAGAAAAGCATCTCTTTTTCAACAAATTCAATTAATGGGCATCAATCCAAATACTGTGAGTAATTCTAATTTAAAAACTACAGTAAATGTACTAAGTCCTATAAGTGGTGTAGTTTCTACCTTATTTGCAAAAATTGGTAGTTATGTTGATGTTTCTGCACCAATAGCAGAGATTATTAATAACCAAGCAATGCATGTGGATTTGAATATATTTGAAAAGGATATTTCTAATATAAAATTAGGTCAATCAATTATGTTTAGAACAATTAATAATCCAGATAATCAATATGAGGCTGTTGTACATACTATCGGTTCTTCTTTTGAAAATGAAACTAAATCTATTGCAGTGCATTGTGATGTGAAAGGCAATCGAAAAGGCTTAATAGATGGCATGAGTGTTGTGGCATCAATAAGCTTACATAATGTATTAACACCTTCAGTTCCTGATGCTGCAATTGTAAATTTTGAGGGGAAAGATTTTATATTTATCTTAACAGATAAAGTACCAGAAGTTGAAAAGCATGATGAAGCAGATGGACATAGACATCAGTATGAACCTAAAAAAAATGAAACGGAAAGTGTGAAAACAACTAATTTTGAAAGAATTGAAGTATTGAAAGGTGTATCAAATATGGGATTTACTGCAATTACACCAATTGCTACATTACCTGAGAATGTAAAAATTGCTGTGAAAGGTGCATTTTTTATAAATGCTAAATTATTAAATACAGGCGAACACGAACACTGATTTATATATAATAAAATAACTATGGAGCATCAACATATATTTGATAAAGATGGCATACAATTGTGTTGTACAAAAGAAAATAAAATCTATGCCAATGCAGGTGCTAAAAAAATATTAGGAAACGAATCAGAACATAATGACCACAATCACGACCATAGTGGGAGTATATTGTTTCTATTACCTTTGCTTTCATTAGTTTTATTACTAACAGCATTGTATTTTGACCATATTCAAAAACCTATTTGGTTTAAAGATACTTTACGAATAGTTTGGTACGTAGTTGCTTATCTTCCAGTTGGTTTGCCAGTTATAAAAGAATCATTGGAAAGTATATTAAAAAAAGATTTTTTTTCAGAATTTACGCTGATGGTGATTGCGACTGTTGGTGCATTTGCTATTGGCGAATTTCCTGAAGCAGTTACTGTAATGTTGTTTTATGCAATAGGAGAGGTATTTCAAACATTGGCAGTAAAACGAGCAAAATCAAATATCAAAAGTTTATTAGACCAAAGACCAGATGAAGTAACTATTTTGGAAAATAATATTGCTAAAGTAGTGAAAGCTGAAATAGTTGAAATAGATTCTATTATACAATTAAAACCTGGCGAAAAATTAGGATTAGATGGTTTGTTAATCTCAGATACTGCATCATTCAACTCCGCTGCATTAACTGGCGAGAGTAAGCCAGATACTAAACAAAAAGGAGAAAGTGTATTAGCTGGAATGATAAATTTGAATACTGTTTCTCAAATTCGTGTAACTTCAAAATATGCAGATAGTAAATTAAGTAGAATATTAGAATTGGTTCAAAATGCAAGTGCACAAAAAGCACCAACAGAATTATTTATTAGAAAATTTGCAAGGATTTATACACCGATAGTGGTTAATTTGGCTTTGCTGATAGTCGTTTTACCTTACCTATTACATTTTACAAATATTTCTTTTTTGCCTTATAGTATTCAACAATATTCTTTTCAAAACTGGTTATATAGAGCCTTAGTTTTTTTAGTAATTTCTTGTCCTTGTGCTTTAGTAATTTCTATTCCTTTGGGTTATTTTGGTGGAATTAGTGCAGCAAGTCGTCATGGAATTTTATTTAAAGGAAGTAATTTTTTAGATATTATAGCAGATATCCAACATGTTGTGATGGATAAAACTGGTACGCTTACTGAAGGTGTTTTTCTGGTACAGGAAGTTGTTTTTAATAACATATTTGATAAAGATAAAATATTGCAATTTGTCAATGCTATTGAAAGCCATAGTACACACCCAGTTGCAACGGCAATTTTACAATATGTAGGCGATAGAAATCCGAATATTAAAATTGATAATATCGAAGAAATTTCAGGACATGGTTTAAAGGGTATTGTAGATGATAAAGAATTATTGGTTGGGAATTTTAAACTGATGGATAAGTTTAATATTCAATATAATTTAGACCCTAATTCTATTGTTTATACCTTGATTGCTGTGGCTTATGGTGGTCAATTTGTTGGTTATATTACGATTGCAGATTCTATAAAATCGGATTCAGAAAAGACAATTCAGGCATTGCATACAATGAATGTAAAAACGACCATGTTGAGTGGTGATAAAAGTACTGTGGTACAATTTGTTGCTAAAGCTTTAAATATTGACAAAGCTTTTGGAGATTTATTACCGGAAGATAAAGTTGAAAAAGTAAAACAAATTAAAGCATCTAATATGTCTGTTGCATTTGTCGGTGATGGTGTAAATGATGCACCAGTTGTTGCATTGAGCGATGTTGGTATTGCAATGGGTGGATTAGGTAGTGATGCGACTATTGAAACTGCTGATGTCGTCATTCAAGATGATATGCCTAGTAAAATCCCAATGGCTATTAAAATTGGAAAAGCAACTAAAAAGATTGTATGGCAAAATATAATCTTGGCTTTTAGTGTGAAATTGATTGTTTTGATTTTAGGTGCAGGAGGTGTCGCAACGATGTGGGAGGCGGTTTTTGCAGATGTTGGTGTTGCTTTATTAGCAATTCTAAATGCAATCAGAATACAAAGAATGAATTTTGACAAAAGTAGTAAATGATTTTTAAAAAGGTTATATCGACAAAAATTGAAATTATAAATGAAATTTATTCAGTATATGTAAGTTCATTTCCTGAAGATGAAAAACGAGACGAAAAACAGTTTTATGCTTTGTTTCAAAATCCAAAAGTGCAAGTATTTTCAGTCGTTTATGATCAGAATTTTATTGCTTATTTTATTACTTGGCAATTAGATGATTTTGTATTTATTGAACATTTTGAAGTATATAGAAATTTGAAATTGGGTTCAGTAATTTTTCAGCAATTTTCAGAAATATTTCCAAAATTAGTTTTGGAATCAGAGCCTGAAAACATTGGAGAATTGGCTATTAGAAGACTTGGGTTTTATGATAGAAATGGTTTTTCAATTGTTGAAAAGAATTATACACAGCCTGCATATTCAGAAAAAAAGCAAGACTTAAAACTGTATCTATTATCCAATTTTAAAATAGATGCTATTGCTCCAATTGTACAAAAAATTTATAAAGTAGTTTATCAAAAATGAATTTTAATCCGAATTATGCAATAGGATTCGTTATGAAAGTGAAAATACCAATAAAATATAAACTTTTGCGATTGAAACATAGCAACTTCTGTGGTGAATGAGCAAAAGTTAGCGTAGCGTAATATTTTGCAGGCGTTTTCGATTGTAATAGAATATCTATTGCATAATTCAGGTTTAATAAAATGTTCTAATTTGTTTCTTTTTGAAGCGCATTTAAAAATAAATCTATTTCTTCTTTTTGTATTGTTAAACTTGGCAGTACTCTAAGCGTATTTGCATTGTTAGAATTTCCAGTAAAAATATGATGTTTGAACAATAGATCATTTCTTAAATCTTTAATTGGTGCTTCAAACTCTAAACCTAAAATCAATCCTTTCCCTCTGATTTGTTTTAAACCTTTGATGTTCTTTAAATTATCCAACAAATACTGTCCCATTTGTTGTGTATTTTCTATCAAATGCTCATTTTCTATAATTTCTAAAACAGCTAAAGTTGCAGCACAAGCTAAAGGAGAGCCACCAAATGTTGTTCCCAACATTCCATAAACAGCTTGTATTTTTTCGTTAATTAAAACGCCACCCACAGGAAAACCATTACCCATGCCTTTGGCTGTTGTAATAATATCAGGTTGTACATTTGCAAATTGATGAGCAAAGAATCTACCAGAACGTGCAAATCCACATTGTACTTCATCTGCAATAAATATTGTATCGTTTTGATGACATAATTCCTGTATTTTTTCTAAAAAAGAAGCACTTGCTTCATAGATACCATTTACACCTTGTATAGGTTCTACAATAACAGCACAAATTTCATGGCCTTGTTCTTTAAATGTTTTTTTTAATGCAACATTGTCATTAAATGGTAAAAAAATTACATGGTCATCAGGATTGATAGCTGGTTTTATTTTTGGATTGTCCGTAACAGCTACAGCTGCTGCTGTTCTACCATGAAATGCACCTGAAAATGCAATGACTTTCTTTCTTTTATTATAAAATGAAGCTAATTTTAAGGCATTTTCATTGGCTTCTGCTCCACTATTGATTAAAAACAAATTGTAATTGGTATAGCCTGAAATTTGTCCTAATTTTTCAGCTAATTTTTGTTGTATATCTAAATGAACAGAATTTGAATAAAAAACTAACTTTTCTAATTGTTCATTCAATGCTTTAATATAATAGGGATGGGCATGTCCAACAGAAATTACCGCATGTCCTCCATAAAAATCTAAATATTTTTGTCCATTTTTGTCAAAGACAAATACTCCTTTTCCGCTTTCTAATTCAACATCTAAAAGTGGATATACTTTAAATAAATCCATACACTATAATTTATCTCCGAAATTCTTAAAAAAAACAGAGAAAATGATGAATTGTAGGTTATTAAATTGTAGCTAAGTTAATTTGATTTTTGTTTAGCAATTTACAATCCAATTATGCGTATCCGTATCAATGCCTTTTTGAATATTTACTAATTTTTCTTTGAGTTGTTGAGCTACTTTAAATTGAGTTGCATCAAGTGTGTAATCTTTACCTTGATAGCCAATTTTATCTACGGCATTAACAACCACAGCAGTTCCAGTTCCGAATACTTCCGTTAAAGTACCATTTTGATGAGCTGCAATTACTTCTTCTATATCAATTAATTTTTCTTCCACTTCATAGCCTAATTCTTTAGCAATTGTAATGATACTATTTCTTGTTACACCAGCTAAAATTGAGCCGTCTAATATCGGTGTAATCAATTTATTACTGATAACAAAGAAAATATTCATTGTGCCAACTTCTTGTACATATTGTTTGTGTTCGCCATCTAACCAAAGTACATCTTTATAACCATTTTGTCTTGCAACTTCCAATGGATATAATGAACCTGCGTAATTTCCAGCCGCTTTAGCATCGCCATAACCACCTTTGGCAGCACGAATATATTTTTCATGTACATAAACAGAAATCGGCTCTCCGTAATAAGCTCCAACGGGACCCGTCATAATAATAAATAAATAACTGTCTGAAGTTTTTACACCTATAAATGGTTCTGAAGCAAACATTACAGGACGAATATATAAAGCTGAATTTGGAACATTTGGTACAAATGCTTTGTCTAACTCAATTAATTTTTTAGTTCCTTCAATAAATATATCTTTTGGAATTTCAGGCATAGACATTCTCTTTGCAGAACGGTTCATTCTTTCCCAATTCATTTCAGGACGAAATAAAACGACACCACTTTCATCTGCTTTATAAAATGCTTTCATTCCTTCAAAAATGGCTTGTCCATAATGAAAAACATTACAAGCAGGAGATAGTTCAATGTTGCCATAAGGTTTAATCACAGCACTTTGCCAAGCTCCATCATAATATTCAGCAACTAGCATGTGGTCGGAAAATGTTCTACCAAATTTTATATTATTAAAATCAATCGTATCAATTTTACTATGTTGTGCTTGTTCTATTTTTATTGGAAACATAAGGTAATATTTAATAATGCAAATTAAATGAAATTGTCATTAATACAGTAATTAATAGCTCGGATTTGTCTTTAATTTAATGTTTTAAAGATTCTTCAATTTGTTTTACTTTCTTGTCTATTGAAAATAAGTAAAATATCATTCCGATAAGAATAATTAATACTACTGCAAAAACTGCAACTAATTTATGGTTGGATAAAAGTACTTCGTTCATATTATTTATTATTGTTCATTTTTGTTTTCTTGTGCTATAATCATTTTGGCTTCAGCTAGTTTTTCGTCAATTTTTCCAATTAAGAAGTGGTATAGCATTATGAAATCTGAAGCTAAACTGTATAATGGATAGATAAATGTTGCTGGTTTATTTTTTTCAAATTTGAAATGTCCAATCCAAGCAAAACTATAACCAACCAATGGCAATAAAACAAATTTCCACCAAATTGGCTGTGCAATTGCCCAAATTAAAACTAAAATCACTAAAGATGTTCCGATATAATGCAACACTCTACACGTTGGGTCGGAGTGTTCAGTTAAATAGTACGGATAAAACGCTTTTAAAGTTTTATATTTCTTTTCCATAATAGTTCAAAGTTAATGAAAAATAGTTTAATCTTAACCTGTTTAATGCTTTAAGTTGTTATCTTTTTCTCAATTTTGCAGTTAAATTATGTCAACAAGCAAACAAAACGCCACAATATATATGCATTTTGCCGTATTGATGTGGGGATTTACTGCAATTCTTGGGAAAGTCATTCATTTAAGAGAATATATTTTGGTTTGGTATAGAATGGTTTTGGTAGTCGTTCTTTTATTATTTTTTCCAAAATTATATAAAGAGTTAAAGCAATTTTCTAAGAAAGAAATTATTTCAGTTGGATTGATAGGATTTTTAGTCGCTTTGCATTGGGTATTTTTTTATGGTTCTATTAAGTTTGCAAATGCTTCTGTAGCTTTATGTGCTTTAGCCTTAACTTCTTTATTTACCTCAATCGTTGAACCTATTATAAATAGAAAAAGATTAAATTTATTAGAGTTTGGACTTGGTTTATTGGTTATTCCGGGAGTATTACTCATTAATCAAGCAATTCCAAGAGGCTATTATTTGGGTTGGATATTAGGCATAGTTGCGGCATTAATGGCGGCATTATTTACAAGTTTAAATAAAAAATTTGCTCAAAATACACCAGAATTAGGCACACTTTGGTTACAATTAGGAGCTGGAGCTTTATTTTTATCTGGTTTATTGCCAATTTATATATATTATTTTCCAAATAGTTTTGTATTGCCAACTAGTACAGATTGGCTTTTTTTAATTGTTCTGGTAAGTTTCTGTACAATTCTTCCCTATATTTTATATTTAAAAGCTTTGAAAAAAAGTACTGCTTTTGCTACTAATTTGATTAATAATCTAGAGCCTATTTATGGAATTGTTTTAGCAGCAGTTTTTTTTAATGAAAATCAAGAACTAGGAGGACATTTTTATTTAGGTGCAATTATTATTTTGTTAGCAGTATTTTTACATCCTATAATTATAAAATACAAAAGTAAGCATAATTGATATTGAATAAGTATTGTTGATATTGATATTGTTATGTGTAAAAAAATGTTCAGGTAAATAAAAAACTATTGTATCTTTACCGTACAATAATTCAGTTTTTTATATGAAAAGAAAATCTATTTTTATTCTTTTATCTTTTGTATCATTCTTATCTTTTGGAGCTTCAACATTAGAAATTTCTCCTGAACATCAAACTATTTGTACTTCTGGAAAAGATACTGCAAAATTTACATTAAAAGCAAATGCTTTTCCTACAAATTCAGATATTGTAATCTATAAAAATACTAACAATAACTTTAATCCTTATAATAATGAAGGAGAGGAGATTGGAAGAATAAAAATTAAAGGTGGTTCTACTGATTTTTTATCCAATTCTTGTCCAACAATTTTAGGCATTTTTATTGATGCTTGTAACGCTGCACCTTTAAAAGAACAAGATAATGAATATATGATTATTACATCTGGGAATGGCTTTAAAGTAAATGATTTGGGTGTAGATCTTCCAAATAGTACAAATGGAGCTAATCAAGATATAAATTTAGGTTCTAATCCTTGTAAGTTTAGTAATACTTTTGATGCAGCATATTTGAATACTTTAAGAACTGGCTTTTGCAATGCATCGAATCTGAATTTTGCAAAACCTGGTGATGATATACCAGCTGGTGCTATTGTTATAATTTTTACAGGTAATGGCACTTCTTTTCCATATAACTTTAGTGGATTTTGTCAATTAGGAGTACCTGTTTATATTTTACAAAATAATTGTTTCAGAAGTTTAGGAGCATTTGTAAATAACAATAATAATGATGCTTGTAATTTAACAACTAGCAATAGATATAGATTATCTAGAATAATAAATAAGAGTTGTATTGATACTCTAACTTATGATGTATGTGGATTGCCGATTTATACACCAGCTACAGCAAATGATGGAGATGGTAATTATGTGATTAGACAAAAAAATAAGGCTGATACAGCATCTATTGCAAATAATGGAATTCAAAATAATGCAGCAGATAAATGTAACGGGGTTGTAGCTGATTCTTTAATTACAAACTATACTTTTAATTATCCAATTGCGAGTGCATTATGTAATGATACCATTTATGTAAAAGCAGTTGGAGAACCAGTAGCCTTAACAGGGCAAGTGAGTTCAAATGAAGTTAGTTTTTATATGGCTTGTGTTGATATTTCTACACCAAAAGATAGATACGAAATTTGTTCAGGTGCAACTTCAAATATTAATATTTCTACTTCAGATCCTAATGCTACTATTTCTTGGGCTGTAAGTGGCGGGAATAATACAAGTGGGCAAACTGCTGGAATTGGAAATCTCATTGCTCAAACATTAACATTACTAAATAATGCTATTTCTGATAGTGTCGTTTATACCATCACGGCATCGGATAATAATTGTACTAAGATTAAAAATGTAAAAGTGGTGATTAATGCTGCTCCACAAGCATTCACATTAGGAAAAGATAGTGTACATTGTACTTCTGTAAATCAAGTTTTAAATGCTGGTGCTGCTGCAAGTTGGACATTAAACGGACAATCAATTGCAAATAACCAAATCACTTATACAGCAACTCAAGAAGGAACATACAAAGCTACCATTAGCAATCAATGTGGAACAGTAAGTGATGAAATTATCCTAACTCAAGAAAATGTAAGTGTACAAATTTCAGCAACTGCAACCGAAATATGTAATAATACAATAGATTTAACCGTACAGGGACAATATGATTCTATACGTTGGAGTAATAATGTAACCGCTAATTTAACGACAATAATACAAGAAGGAAGTTATAGTGTTGTGGTTTATAGAAATGGTTGTTCAGCAAAAGCTTCCATCAATATTACAAAATGTCAAACAACAACTTGTAACCCAACCATAACTGGTAATCTTGAAATTTGCCAAGGCGGAAATACAACTTTAGATGCTGGAACAGGATTCTTAACTTATGTTTGGAGTACAGGCGAACAAACACAAACAATTCAAGTTGCACAAGGTGGAAATTATAGTGTAAACGTAACAGGAAATAATTGTACAGGAAAGGCTTCAGTAGAAGTAAAAACATTAAATGCACCACAAGCTTTCACTTTTGGAAATGATACTACTTATTGCGGTAATTTTAGTCAAGTTTTAAATGCTGGTGCTGCTGCAAGTTGGACATTAAACGGACAATCAATTGCAAATAACCAAACTACTTATACAGCAACTCAAGTAGGTAAATATGAAGCAACTGTAAGCAATCAATGTGGAACAGAAACAGCTTCAATAAATATTAGTCAAAATCAATTGCCAGCTGTTAATTTAGGTGCTGATGTTTTATTCTGTGATGACCCAGTTACGCTAACTGCCCAAACAGATGCAAATAATAGTGTGGTTTGGAATACTCAGGAATCTACGCACACAATTACAGTTAGTACTGCAGGAATTTATTCAGTACAAGTTACGGATGCAAATAATTGTTCTAATTCTGATACGGTAAATGTTGATTTGAATTGTAAAAATGAAGTTTGGGTACCCAATGCATTTACTCCAAATGGTGATGGTACTAATGATATTTTTTATGTAAGAGGAAATCCAAAGAATACAATGGTTGAAGATATGCAAATTGTAGATAGATGGGGAAATATTGTATTTAAAGCTAAAAATGTTTTACCAGAGGACAAAACCAAAGGTTGGGACGGTATGTATAAAGGCAAAAAACAACAATTAGATGTGTACGGCTATTATATAAAAGTAAAATATAAAGATGGTCAAACGGGCATTTTAAAAGGAAGTTTGATGTTGGTGGAGTAGTCAATAAATCTATTTTATGATTGGACGAATAGGTATATTTATTTTAGTTATCACTTGTACTTCAAATTTGTATGCACAATTTGGTGACCCTTTATTTGGACTGTCTGTAAGTAAAAGCAATAAGTTAAAAGCTGAAAAGAAAGTTGTAGATTCCGTTACAATTATTTGGGATAGTTTAATCTATCAAATGCCTTTATCGACCTATCAATTGGCAGATGAAACGATGCCAGTTTTTGAAGATGTGGAACAAAAAGCGGAATATGATGGAGGATTGTTTCCATTGATTGATTTTATTAATAAAGAGAAAGAGAAAAGCTTAGATTCAAATTCAACTTTGAGTGGTGTAAATATTATAAAGTTTATAATTTCAGATAAAGGAGATGTGTTACTACCACAAGTAGTTTATAGTGATTGTGAAGTTTGTAAATCGTATAGCTTAAAAGTGTTTGATAAAATGCCACGTTGGAATCCTGCGAGAGTCTATGGCACTCCAGTTTATTCTTATTATTCATTACCTATAATTTTTTAAAATGAAAACAAAAGAAGCATATAAAGATTTTTGGTGGGGTGCAAATGCACAACATTTTCCAGAAGAAGAATGTATCATAAAAGTATCTAATCCAAAAGTTTTAGTTCGTTATTTATCACAAGATGATGTTTATGAAAAAGAACAAGATTTTTACGATGACATAGTAGAAATCAGATGGTTAGATGAAACCCCAGATGAAGCAACTAGAACTGCAATTTTGAAAGATATTTGGACATTTTTGAAAATTGAAGAGGAGATGATGTTAGACGAAATTGGAGAAGAAGACGAATAATTGATTTGAATAATTTAAGATAAATCAGAGATTGTAAATGTTATGGAAGCAGAATTATTAAAACCTCAAATAAATTATGCCTTGTATCCGCAAGAGGTTTTGGCTGCAATTAATAAAAATAATAATTCAATTTCAATTGGGATTCCTAGAGAAGATGATTTTCAAGAAAATAGAATTCCACTTACACCAAATTCGGTAGCAAGTTTAGTGAGTTTAGGTTGTCGAGTTACAATAGAAACAGATGCTGGTACGGCAGCTAATTTTTATGACGAAGCATATATTAATGCTGGTGCTGATATTGTGTATGATAAAGAAGCAGTTTTTAAAATGAATACCATCTTAAAATCTGCTCCAATTTCACCAAGAGAATTAAGTCTTATTCAAAACAACCAAACGATAATTTCACCAATATTATTGCCTTCGATGACCAAAAATTGCATTAAGACTTTAATGAATAAAAAGGTTACAGCTTTGGCATTTGAATATATAAAAGGAGAACATAATACATTCCCAATTCTACGTTCGATGAGCGAAATTGTTGGGAACTATTTAGTAGGTTTGGCTGCTCAATATTTAAGTGCAGAAAATGGCCGAGGAATATTATTTGGAGGAATTGCAGGCCAACCACCAGCAAAACTAGTGATAATAGGCGCTGGAACAGTAGGAGAAAACGCTTGTCGTGTTGCTTTAGCATTAGGTGCAAGTGTAGCTGTTTTTGATGATAATATTTATAGATTGACACGTTTGCAAAATAATTTAGGTACAAAAGTTTATACTTCGGTACTCGATCCAATTAATTTAGCTAAAAATTTATCTCGTGCAGATGTAGTGATTGGAGCATTATCACCACAGAATGGTAAAACGCCTTTAGTTGTGAGTGAAGATATGGTTAGAGAAATGAAAAAAGGTGCTGTGATAATTGATGTTGATATTGATGGTGGAGGTTCTTTTGAAACGGCTATAGTAACGACAAATGAACAACCTGTTTATGTAAAACATAATGTAATCCATTATTGTGTTCCTAATATTGCATCAAATGTTCCAAAAACTGCCAGTTATGCAATGAGTAATGTTATCACACCGATACTGAAAAATGCTAATAAATTCGCTGGAATTGAACAATTAATTAGGCTTGATGCTGGTTTTCGAAATGGTGTTTATATTTATAAAGGAGCTTTGACAAAACCCTTTATTGCTCATCAATTTGAGCTTAAATATACAAATTTAGAGTTAATTTTAAGTGCAGATTTTTAATATTATTTGATGATTGTCGAAAAAGAAACAGCTTTCTCCAAAGATTTTTTTAGTCTTGCTTTTATATTTATTATTTGTTTTTTATTAGGACAATTATTGTCAGGAGGAATAATTTTTGCTGTTTATGGTCAAGATGCCTTAGATTTTAAAAAGATATTATCCAATCCTTCCGATAATTTGAATTCAATAAGATTTGCCCAAATTATTTCTTCGGTAATAACTTTTGGATTGCCAGCAGTAACGTTCAGTATATTAAAAAAGAAACATTCATTTGGTTATGGCTTAGAAAGTAAAAATAATATTCAATGGTTATTGGTTTTAATTACGCCACTATTAGTTTTGACTATCTATCCATTTTTGAATTTAGTTTATATATTGAATAAGGAAAGTTTCTTAGGTCAATTAATGTTAGAACAACAAGAACAATATCAAATGTTTATTGTCGCCTTATTAAAGCCAAAATCAATATTCTATTTCCTATTTAATTTTTTACTTATTGCTGTTTTACCAGCATTTTTAGAAGAATTTTTCTTCAGAGGTACTTTGCAAAGATTACTATGCGAGAGATTAAATGTTCATTTAGCAATTTTAATATGTTCGATAATATTTTCTTTAGTACATTTTGAGTTTTCAGCATTTTTACCACGTATTGTTTTAGGTATGCTTTTAGGTTATATCTTTTATTGGTCAGGAAATATTTGGATAGCTATTTTTATGCACTTATTTAATAATGGATTGGAAGTTACTTTAATGTATTTAAAGAATTTACATCTAATATCAGGAAAACTAACCGATGCACCACAAATGCCAACTATTACAGAATTAGTAGGTTATTCTATCTTATTCATAATATTAAGTATTTTGTTCTATCGTTGTTCTAAACGTTAAAAAGCGTATCTTTGCAGTTCAGTTTTTTAGAACTGAAAAATAAAAATCAAAACGTGAGTGATATAAGCACAAGAATAGCCACAGGTATAGTCTTTTTGATTGTTATGATTGGCGGAACCGTTTGGGGAGAAACTAGTTACTTAGTAATCTTCTCATTAGTTACGATGTTATGTATTAATGAATACCATAATATTACAAATAAAGTCGTACAATCAATAGAACATAAAAATTTGTATAAATTTATCAATACCATTTTTGCAGCCATCATTTTTTTGATTGTTTACTTAGTTGCATCAGATAGGGTAGATGTTATTTACTTGTCTTTTATTGGCGGATTTACATTGTCTTGGTTTTTTATAGAATTATATACTAAATCAAAGTCACCGTTTATTAGTATTGCTGTCAATTCTATGGGCTTATTTTATATTGCGATTCCTTTTTCAGCAGCAAGTTTTATAGCTTATTATACTGGAGAATATAATTGGAATTTATTATTGGCCGTGATGTTTTTTGCTTGGGCAAATGATTCCTTTGCTTATTTATTTGGTTCTAAATTAGGAAAGCATAAGTTGTTTGAAAGAATATCACCAAAGAAAACTTGGGAAGGATTTATTGGTGGAATATTTGGAACTGTAGTATTTAGCTATATTGTTTATTTATTATTTCCTCAATGGAGTAATCAAGATATTGGATATAAACACTATTTTATCTTAGCTATTTTGACATCAATTGCATCTACCTATGGAGATTTGGCTGAAAGCATGATTAAAAGAAACTTAGAAATTAAGGATACTGGAAATACTTTGCCTGGTCACGGTGGTTTTTTAGATCGATTTGATGGCTTGATTTTTTCATTTCCAGTTGCTACTTTATATTTGACCTTTATATCTGATTTGAAATAAGAATCTTGAATAATTAATTATATTTGCATAAACATAAAAATGGCAGTAACATATATTCATAAAGAAGGACGAACGATCATTGCAACGTCGGTAGTGATTGTCGCATTAATTAATTTCATTTCAATCTATGTTTTGAATTTGCCCAATTTAGTGCAAAATATTATTTTGTCATTTACATTATTCGTATTGTTCTTTATTTTTTATTTTTTTAGAAATCCTAAGAGAAATATATTGACCGATGATAATATTATCATTGCTCCTGCTGATGGTAAGGTGGTGGTAATGGAAGAAGTTTATGAGCCTGAATATTTTGAAGATAAGCGTTTGCAGGTTTCAATTTTTATGTCGCCGAGTAATGTGCACGTAAATAGAGTGCCAATTGCTGGAGAAGTGAAATATGCTAAATACCACGATGGAAAATATTTGGTTGCTTGGCATCCAAAATCATCAACAGAAAACGAAAGAACTTCTATTGTTATTGATAATGGTTCAATTGATGTTTTGATGCGTCAAATTGCAGGAAAAGTTGCAAGACGTATTGTCTATTATGTGAAAGAAGGCGATATTGTAGAACAAGGTAAGGATTTTGGGTTTATAAAATTTGGTTCAAGAGTAGATTTGTTTTTACCTTTAGATACGAAAGTAAACGTAAAACTTGGACAAAAAGTTAAAGGCGGCATTACTATTGTTGGCGAACTTTAGGATTGTTTTTACTAATTTATATTTATGAAAACTGCTGTAATTAGAAGAGCGACATTTAATGCTGCACACCAACTATGGAATCAACATTGGACATCGGAGAAAAATAATGAAATTTTTGGATTGTGTGCAAACCCTAATTTTCATGGACATAATTATGTTTTAGAAGTTAAAGTAATTGGCGAAATTGATTTAGATACTGGATATGTAATAGATTTAAAAATCCTTAAATCTATTATTAATGATTATGTTTTAGAGAAAATGGATCATCGAAATCTAAATTTAGATGTTCCAGAATTTGAACATCTAAATCCAACAGCAGAAAATATTGCAATGGTTATTTACAATATTATCCGTGAGCAATTAGAACCCAAATTTGATTTAAAAATCAAATTATTTGAAACACAAAACAATATTGTTGAGTATCCAGCTTAATTTTTTTTGATTTTTACTACTATTTCAATATACTTTTATACTTATCAGCTTGTGTAGGATCTAAGTAAGATAAGATTGGAACTATCATACTTCTTTCAGTCATATCCGATTTTGAATAGATATTCTGTAGTTCTTCACGTTTGGTTTCCATTAATAAACGCAAAGACATCAAAACTGGGTTGTCTTTATTGATTTTTTGAAACATAGATAGAGATGTTGTGATAATATTTCTTGCAACTACAACATCATCATACATTTTATCTAGCCCATTAAAATGATAAATTAAAAATGCTCTTCTAAAATCTTTATATCTTGAATTTAACCATCCATCTACCAACATAAATCGGTTTCGATTACCATCTAATTTACTCCAGCCTTTGTATTTGCTTCTTTCATTAGCTGGAATATTATTGCAAATAGTTAATGCCTTTTGAAAGAAAGCTTCACCACCATTTTCAGCAAAAGTATCACTATCATAAGCTAAAATTAAGTTGGCATAAAACGCTAACAATGAAGTCAATTGAGAAGAATAACTATTGTCGTTATAATCCAAAATTTGTAAATCTTCATACGTGAAATTAAAATCCATATCCTGATAAGTCAATAACATGGTATTGTAATTGCTATTAAAAACGGGTCTTTGACTTTGAATAATTGCAGAAGCTTTATAAACACCTTCACTTGGAGAATCCGAAATATTTACAATGATATTACATTTAATTCTTTCAAAAGGTTTAAAAGTATAATTACTCCATTTTCTTCCATTTATAAATTCTTTTATGGCTTTTTCCATATTTTTGAATTTAATAGGATCGATATCTTGGTTTTTTGGCGAAATTACAGAAACTTCACAATTTAGTTCTTGTGCATAGGTGGAGCAAGTAAATAAAATAAGCAAGAAATAGAACAAGAATCTTTTTTTCATAATAGTTCAATTGCGTTTAAAATGTCATTTGCAGTTTCGTCTTTACTTTTTAAGCTGTATGTCTGCACCATTCCAGTTTTGTCAATTATACTTATTTTGTTGGTGTCAAATCTAAATCCAGCACCATTATCATTTGTTGAATTTAAAACAATTAAATCAAAATTTTTCTTTTTTATTTTCTGTTTGGCATGTTCTTCTTCATTTTCAGTTTCTAATGCAAAACCAACAGAAATTTGATGCGCTTGTTTTATTTTTCCAAATTCAAAAGCAATATCAACATTTTTCTTTAATGTAAGAGTTAAAGTATCATCAGATTTCTTAATTTTTTGCTCTGCCACATCTATTGGTGTATAATCAGCAACTGCTGCAGCAAAAATGCAAATATTTTGCTGCCCAAAATTATCTAAACAAGCTTGATACATTTCTTTAGCTGAAAGAACTGGAATTGTTTTTATATATTTTGGAATATCTAAATTATTTTGTCCAATTATTAATGTAACTTCAGCACCACGTTGATGTGCTGCTTTAGCTAAGGCCAAACCCATTTTTCCACTAGAATGATTACCAATGAAACGTACAGGATCTAATGGTTCATAGGTTGGACCAGCCGTAATTAAAATTTTTCGATGGGCTAAATTAGAAGTTGTTTTTTTTTCTGTGAAGAAAGTAGTTAAAAATTCAATAATTTCTTCAGGTTCAGCCATTCTTCCTTTACCAACTAAGCCACTGGCAAGTTCACCATCATTCACTTCTAATAAATTATTTCCAAAAGAAATTAATGTTTGAATGTTATTTTGATTACTAGGATGATGCCACATATCTTCATCCATTGCAGGAGCAATAAATATTGGACATCTAGCTGAAAAGTAGATGCCTAAAAGCAAATTATCACAGAAGCCATTTGCCATCTTTGCAATGGTATTCATAGTTGCCGGAGCGATAACCATTGCATCAGCCCACAAAGCAATTTCTACGTGGTTGTTCCAATTTGTTTTTGATGCGTTGGTATAGTCCACCAAGCATTCATTTTTAGAAAGTGTAGCTAAAGTAAGCGGAGCAATGAATTGGGTAGCAGTTTCAGTAAGAATGCATCGCACACTTGCTCCCTGTTTAATGAGCAATCTTACTAAATGTGCAGACTTATAAGCTGCGATGCTACCACTTACGGCAACAATTATTTTTTTGCCGCTTAGATTCATCCTACTATTTTTTGTCTTCTACGTAAGTTTCGCCATTTAGAAATTCACCCAAAGCCATAATACTTGTCTTTGGTAATTTTTCATAATAACGAGAGATTTCAATTTGTTCTCTATTTTCAAAAACTTCTTCTAAGTTATCAGAAACAGTAGCAAATTCTTCTAATTTTCTGTGTAATTCTTCTTTCAATCTTGTATTTAATTGCTCAGAACGTTTAGAAATAGCATTGATAGATTTGTATAAATTGCCAGTTACTGCACCAATTTTTTCTAAATCTCTTGTTTCAATGTAAGCAGATTGTGTTTTTACGACTTCTTCTTTCTTATTCATATTATAAGTTTTCTTTTTTTAAATTTTCAATATTTAATAATGCATTTTTATTATCCTTTTCTAATTCTATCAAATATTTACTATTTGGATATTTAATTTTAAAGGCTTCAAATGCTTTGATTTCATTGGTATATCTTTCTGCTTTTTTAAGTTTGTAACTTTGGTCAGCATAGTTTTTATGTGATTTTATAATCAGATAATCAATTTTCTCAATATCTTCAAATTCAGGGTAATCATTCATGAAGTTTTGTAAAGCTACAATTGCAGAATTATACTGCCCAATTTTATAATATAAATAGGCGGCTTCGTATGATTTTTTTCTAAGCTTAGCTCTTAATTCATCCATTTTGTCATTTGCTTCCTGCATAAACGAGCTTTTTGGGTATTTATCTATAAATGCTTGGAAAATTGAAATTGCATTTTGCGTATTAACTTGTTCTAATTCATATCTCGGCGATTGTTTATAGTAGCAAACCGCTTCTAAAAATGCAGCTTCTTCGGCATACTTACTGTTGTAATACGTATTGTAAAAGCTTTTTAAATAAAAAGCACCCAATTCGTAACTGCCACTTAAATATTGTGCTTTAGCATATTTATAATAAATTTCTTCTACACTTTGTTGTCCTTTTAAAACAGTTAAAAG
This sequence comes from uncultured Chitinophagales bacterium, assembly GCA_964472755.1. Lineage (GTDB taxonomy): Bacteria > Bacteroidota > Bacteroidia > Chitinophagales > JADIYW01 > JADJSS01. The sequence continues at coordinate 321 of CAYYMF010000042.1, read as the reverse complement.
TAATTCGTAGATGGGAATTGCTTTATCGTATTTTTTTTTCTCGAAATACTCGTTTGCCTTTGCTTTTTGACTTTCTACATCATTAGATTTCAATTTATTGTTGGATTTTTGTCCAAAAGCAACTGAAAAAAACAATAAGGCTACAATTGTATATATTATTCTTAATGGCATTAGCCCACAAAGATACGATATTTTTTAGACAATTTTGAATTTTGTTTTTTGAAAAGATTAGATTTTGTGTTAAATTATTTTAACTCGAATTATGTCTTGTCCTAGAATAGGTTTACACATTTTTTTATTTAAGAATGTGTAAACCTATTC
>CAYYMF010000041.1:0-22591 GCA_964472755.1 uncultured Chitinophagales bacterium | reverse complement strand
GTTCAATTATCCAAAGATAAATCTGTAAGGTATAACTTAAAATTAACTTCAAATTTACAATGCATGCATTGTAAATTTGTATATTTGGTTAATAAAAAATTAATTATATTATGAGAAAAGTAGTTTTTATAGACGGTGTTCGTACACCATTTTTAAAGTCGGGAACAAATTATATGGATTTAATGTCTTATCAATTAGGACAATTAGCAATTAAAGGATTGTTAGACAAAACGGGCATCGAGCCAAGTGAAATTGATAGAGTAGTTTATGGAAATGTAATTTCTAACGTTAAAACAGAAAACGTAGCTCGTGAGTCAGCAATTACTGCTGGTGTGCCAGTTAGAGTACCTGCAAATACAGTAAAACAGGCTTGTATTTCTGCAAATCAAGCCATTTCAAATGCAATGGATTTTATCCAATTAGGCAGAGCAGATGTTGTGATTTCTGGTGGTACAGAATGTACCTCAGATACACCAATTGGTTACTCTAAAGAAATGCGTAAGAAATTATTTATGGCTCAAAAACTTTCTACGCCAATGGAGTATGCAAAATTTGCAACAACATTACGTCCAAATGATTTTTTACCAGATAGACCAGCAGTTCAAGAATTTATTACAGGAAGAACTATGGGACAAGATTGTGAATTAATGGTACAAAAATTTGGAGTAACCAGAGAAGAACAAGATGAATTAGCGGCTGCTTCTCACCAAAATGCGGGTAAAGCACAAGAAGCTGGTTTGTTAGATGATATTATTTCAGTACAATTGCCACCAAATTTTGAACCAATCACAAAGGATAATGGCGTTCGTGGAGATACAACAGTTGATAAAATCTCTAAATTAAAACCAGCATTCGATAAATATGTAGGAACTATTACTGCGGCAAATGCATCTTTCTTAACAGATGGAGCATCAGCTGTATTATTAACTTCTGAAGATAAAGCAAAAGAATTAGGTTTAACACCAAAAGCAGAGTTAGTAGATTATACTTTTACTGCTGGAGATTTATATGACGAATTGTTATTAGGTCCTGCTTATTCTATTGCTGAAGTATTGAAGAAAAACAATCTAACGATTGATGATATTGATGTTTGGGAGATACACGAAGCATTTGCTGGTCAGGTTTGCTCAGTATTAAAAGCTTTAGAAAATGAAGAGTGGTGTAAAGCTCATGTTGGATACGATAAAGCAGTAGGTTCTATTCCAAAAAATAAAATCAATCAATGGGGTGGCTCACTTTCAATTGGACATCCGTTCGGTGCTACTGGTGGTCGTTTATTAACGATGGCTGCTAATAGATTAGTAAAAGGTGGCGGTAAATATGCTATCCTAACGGCTTGTGCAGCTGGAGCTCATGGAACTGCTATGTTGATTAAAAGATATGAATCTACTGAGCAAAAAGTGAAATCTGCTGCAAAAAGTGTAATCAGCAAAGCTGAAGATGCTTTAGAAGATATTAAAGAAAAATTAGGATAATCTTAGATAATAGGCACAAGTAGTAAGACAAGAGTAGGAATTACTTTAGTTGAATAACTTGTGCTTTTTTCTTTAAGAAAATTACTCCTATCAAATTATTAAATAAAAAAATATGAAAAGAGAAGATTTTTTAAGCGTTGAGCGAAATCCAAATGGGGTTTGTACCATTTGGATGGATCAAAAAAACGAAAAAATAAATAAAGTAGGACCTGATTTAATTCAGCTTTTTAATGAAATTTTTGAAGAACTATTTGAAGATAACAGTATCAAAGCATTTGTAATCAATAGTAAGAAAAAAGATTTTATTGCAGGAGCTGATATAGAAATGTTCCAAAAAGTAAAACAAAAAGGCGATTTTGAGCCAATTACACGTCGTGGTCATCAAATTTTAAATAGAGTTCAAAATTCTAAAAAGCCAATTGTAGCAGCTATCAACGGAAATTGCTTAGGTGCTGGTTTAGAAATTGCATTAGCTTGTCACGCTCGTGTTGCATCTAACGATAAATCTACAAAAATGGCTTTGCCAGAGGTGCAATTAGGTTTGTTGCCAGGTGGTGGTGGAACTCAAAGATTACCACGCTTAGTAGGTTTACAAGCAGCTTTAGATATGATGCTGACTGCTAAAAACATTTTCCCTTATCCTGCTTTGAAAATGGGATTGGTGGACAAAGTGGTGCATCTAAATACGCTACAGATGACTGCAGAGAAATTAGCTTTGGAATTAATAGATAAGCCAATTGTAAGAGATAGAAATGCAATTAATTTAGATACGGTAAAATCAGGCTTTCCAGCATTGCAATCCAAGTTAACAAACCTAGTTTTAGAAGCACCTTTAGTAAATAAAATTGTGTTTGACCAAGCAAGAAAAATGGTTAATAAACAGACGCATGGTTGTTATCCTGCACCTTTTAAGATTATTGAATGTGTTGAGATTGGTTGGAATGAAGGTTTAGAAGCTGGTTTTGATGCAGAAGCTAAGAAATTTGAGGAATTAATTCTTTCAGATGTTTCTAGACAATTAATCAATATCTTTTTTGCTATGACCAATAAGAAGAAAAATCCTTATGATATAAAATTAGTTAGAGAAGTAGATCGCATAGGAATGGTGGGTGCTGGTTTTATGGGTGCTGGTATTGCTGAAGTTTCTATGAATGGTGGTATGCATGTTTTGATGAAAGATATTAATCAAGATATGCTAAATTCTGGATTTAAAGGAATTTATAATTCTTATAACAAAAAAGTTAAGAAAAAAGCAATGACTTCTATTGAATTGGAAGAAAAGATGACTTTGCTTTCTGGCTCTTTAGATTATAGAGATTTACACAACCAAGATATTATCGTAGAAGCTGTTTTTGAAGATTTGAAATTGAAACAAAATATCTTAGCAGATTGTGAAGCAAATGCAAAAAAAGATACAATTTTTGCAACCAATACTTCTGCTTTGCCAATTAAAGATGTGGCTGCCAAAGCAAAACGTCCTGAGTTGGTGATTGGTATGCACTATTTTTCTCCAGTTCCTAAAATGCCTTTATTAGAAATTATTAAGACAGATAAAACGGCTGATTGGGTTATTGCAACTTGTTATGAAGTGGGCATCCGTCAAGGTAAAACAGTTATTGTGGTAAATGATGGTCCAGGCTTTTATACAACTAGAATTTTAGCACCATTAATGAATGAATCTCAGTTATTATTAGATGAAGGTGGTGATATCTTACAAATTGATAAAGAAATGAATTTGTTTGGTTTTCCTGTAGGTCCAATTACTTTAGCTGATGAAGTTGGTATTGATGTTGGTGCTCATATTATGGGTGGCGAATTAATGACTGAATTACTTTCTTCTCGTCCTAAATTTCAAGTTAGTATGACTTTGTTAGAAGTTTCTAAAGCAGGTTACAAAGGTAGAAAAAACAAAAAAGGTTTCTATCAATATGATGAGAATGGTAAGAAACAACCTAAAGTGGATAGTGAAATTTATAAATTCTATGGTGGCGAAAATAGAAAGCAATTTGATGCTGAAATGATACATTTACGTTGTGCTATGGCAATGGTTAACGAAGCTGCTTTGTGTTTACAAGAGGGTATTATTTCTAGTCCATTAGATGGTGATATCGGAGCTGTATTCGGCTTAGGTTTTCCTCCATTCAGAGGCGGACCTTTCCGTTATATAGATTCATTAGGAGCAGCAAAAGCGGTAGATATTTTAAATGATTTAGCATCTAAATATGGAGAACGTTTTGAGCCTGCCCAAATCTTAATTGATTACGCAAAAGCAGGTAAGAAATTTTATTCTTAAAATAGAAGTTCTAGACAGTTAAAAAAGGTCAAGCATTTGCTTGACCTTTTTTTATACTGGATTTGGCATAGATTTTGGAATTTCCATTTTAATTAAATTAGGAATTATGAAACGTATCTTTACATTTATAATATTTGCTTTTGCAATGATACAAATATCATTTGCAGATTCTGACCTTTTTATTAAAATAAAACAGCAAGGAAATTATAAAGTTTATCTCAATCAGGAAGCTTATGATACTAAAAAAAGTAACATTGTTCGGTTTTTTGATTTGATACCAGGAAATTATAATTTAAAAGTAGTTAGACAAATGGGTTGGATGCAGCAAATTGTCTATCAAGAAAATATTCAATTGCAAAATGGTTTCAGGTATGCAGCAGAATTACATTTTCAATATGGTTTAAAGATGCTTGCCCAAATTCCAATTATGCAAAATGAATGGTATATGAGTGGCATCGTTAATAATAACAACAACTACCCTTATCCGCCAAATAATATCCCATATCCTAATCAACCGAATTGGAATGATAATAACCATCAATGGAATAATGGACATTGGAATAATAATTATGGAATGAGTGATGCCGTTTTTAATCAATTAAAAAATACAGTAAAAAATACTGATTTTGATTCTTATAAAATGGATGTCATTAAATCTTCATTAGCGAATAATTATGTAAGTTCTATACAAGTAAAAGAACTATTATACTTAGTTGATTTTGAATCTAATAGATTGAATATGGCAAAATATTGTTATGGAAGAACCATAGACCAACAAAATTATTTTGTAGTTTATGATGCCTTTAATTTTTCAAGTAGTAAAAAAGAGCTAGGCGATTATATTTCTAATCAAAATTAAGATGCTAATGGTTTCGCTGGCGATACACTTCATACAAAGCTAGTGCATTTGCCACTGATACATTATAAGATTCTAATTCTTCATTCATTGGAAGTTTAAGTTTCTCATCTAATAATTTAAGAACTGGCGTAGAAATTCCTTTATCTTCAGCACCTAAAACTAGAGCCATTGGAACTTTTAAATCAGCTTCTTGAAATGTTTGAGTAGCAGCACCTTCTAAACCAACAATCTTAATTCCATTATTTTTTAAATCCTTGATGGTCGTATGTAAATTATCAACTTTAGCAACTGGAATTTTTAATAAAGCACCTGCTGAAGTTTTTATCGCATCTGCTGTAATACTCACACTTTCTTTTTTAGGAATGATAATTAAATCAGCATCTAAACCCAACGCCGTTCTTGCAATTGCTCCAAAATTACGAACGTCAGTAATGCCATCTAATACAATAAATAAAGGTGTTCTGCCTTCGTTATAACAAAAATCTACTATTTCTTGAAAATTGTAATATGCAATGAGTTGAATTGCAGCCACTACGCCTTGGTGTGGTTGTTTATTGGCTAAATAGTCTAATTTTATTTCTGGTACATACTGCACATAAACATCTTTTTCCTTTGCCTTTTGAATTATTTTTTTTACCGCATCGCCGTGAGCTTGTTTTGAAATGTAAATTTTCTCAAAATTAGTTTCTTCTTCAAAAGCCTCTAAAATGCTGTTTCTTCCAATGATATATTGTGCTTGCATAGTGCAAAGATAAGATTTTCTAAAGCATTATTTTGTTATCAAAATTCTAAAGCATTTAAAACTTTAAAATCGAATATCGCCTTTACTTATTTCTTCGTGGAAGTTTCTATCCAATAAAATATATTGCTTATTTTTTAGTACATATACTTCATCTTTGATGATGTTAATATCAAAGTTTTCTTTTTTTAATGCACTTTTCTGATGTTTGAAAGTACTTGTAATGTCGGCATCTCTTGCAATTCTTACAAAAATAGGAACTGCATAAGTTGGTAATTCATTAGATAATAAACGATACAGATTATCCAAATCTAATGTTTTATTTTCTTTCAAAATAATCTTAGCCATTCCTGCCCGACCATTGCAACCCGGAATTTCAACGCCGTAAACAACACTTTCTTCTACATTTTCTATCAAATTAATGATGCCTTCTACTTCTTGTGTGGATACATTTTCGCCTTTCCACCTAAAAGTATCACCCAATCTATCTACAAATTGTGTATGCCCAAAACCCATATCTCTTACCAAATCATTGGTATTAAACCATGCATCGCCTTTTGTAAAAACATTACGTAAAATAGTCTGTTCTGTTTTGCTTTTTTCAGTATAACCATCATAAGGATAACGTTCATTAATCTCACCAATTAGTAAACCTACACCATTGGTTTTTACTTTTTGCATAAAGCCTTTTTTGTCTAGTTTAGGTTCTCCTTTTTCAATGTCATATTTTACGATTGCATAACTAGTAATTGAAAATCCCATTGTTTGGTCGAGATTAAAAACATTGAAAAATGCAATATTTCCTTCACTAGAAGCATAAAATTCTGCTACTTGTTCTATATTAAAACGTTGTTTGAATTTTTGCCAAATATCTGGTCGCAAACCATTTCCAATCATTTTCTTTAAAGTACTATTCTTTTCTAATGGATTTTCAGGCGTGTTCAGTAAGTATTTACACATTTCGCCCACATATCCAAATCCTGTAACTTGATATTTATGAATATCCTTCCAAAAATCAGTAACACTAAATTTATTTTTTAGGACAATAGAGGCACCTCCTGCAACGACAGATGACCAACAAACTACCATAGCTGTTGCATGAAAGAACGGTAATGGAACATATAAAACATCGTTTTGATTCAATCGCAAACTGGTTAATCCAAAAGCGGAATAGCCTTTTAGCCATCGACCATGGCTGATAATAGATGCTTTGGGTAAGCCTGTAGTTCCCGAAGTATAAATATACATGGCTGGGTCTTTCGCAAATATCTTAGGTTGGTAATTTGTTTTTTGGTTGGAATATTGGAAAGATTTTATGTCAAAAGCTTTCAACTGACTTGATGTTCTTTTGAGTTCATCGGCAATCGAAAATACAAGGTTTGATGGGAAGTTTAAGGTGTTTTTTATTTCGTTATAACTATCAATAAGATTGGAATCAATGAGTAATAACTTAGGATTTGCTAAGTGAATACTATGAACTAAAGGTTTGTTTCGTTGAGCTGTGTTTAAAAGTGCTGCAATTCCTCCAATTTTGGATAATGCCATACTTACAGCCAATAATTCTGGTCTATTTTCTAATAAAACAGCAACAACATCACCTTTTTTGATACCAATTGCTACAAAGTGATTGGCTAAACGATTGCACCATTCATCAAATTCATGGTAAGTCCATTTTCTATCTAAATAATAGATACAAGGCTGCTTTGGAAATTTTTGTACGGTCTCTTCAAATATATTTCCAATGGAAACTTCAGATTCTACATTTGTTGTAAAGTTATAAATAACAGCCTTTCCAATTTTTGGTAAATCTTTTATTACTGACGGTAATTTTCCTATTATTTCAAATAAGCCTACTTGTTTTTTTCTTGCTTCACTTTTAGCCATACAAAGACAATATTTATATCGCTAAAAGTACATTTTTATTTATTAAGGATAAAATTTATCCTATAAAAATTAACTTATGCAAAATTTGACATTTCTTTTGTCCTTTTGCTTGAAAACTTTCTATAAATTTGGGCGATTGGTTCTGTTTGGTCAATTAAAATATTAACTTCACTAGAATTAATTTTTATTATTATCTTTTTATGGAAATATTGCAAGAAGAGTTTTTAAAATTTGACCATTTAGATGTCTTGGCAAGACAAGTAGTGGAAGGTTTTATTATCGGTTTGCATAAAAGTCCGTATCATGGATTTTCAGTAGAGTTTGCAGAGCATCGTTTGTATAATCCTGGAGATAGTATAAAAGAAATAGATTGGAAAGTTTTTGCGCGTACTGATAAATTATATACTAAGAAATACGAAGAAGAAACTAATTTGCGTTGTCAAATTGTGATAGATAATTCTTCTTCAATGTATTTTCCAAAAGAGCAAAATAAATTGGAGTTGAATAAAATTGAATTCTCTGCAATATCGGCAGCTGCCTTGATGTATATGCTCAAAAAACAACGAGATGCAGTTGGTTTGTCTGTATTTAATGAAGATTTGAAAATACATCGTACACCTAAAACCAATGCTCAACATCATCAAATGTTGATGACTGATTTATATCAATTACTAAACAAAGAACCTATTCAACAAAAGACTTCTGCCGCAAAGTCTTTGCATTTGATTGCAGATGCAATACACAAACGCTCTTTAGTTTTTATTTTTTCAGATATGATGGATAGTACCAATGAAGACGAACTGTTTTTGGCATTGCAACATTTAAAACACAACAAACACGAAGTTGTTTTGTTTCACACATTGGACAGTAAACATGAAATTGATTTTGATTTTGAAAATAGACCTTATCAATTTATTGATATGGAAACTGGAGAGCAGATAAAACTACAACCTCAGCAGCTGAAAGCATCTTATTTGCAACAGATTAAAGAGAAAAATATTAGACTTAAATCAAAATGTATTCAATATAAAATTGATTTGATTGAAGTAGATATTGCAAAAGGTTTTTATCCTGTTTTGATGCAATATTTAATTAAACGAAACAAAATGAAAATTTAGATTTTATAGTGGAGTTGAATTATAAGAAATATGGAAAAAGTGGGCCTTGTTTGATTATTATTCATGGATTATTAGGTTCCTTAGATAATTGGCAAACTATAGCTCAAATTTTATCTGAGCAATATCAAGTTTATTCAATAGACCAGAGAAATCATGGTCGTTCGCCTCATTCATCAGAAATTAATTATCAAATTTTGGTGGAGGATTTGAATAATTTTATACAACAACATCAACTAGAAAATATTGTATTGATGGGACATTCAATGGGTGGAAAAGTAGCGATGCTTTTTGCATTAACATATCCCGAAAGATTAAACAAATTAATTGTTGTTGACATCGCACCCAAAAAATATACTGGAGGACATGAGTTGATTTTAGAAACGATGTTAGAAGCAGATTTATCTTTGTTTGATTCGAGAAAAGATATAGAACAATTTTTTATCGAAAAATTAAAGAGCAAAAGTTTGGTTCTATTTGTAACTAAAAATTTAGGTAGGCATTCGGATAATACTTTTTATTGGAAATGTAATTTAGATTCAATTGCTAAGCATTATGATGATTTAATGGACTTTCCAGCGTCTGATAAAATATATAGTGGACATACTTTTTTTATTAAAGGAACTTTGTCTAGTTATATTCAAGAAAGCGACCATATATTTATACAAAAATTCTTTCCGCATGCAAAAGTTTTTGATATTTTAAATGCAAGCCATTGGGTACATTCCGATAATACAAATGATTTTATAAATACAATACAATATATTTTACAAGAAAATGGATAAAAAGGAACTTTTAGTAATTAAGATAGGCGGAAATGTGATTGATGATGAAGCATTTTTAAGTAAATTTTTAGAAGATTTAGCATCAATTCCACAGCAAAAAATATTAGTACATGGTGGAGGAAAATTAGCAACACAATTGTCTGCAAAATTGGGAATTGAAACTCAAATGATTGATGGAAGAAGAATTACAGATTCTGAAACAATCAAAATTGTAACGATGGTTTATGCTGGCTTAGTGAATAAAAATATTGTAGCCAAGTTACAATCCAACCATTGCAACGCAATAGGTTTATCGGGTGCAGATGCTCAATTAATTCAGGCACATAAACGTAAGCATCCAACTATAGATTTTGGATTTGTAGGTGATATTGATACCGTGAATAGTGTTTTTTTACAAAAATTATTAGAAGATGCCTATACGCCAATCATTGCTCCAATTTCTATGGATAATTCAGGAGTGCTTTTAAATACGAATGCAGATACAATTGCTTCGACAGTGGCATTAGCAATGTCTTCAGTTTTTAAGGTAAGGTTATTTTATTGTTTTGAAAAGCAAGGGCTTTTGAGTGATATAAATGATGAAAATTCAATTATTCCGACTATTAAAATAGAAGAAATACAGCAATTGATTGATACTAAGGTAATTGTTGATGGTATGATTCCAAAAGTTCAGAATATTAAATTTGCAATACAACAAGGCGTAGATAGCGTGTGTTTGTGTCATGCTTCCAAATTATTGGATATTAGTCGTGAAAGCAGTAAATTTGGAACAACCTTTTTGAACTAATGAAGACTATTAATACTAAAATTACTAAATTACTTTGCGATTTAATTGAAACACCTTCTTTGAGCAGGAATGAGGAAGATGCGGCAGCAGTAATGCGTAAATTCTTGAAAAAAGAAAAAATACCTTTTGAGGTTAGGGCAAATAATACTTGGATAAAAAACAAACATTTTAATTTTCTTAAACCTACAATCCTATTAAATTCTCATATTGATACAGTAAAACCTGTTAGTGGTTGGACAAAAGAACCTTATAAAGCCATCTTTGAATCAGATAAACTTTTTGGATTAGGCGTGAATGATGCTGGGGCTGCTTTAGTTTGTTTACTAGGTACTTTTTTACATTTCTATGAACAAGAAGATTTAAACTATAATTTGATTTTTGCTGCAACTGCTGAAGAAGAGATTTCAGGAAAAAATGGTGTTGAATTAATTAGTGATGTTGTCAATTCTTGTAGTTTAGCTATAGTTGGAGAACCTACTGAAATGGAATTAGCAGTAGCCGAAAAAGGGTTAATGGTCGTTGATGCTGAGGTTATTGGAAAATCAGGACATGCTGCAAGAAATGAAGGTCTAAATGCCATTTATGCAACCTTAAAAGATTTAACTTGGATTGAAAATTATCAATTTAAAAAAATTAATCCATATTTAGGACCTATAAAATGTACGGTTACAATGATTAGTGCAGGGACACAACATAATGTAATTCCTGATAGTTGTAAATATGTGATTGATATTAGAACTACACCAGAATACACCCATGAACAAGTATTAGAGGTTTTGGGAGATAATCTTAAAGCTACAATAGTTGCACGTTCTATCCGTTTAAATCCTTCGTGTATTGATAATGAGCATGAGATTGTAAAAGCTGCTAATAAATTAGGCATAAATACTTTTGGTTCTGCGACATTATCCGATCAAGCTTTAATTTCGATACCATCAGTAAAAATTGGACCTGGAAAATCAGAGCGTTCTCATACAGCAGATGAATTTATCTATGTTCGTGAAATAGAAGAGGGTTTAGCAACTTATATAAAATTGCTATCGCAATTGGTCTTATCTTCCAATTAATCTTAAAAATTCAGAACGTGTAACATCGTGTGTAAACTCTCCAGTAAATGCTGATGTTGTTGTAATTGAGTTTTGCTTTTCTACACCACGCATCATCATACACATGTGTTTTGCTTCTATGACAACTGCAACGCCGTGCGGGTCTAATGCTTCATTAATACAATCTCTAATTTGTACAGTTAGGCGTTCTTGTACTTGTAATCTTCTTGCAAAGGCATCTACTACACGTGCTAATTTACTTAAACCAGTTATTTTCCCATTTGGAATATAGGCAATATGTGCTTTGCCAAAAAATGGTAACATGTGATGTTCACATAAGGAGTAGAGTTCAATATCTTTTACAATTACCATCTCGTTATGGTCTTCATGGAAAATAGCTGAACGTACGATGTCAATTGGGTTTATGGAATATCCTGAAGTTATGTACTGCATCGCTTTTGCTACACGCTCAGGTGTTTTTAATAAACCTTCACGATCTATATCTTCTCCAAGCCCATCAAGAACTTTTGTATATAAGTTAGCTAGTTTTTTAGTAGTATCGTCGTTATAATTAAAATCACTCATTCTTTTGGGATATTTTTAGCTGTAACAAATTTAGTCTAAATAAATAGAATAGCCTAATTTTTAAGAGGAATTTGACCGATTTTGAGTGTTTTGTATTTATTAATAATCAAATAAAACACGTATTTTTGCGACAAAAAAAGTGGGAAAGAATAAACTCTTTAAGTTTGCTGATTTAGTTAATAAAAGCAATGTTTTTGATAAGAATACGGCTTTAAAAGGAAATTGGCAAAAAGATTTTTTTAAGAATAATAATCGTATAGTTTTAGAATTGGCTTGTGGGAAAGGCGATTATAGTATAGGAATGGCAACACAATTTCCTGATAAAAATTTTATTGGTGTTGATATTAAAGGAAATAGAATTTGGAGTGCGGCTACAATAACCGAAAAGCTAGAATTGAAAAATATTGCTTTCATTCGTGATCAGATAGATAAAATTGATGAATATTTTTTACCTGAAGAAATTAGTGAACTTTGGATAACTTTTGCAGATCCATTTCCTCGAAAGTCAGACCATAAAAGACGTTTGACTTCTTCTAAATTTTTACCTATCTATAAGAAAATATTAAAGAAAGAGGCTACTATTCATTTGAAAACAGATAGCGATTTATTATATGAATATACTAAAGAAGTTTTAGCAGAATATCCTTCAGAAATATTGAAAGATTATACTGATGTTTATGCGTTGCAAAAAAATGAGGAATTGTATAATATTCAAACCTATTACGAAAAGATGCACCTCAAAAATGGCAAAACAATAAAATATCTTTGTTTCAGATTGTTGTAAAATATAATCTTTTTGTTGGATATATTTCTTTCATATTTTTGTATTAATCGATTCAGAAATGCCTTAAATAGGTAAGTCCCGCTTTTTCAAGCAGGACTTACCACAAAAACCATAAAACTATGAAAAACCCATTGTTCCCTCTTGCAAAGAACAATGATACTGCAAATTTACAATGTTTCTACAACAACTGCAAATTCTATATCATTTTTAATTGCTTTATCACCCAAATTATCAAAGAAAGAATCAGAACCGAAACGTACGTCCCATTTTGTTCTATCTACATTGAATTTAGATTCAGCAACATATTTGCCATTACTATTCTTTTTTAAAGTTACAGGTATCTTAATCTCATTAGTAATGCCTTTAATAGTTAAGTTTGCTAATGCTGAATAAGTATTTTCCTTTCCTTTTATCTTAAACACTTTTGTTATATTAATTGTTGCAGTTGGATGCTTCTCTACTGAAAAAAAATCATCACTCTTTAAATGACCAAGTAATTTTTCATTATATTCAGCATCTTTAATATCTTCACAAGTCATTGAATTCATATCAATTACAAAGTTACCGCCATGTAATACACCATTTTTTACTATTAAATTACCTGACTTAATTTTAACTTCTCCGTTATGGCTTTTTGTAATCTTTCTGCCTGTCCATAGAACGCTACTTTTGGTAGTGTTTGCATTTAATGTACCCTGTCCAAATGTCATCAGCGTTGTAGAAACAACTAAAAATAATGTAAATAATTTCTGCATGTCTAATTAATTTCTGATACAAAGTTATACCCTTTTTAAGTGACATTTTCTAAAATAATGTTAATAAGATATAATACAAAAAATATTGATATATATCAAGGAAAAGAGTATTCGCCTTATTAAGAATTACAATATCTAAATGACTACTTAGCTTAGTGTTTTTATATTTTATAGAATACAGAGAATTACTTATTCTTTTTGTACCTTTGCGAACTTAAATTTTAAATTATTTTTATGGGATTACAATGTGGTATTGTTGGATTGCCAAATGTCGGAAAATCTACTTTATTTAATGCAGTGAGTAATAATGCAAAAGCACAAGCTAGTAATTATCGTTTCTGTACCATAGAACCAAATGTGGGTTTAGTGGACGTACCAGATGAAAGATTAAATGCGATATCAGCTTTAGTAAATCCAAATAGAATCGTACCTACAACTATTGAGTTTGTAGATATTGCAGGATTGGTAAAAGGTGCAAGTAAAGGCGAAGGTTTGGGTAATAAATTTTTAGCAAATATTCGTGAAGTGGATGCTATTATTCATGTGATTCGTTGCTTTGAAGATGATAATATTTTAAGAGAAGAAGGAAATATTAATCCAGTAGGAGATAAGGAAATTATTGATACAGAGTTACAGTTTAAAGATTTAGAAAGTATAGAAAAGAAAATCTCTAAAATTGAAAAACAAGCAAGAGTTGGAAATGATGCAAAAGCTAAACAAGAGTTTGATATACTTAAAGCATGTCAGCAACATCTAATGGAAGGAAAAAGTATTAGAACTTTAAATCTTTCTAAAGAAGATAAACTTGCTACTGCAGATTTAATGCTTTTAACTGAAAAGCCAGTTTTATATGTAGCTAATGTTGATGAAGCATCAATTTTGACAGGGAATAAATACTCCGATGCATTAATAGAAATGGCAAAAGCAGAACATGCAGAAGTTATCGTTTTAAATAATTCTGTTGAAGCTCAATTATCAGATATGGGTGATGATGATAGAGCCTTATTTCAATCTGAATATGGATTAACAGAACCTGGTTTGAATAGATTAATTAGATCAGCTTATTCTTTGTTGAATTTGATAACATATTTTACTGCTGGTGTACAAGAAGTGCGTGCGTGGACTATTCATACTGGCTGGAAAGCGCCTCAAGCTGCAAGTGTAATCCATACCGATTTTGAGAGAGGATTTATTAAAGCTGAAGTTATGGCTTATGATGATTTTATCCATTTTGGAAGTGAAGCAGCTTGTAAAGAAAATGGAAAATTAAGAATAGAAGGAAAAGAATATATCGTTAAAGATGGCGATTTAATGCACTTTAGATTCAATGTTTAACTAGACTATAATCTGAACAAATTAATGAAATGAGTGCGTTTATATTATGGAATAAAAATCAGTAGCTTTTTCTCTTTAATAGGTTTGTTAGGAATTTTAAAGTAATATTGAAACAACTCTAAGTTCACACAATAACAAATTTGCTAGTTTTTTTTTCGCTGACATAGAAGTTTTATAATATCAATTATTTATCGTAATTAAAATTACCGTAATTTAAGTTACGATAAATTATAGCATTGACAGTGCAATTAAACAAGGATTTTTACCATCACTTTATACGATTGATTAAATGGATTTACCCACATCATTCAATGATAAACCACGATATTCGAATGTATAACTCGATAGTTTTTGTTCAATATTAATTGCTTTTTGCTTTAAAGTTGTAATACTAATATTCTTTGGATTTAATTTTACTTCAGCAATAAGCACTTTTTTTTCCATATCATTGATGGCGACAATATCAATTTCATTTTTGTTACCCATTTCCCAATAATTTCCAATCTGATTAAATTTTTTGGTTTCTTTCAATTTTTCTTGGAAATATTTCTCCAATATAGTTCCTGCAAAAATATCATAATCTCTATTGATAATTTGTTTTAGATAATCATAATTTTGTATTTCGATTGCACTCTTATATTTATAAATAAATCGAAACCAAAAAATCAAAAAATTATCTTCAATTTTATACTTTACAGCACGACTATTTGGTTTAGAAAGTATAGGTCTGATTTTTTTTATGATATTATATTCATTTTCTAATCTATCCAAAAATCCACCCGTTTGCATTTCTAATATAGATTCAATTTCTACTCGAGATGTTTTTCCTGACGCAATCAAACTTAAAATCGAAAAGTGATTACCATAGTCTTTCCCAAATTCTTCAATTAAAACAGCTCTACCTTCTTCTAAAAAATAAGAATTGTCAGATAGAATAGTGTCAATAAATTGATTATACTTTAAGGCTTTTAATTCAATAAAAATTTCAATATATTTGGCTACCCCACCCGTAAATAAATAAAAATTAAAGAGTTCTTTTGATGTATAATTTGGCAAATAATCACTTAAAATAACTTCTAATGTTTTTGTCGTAAACGGACGAATAATAAACTTGTGATTTGCTCTGCCAAATAAAGGTTCTTTTGAATTTTCAAAAATCCTTTTCATTATAGAATATATAGAACCACAAAGAATTAAATTTAGTTTATTTTGGCGTTTATAATTATCCCAAATATTTTGAATATCTGAATAAACTGAAGGGTTTACAGTCGTAAATTCCTGAAATTCATCAATAATCAAAGTAAATGAACGTGTCTGAGACAACTCCATTATCCAAGCAAATAAATCCTTAAAAGCATTAACCTTACCATAAGATTTTACGGACAATTTTTCTTCTATTTGCAAAGTAAATTCTTCGCATAGCAAAGCTTCATTCTTTTTAGCAATAAAAAAATATAAACTCTTATTAATAGGGAAAACGTGTGTTAAAAGTGTGGTTTTGCCAATCCTTCTGCGTCCTATTATTAAGGTCATTTGAGCATTTTTTTTAGATATTTTTTCAATCTCATTAAGTTTTTTAATTTCTATTTCTCTATTATAAAACTTCATACCTTCATTTTTACAATACAAATACACTAATTATTTTTATTGTAATCATAATTACTGCAATTTTAATTACGATAATTTAAACATTTATATTCTTTAATGAAATAAAGCTTTATTTATTCTATCATTTAGTCCTATTGTACCACCATTTATTTTTCTTATTTCAATAGTTATAGTATTATTTGATATGTCTTTAAATAATAACCATATTTTATAATGTACAAAAACGATAAGACACTTTCAAAATACGTTTTATGAAGAATTAGGATAAATTCCCATTTGTTAATTTTTTTAAGTTAATCATCTAATTTATAAAATAAAACTTACCTTTGTCGGGAAATTAAACATAGAGATTATGTCTGAAATAGCGGAACGCGTAAAGAAAATCATTGTGGAGAAATTGGGCGTAGAGGAAACAGAGATTACACCAGAAGCAAATTTTGAAATGGATTTAAAAGCAGATTCGCTTGAAACCGTGGAACTAATTATGGAGTTTGAAAAAGAATTCAACTTAGTTATTCCCGATGAACAAGCTGATAAAATAAAAACAGTTGGTGAAGCAATCGCATTTTTAGAGTCCAATGTATAACTTACAATTTCTAAAATAAAAATAAAATGGTATGTTATTTCCAAAACCTGTAGTGATTACTGGCTATGGAGTAATTGCTCCTATTGGAAACGATATCCAATCTTTTACAAATAATTTATTTTTAGGAAAATCTGGTATCGGTCCTATTACTAAATTTGATGCGTCTGCATTCCGAACCCATTTTGCTTGTGAGGTTAAAGATTATCAGCCTGAAAATTATTTTGAAAAAAAGGAAGTTAGAAAATATGATTTGTTCACACAATATGCTTTAGTTGCGACTAAAGAAGCAATAGAACATTCTGGTCTGTTAAATTACTCCAATTTAGATAAAGAAAAAGTTGGCGTTATTTCGGCATCAGGTGTTGGTGGTGTGCAAACATTCCAACAAGAGATGAAGACTTATTACGAACAAGCTAAGAATCCGAGATATTTCAATCCTTATTTCGTTACGAAAATGTTGATAGACAGTGTTGCTGGATATGTTTCTATTCAATATGGATTGAAAGGCCTAAATTTTTCTACCGTTTCTGCTTGTGCGTCATCTGCTCATGCTATAATCTCCGCAGTACAAAATATTCAATTGGGTTTGGCTGATGCAATCATTGTTGTTGGCTCTGAAGCCCCGATTCACGAAGCTGGAATTGGTAGTTTTAATGCTTTGAGAGCATTGTCTGAAAAAAATGATAATTTTGAAAATGCCTGTTGTCCTTTTGATAAAATTAGAGATGGTTTTGTAATGGGAGAGGGAGCCGGTGCAATAGTAATTGAGTCTTTAGAACATGCTCAAAAAAGAGGAGCAAATATTTTAGGTGAAATTAGTGGATATGCTATGAATGCTGATGCGCATCATATTACAGCACCGAGTACAACAGGAGAAATGATTATTAAAAATATGCAACAAGCTTTAGCTAATGCCAAAATATCAAGCAATTCGATTGATTTTATTAATACCCATGCTACATCTACGCAGCTAGGAGATATTGCTGAAATTAATGCTTTAAAATCTGTTTTTGAAAATGATTTACCTTCTATAAATATTAGTGCACCAAAATCTATGACAGGTCATTTATTGGGTGCAGCTGGTGTGGTTGAAAGTATTATTTCTATTTTGGCAATCCAACATCAGCAAGTACCACCAACTATCAATACAAAAGAAATTGATGAGCAAATGGGAATTGATTTGAATTTTACGTTAGGTCAGACACAAAATAGAAATATAAAGTATGTATTGAATAATAATTTTGGATTTGGTGGACATAATACTTCATTAATTTTTAAAAAGTTTACTAACTAAAGATGTTTTCTTTTCTTAAAAATATTTTTAATAAAAAAAAGACTGAAAGTTCAGTACTACTAGATACTTTAAAATATAAAGATTTATACCAAACAATAGGTTATTTTCCTAAACACTCGGAATCCAATTATATTAAAGCATTAACCCACGCTTCTTATTCAAAGGTAGTTCAAAATAAAAATGAACGATTAGAGTTTTTAGGAGATTCTGTTATTAATTTTGTGATTGCTGAATTTTTATACAATCATTATGATTCAAAAAATGAAGGCGAACTGAGTAAATTGCGTTCTCAATTAGTTAGCCGTACACACCTTAATAAAATTGGACTAAATCTGAATTTACAACGTTATATTAAACATAAATTGGCTCCAAATTATTACCAAACTTCGCCAGATATTTTGGGAAATGCATTAGAAGCATTGATTGGAGCTTATTTCCTAGATTATACAATGCTCGGTACAAAACCAATAATTTGTAAATTATTGCTAGAAAACGTGGATTTAGAGCAATTGGAAAATGAAATAATAGATTTTAAGAGTTTCTTATATGAGTGGGCACAAGCAGAAAAAAAGCTATTGGAATTAAAACAAGTAGCCAACCCAGAAAACGATACGCAATTTGTAGTTGATATTTATATTGATGCAATTTTTATGGCACAGGGCAAAGGAAAAAATAAAAAAGAAGCTGAAAAAAATGCTTGCTTAAATACTTATAATAATTTAGTAGAACAAAAGATTATAGTATAAATGCTATAGCCTGAAGTATGTAATTTGTGGTAATAAATAATAAAAATTTTAATCTAATATTAAATGCATTTTGGCAATTTTAGTAAGACTTGTTGATGTTAAGTTTTGCTATATTTTGGAAAAGATTTGGCGTTTGCTCTAATACAAAAACTTAATTTCTTTCATGTTCAAAATATGAATTTTCTCATCAATTTCTATCATTAGTTGACCAATTTCATTGACATTTCTGACTATTCCTAATTCCTCTTTTTCTCTATAAATATATTTTGCTTTTTGATTCAGTTGAAAGAAGTATTTCAGGTATTGCTCTTTTAAATATAGTTCATTTTGAATAAAAGCCAATTGACGTTCTATTTCTAACAAAAGCTTTTTTAATACAAAGAAAACATCATTTTGCTTTTGTGTAATTTGTTTTATACTTGTTGCTTGTTTATTTATTCCAAAATCTAACTGATTGACATTTAGTCCGATTCCAATTATGCAATGTTGTAAATACTGTCCTGAAATCGAATTCTCTATCAAAATACCGCATATCTTTTTTTGTTGTACAAGAATATCATTTGGCCATTTAATTGAAACTGTTGAATTGTTTTCTGTAAAAGCCTTTGTAGTATGCAATACAGCTAATGAAACAACCATGTTTAATAAAAATTGCTTACTAGCAGGTATTGAATGCGTTTCTAAAATTATACTACAAGTCAAATTTTCTTTAGCATTACTTTGCCAAATATTTTCAGATTGTCCACGTCCAGCAGTTTGCTCTTCTGCCAAAATTACCGTTCCATTTTTAGGCTTAGATTTTGTAAGTATTTCTTTAGCATAAGAATTTGTGGAGGGAATAGATTGCAGTAATATTAAATTCTTACCAAGATATTGGGTATCATTAATGATTGTAGTCAAAATTTAGTAATTTTATGGAAAATAAGAAAAAAAACACTTGGAAACAATAAAAAAGAAAAAAACAACAGAAAAATTAAACAAATTAGACCTTACTCAGGTTATTATAAATCTCATAGACGATAAGAAAGGTGGTAATATTGTTTGTATGGATTTGAGAAAAATACCTGAAGCAATTACAGATTATTTTATTATCTGTGATTGTGAGAGTACCACTCAAACGCGTGCGATTACAGATTATGTAGAATATGAAATGGCTAAAACGTATGGTGTCAAAGCATTTCATGTGGAGGGTCGTTCTTTTGGAGAATGGTGTTTGATAGATTTTGGCGATGTTGTGGTACATATTTTTCAAAAAGAAAGAAGAGCATTTTATCGTTTAGAAGAATTGTGGCATGATGCTGTGATTAAAGAATATAAAATATAAAATAAAGGATAACGAAATGGATTTATTACCGGAGAATGAAAAAAAGAAGAAAAATAGCGGAGGCGGACCGAACGGATATTGGATATTCGGGTTGATAATGGCCGGTATTTTGGCATTTCAGTTTTATGGATTGAATGTAAAGCAAAATGACATTTCTGAAGAGCAATTTTTTAGAAAAGTGTTGCCAAGCCATGATGTAGAGCAAATAATTATTGTAAATGATAAGATTGCAGAAGTTTATATCAAACAAGATTCAATTAAAACAAAAGATATTTACAAAGATATTAGAGAAACAAAATTAGGTTCTGAAAATAAAGGACCACATTTTATTGTGCCTATCGTAACAGTAGAATCTTTTAAAAATAAATTTGATAAAGCTCAGGCTGAATTGCCTACTGAACAATTGGTTCCTCTAAAATCTGAAAATAGGAGAGGCTTAATTGATATTATTGGTTGGTTTTTACCTATTATTTTATTCGTTGGCGTATGGATGTTCTTGATGCGAAAAGCATCTGGTGGAATGCCAGGTATGGGTGGACAAATTTTTAATATAGGAAAATCAAAAGCTAATCTAATTGATAACGATAAAGATTCAAAAGTGAGCATTACTTTTGAAGATGTTGCTGGATTAGATGGTGCAAAAGAAGAAGTACATGAAGTGGTAGATTTCTTGAAAAATCCACAAAAATATACTTCATTGGGTGCTAAAATTCCTAAAGGTGTTTTGCTAGTTGGCCCTCCAGGAACTGGTAAAACTTTATTAGCAAAAGCTGTTGCTGGCGAAGCTAAAGTGCCTTTCTTTTCATTATCAGGTTCTGATTTCGTAGAAATGTTTGTGGGTGTTGGTGCGTCAAGAGTAAGAGATTTATTTAAACAAGCCAGAGAGAAAGCTCCTTGTATTATTTTTATTGATGAAATTGATGCTGTTGGACGTGCGAGAGGAAAAAATATGATGCAAAGTAATGATGAAAGAGAGAATACGTTGAATCAACTTTTGGTTGAAATGGATGGTTTTTCAGGAGATAAAAATATTATTTTGATGGCAGCCACCAATCGACCAGATGTATTGGATGCGGCACTTTTGAGACCAGGAAGATTTGATAGACAAATTTATGTGGATTTACCTGAACTAAAAGAACGTGAGGCAATTTTTAAAGTGCATTTAAAGCCTTTGGTTTTAGATAGTGATGTTGAAGTTCCATTTTTAGCAAAGCAAACTCCAGGATTTTCAGGTGCTGATATTGCTAATATATGCAACGAAGCAGCTTTAGTTGCTGCTCGTAAAGATAAAAAAGCAGTGCATAAGCAAGATTTCTTAGATGCGATTGATAGAGTGGTTGGTGGTCTAGAAAAGAAAAATAAGATTATTAAAGTCGCAGAAAAGAGAAGAATTGCTTATCACGAAGCAGGTCATGCATCAGTGAGTTGGATGACTGAGCATGCCAATCCTTTGATAAAAGTTACGATAGTACCGAGAGGTCAATCTTTAGGTGCGGCTTGGTATTTGCCTGAAGAAAGAAGTATTACAACAAAAGAACAAATTCTAGATGAAATGTGTGCCGCATTGGGTGGTCGTGCTGCTGAAGAAGTTGTTTTTGGTAATATTTCTACTGGAGCTTTGAGTGATTTAGAAAAAGTAACAAAACAAGCACAAGCAATGGTAAAAGTATTTGGATTGAGTGATAAAATTGGAAATATTTCTTATTATGATTCAAGCGGACAATCGGAATATTCTTTCCAAAAACCATATTCTGAAAAAACAGCGGAGTTAATTGATAAAGAAATTTCAGAAACCATCGAAACTCAATATATCAGAGCTAAACAAATTTTAGCAGATAATAGAGCACAAGTAGATCAGTTGGCTAAAATTTTATTGGAACGAGAGGTGATTTTTAAAGATGATTTAGAATTGATTTTTGGAAAACGCCCATTTGAAGAGGAAGAAACAACTCAAACTGAAAAAGTACATGTTGTTAATGAAGGCATTACTGAAGATGAAATTTTAGGCGAAGTTAAAGCAGCGGAAAGCATTCAGCCGTCTGTTGATTAAACTTAAATTACTGTCATAATTAAACACCCTTGAATTTTTATTCAAGGGTGTTTTTTGTTTAGTAAAATGGAGAATACTCTTATTGTATGGCTTCTTGATATTTATAAGAAATATTATCTAAAAATTCTTTTAATTTTTGATTCATTTCTCTAAAATCTTGTTGTCTAATTATATCAGGTTTTTGTACAAATACAAGTTTAGTATTATTTTGTAAAAAATGCTCTTCTTCATTTATTAGTAATTCTACAACTTCTGGTGTGAATTCCATGTGGCATTGGAACCCATATACAAAATCTGAATAACAAACTATTTGTCTAGGACAACCAATACTTTGAGCCAAAATTTTACAATCTTTAGTTAAACCAGGCATGTCATTGTGCCAATGACCAACAAGCATATTTGTTCCAAAGTGTTTAATATTATCATCGTTTAATCCATCAGCAGTGAGTTGAATAGGTAAAATCCCAATTTCTTGTTCAGGGCTATGTTCATATTTGGCACCTAAGGCCTCTCCAAGAAGTTGAGAACCCAAGCAAACTCC
>CAYYMF010000040.1:0-22674 GCA_964472755.1 uncultured Chitinophagales bacterium | reverse complement strand
ACCCGCGACCCTCAGCTTGGAAGGCTGATGCTCTACCAACTGAGCTACTTCCGCAATACATTAATCTTTAATCAAATTAAAGAACTACACTTTTTTTTAGTGGGCAGTGATGGATTCGAACCACCGAAGGTAAAAACCAGCAGATTTACAGTCTGCCCCATTTGGCCACTCTGGTAACTGCCCAACTTAAAAAAATCAGATTCATCTTTTCAGGTGAATCTAATTGAATTTAGAGCCAGTGGAGGGATTCGAACCCCCGACCCGCTGATTACAAATCAGCTGCTCTGGCCAACTGAGCTACACAGGCAATTTTAATCAACACACTAAAAAGAACACATCCAAAATGTAAATCACATTTTCGGAGTGCAAATATACAACTTAATTTTAATTTATAAAGCATTATATCGAAAAAAAAATCGCTTTATAATTATTTAAAATTAACTTTTGTAAATTTATTTTTCCTATTATGTTTAAAATTACACTATCTATTTGATAATTAATAATTTATAATGTGAATAATCGGCAATTAACTTTTATCAAATCTGTTGAAGAAAATTCTGTAGGGCATCTTTATAAATGGCAAAAATAAATATAATACCATACAAAGCTCCAAAAAAGTGTGCATTATGTCCTATATTATCCATATTTCTTTGAGCCATATAATAGGAATATGCTAAATAAATGGGTCCAAAAATATAAGCTGGAATAAAAAATGGAATAGGAAAAATCATTATTCCTTGATTGGGAAACAACACAACACAAACAAAAATCACTGCCGAAACTGCTCCACTCGCTCCTAATGCATTATAACTCGGACTAAATTTATATTTTTTATAGTCGGGAATACTACTCACAGCAATTCCACTGATATATAAAAACAAATACAATATTTTACCAAACAAATCTCCATATTTAAACAATAAGAAATGCTCTACTGCTCTTCCAAATAAGTACAAAGCATACATATTGAAAAAAAGGTGAAACATATCTGCATGTAAAAAACCTGAGCTAAAAAAACGATACCATTGTTTATTCTTGTAGATTTTATTGGCATTGAAAATATAATTATAGGTTATTCTATGATTATTGAAGGCTGCAAAACTGATTAGTGCCGTAACGGCTATTATTATTATTGTTATCATTTTAATTAAATATTACAGATTTATCGGGCAATTGTTCAATTCTGTTCATAGAATTTTCATTTAATTGATAAATTAAATGTTCTGTTCCATTGCTCAACATCAAATAAGGCGTTCTAAGTAGTATATTATAATTTAATAATTGTTGAAGATTTTCTTGATTAAGTTTTATGTGATTGGCTTTACATTCAATGAGTATAACTGGTTGTAAATCGTAATTATAAACAACAATATCATAACGTTTGCTGAGTTGATTAATCACGATTTTTTTTTCTATAGATATATATTTGATTGGATAGTTTAATTCTTCAGTTAGATAATGTACTAAGAACTGCCTTACTTTCTCTTCAGGTGTTAATTGTATCCATTTTTTTCTTACCAAACAATGTATGAATGTTACGCCATCAATTTGCTTCATCTTTATTTTATTTTCAGGCATAATTTCTAAATACAAGGCTTTTTTAATATTTTAGCAAAAATAGTTTTTTATTAAATACGATCTAATTATTTTTAAAAATGACTTTCGAATCTATCAATAAGGAAATCAGCCAAAAAAAATTCCAACCAATTTATTTCTTATTTGGTGAAGAAGATTATTATATTGATAAAATAGAACAACAAATTCTTGAAAAAGCTTTAGAACCGCACGAAAAAGATTTTAACTTAGATATTTTTTATGCTAAAGATATAGATTCTGTGGCTATCTTAAATGTAGTCAATCAATACCCTTCTTTTGCAGAACGCAGAGTTGTATTGATTAGAGAAGCTCAGGAGTTTAAATCTAAAGTTTGGGAGGAGCTTGAAAATTATTTTATAAAGCCAAATGCAACAACAATACTTATCTTTTGCCATAAGCACAAGGCATTGGATAAAAGAACTAAAATTGCAAAAACCATCGAAAAAAATTCTATTTTTTTTAATTCAGAAAAGATAAAGGAAGAAAAATTACCTCAATGGATTAGTCAATTTGTAAATGCAAATAATTTAAAGATTGCAGAAGCAGAGGCTCAATTATTGGCAGAAAACTTAGGCAATGATTTGTCAAGAATTAGTAACGAGATAGAAAAATTAAAAGTTGTTCTTCCCCCAAACGCACCAATTACAAAAGAAGCGATTGAAAAATGGATTGGTATTTCTAAAGAATACAATTTAAGTGAGATGAATAAAGCAGTGATTCAACACGATTTTGGGAAAGCCATAAAGATTGCTTTGTATTTTGAAAAAAATCCCAAAGCTGGCTCTACAATTCCTATCATTGCTTATTTATATCAATTTTTTAGTCGATTATTGGTATTTCATACTCATAAAAATAAATCGGATAATGAATTTAGAAGTATGGGTTTATTTTATGTGCAGGACTATCGCAATGGTGCAAGGTTTTATTCCAATTCAAAAACTATTGAAATTATTCATTTGCTCAATGAATTTGATGCAAAATCAAAAGGTTTATATGCTAGTTCAAATACTTCCAATCCAGATTTATTACGAGAATTAATATATAAGATAATGCATTGAGTAGTGAGATTTTTAGATGTGAGATGTGAGATATGAGAAATTACTAAATTATTACATTACTTCATTATTTAATTACTTCATTAACCACTAATCACTAAAAAATCTTGCTTATCCTTAAATCCTATAAACGTTGTATTGAGCTTGTCGAAATAGCCTGATTCAGACAACTAATTTGTGTAGAAAGTATTAATAATCATTCAAAAAAATAATTTTGACTAAATCTCAAATCAATACAATTACATACCAAACTTCAATTGGCACACTAGTTTTGGGAGAATTTAATGGTCAATTGTGCTGTTGTGATTGGAAAAACAGAAAGCTATTTGAACAAATACAAAAAAGAATTCAATCTTATACTAAAGCTGATTTTATTGAAAAAAATACTTCTTTTTTAAATAATGTTACTCAACAACTAGATGCCTATTTTAAACAAGAGCTTACAACTTTTGATATTCCATTATTTTTTGCAGGTACTGAATTTCAAAAGCAAGTTTGGAATGAATTAATCAAAACACCTTACGGACAAACAACAACTTATTTAAGCTTATCAAAAAAGCTCAATAATGAAAGTGCTATTCGTGCTGTTGCGAGTGCCAATGGAGCAAATGCAATATCCATCATAGTTCCTTGTCATCGAGTGATTGGAAGTGATGGCAACTTGGTAGGTTATGCTGGTGGACTGTATGCCAAGAAAAAATTATTAGAAATTGAGCAAGTTTATGCGCAACCTGAACTATTTTAGCAGTCAAATAATAGCTTTATGATTCAAATTTAAGACAAGCAATTCAAATTATATATTGATGCTACTACTATCCAAAATAGAGTGATGGCAATTGCTGACGAACTCAATAGAGATTTTGTTAATAGTCGTCCAATTATTTTAGTCGTGTTACCTGGTGCATTTATGTTTGCAGCTGATATACTAAAACATCTGACAATACCATGCGAAATAGATTTTGTACAATTAACATCTTATGAAGGATTAAGTTCATCGGGAAAAATAGTATTAAAAAGTGAACCTAAAACTAACTTACAAAACAAAAATATTATCATTATTGAAGACATTGTCGATTCCGGTTTAACAATGGATTTTTTTATTGAATATTTAAAGAATAAAGGTATTGCAAAGTACACTTTAGTTTCCTTATTAGCAAAACCTGACAACATAGAAAAGTCTGTTTATATTGACTATTTGGGCTTTAACATTCCTAATCTTTTTGTGGTTGGCTATGGATTGGATTATAATGAATTGGGTAGAAATTTGGATGCTATTTATCAAATTTCTGAATAAGCATCATTCAATACTACTAAATGGTTTTGACTCTTGGTTCTAAAAATCTTGGTTCTAAATACTATTCTTAAACCACAAAGGACACTAAGTTATTTATTACACGGAGTTTCACGGAGTCTTGATTCTTGGCTCTTGATTCTTGTCTGACATCTTGCTACATGCTGCTCTTTTGTCTAAATCTGGATTTATAGGATTAAATGATGGACAGGATTTTTCAATTTAGTAGCAAGTAGTGAGATTTTTGGACTATCTTAATGCTTCTGCCGTTGTTCGTGTCCTTACGAACCTAATAGTACTTTTGGTGAGTCGTTAGTGAGTAATGCTTAGTAGTGAAATTTTTTAGATTTGTGTAAATTCGACAGATACCTCACTGCGTTCGATATGACGTTTTCAATTGGATATTTGGAAATTATAACTTCATCATCAATTCTTATAATTTCTATACTATTCAACTTATATTTGTACAAATATTAAAATGAGAACATTATTATTAATAATATCGCTAGTATGTTGTGTATATAATTCTACTGCAAAGCCACCTAAAAAAAAGAAAAAAGACAATCATATCAATTTAGATGAAATTGTAATTACACCAATAAATGAATTTACAGACTATCAAGCTTCCCGTTCAAAAGATTTTGATTTATTACATACTAAAATAGAAATTGAACCTATCCTTCAAAATAAGACTGCAAACGGAAAAGCAACGCTAGCATTGAAACCCTATTTCTATCCACAAGATGAATTAATACTTGATGCAAAATATATGCAAATCAATGATGTGATTTTATTGAATAAACAAAAAAATCAATATCTATCCTATGATTACGATTCTTTACAGCTCAAAATTTATTTAGGCAAACAATTTACATCTTTAGATACTTTGACAATTCTGATAAATTATGTTGCGAAGCCTTATTCGATAAGTGAAAGTGTCTTAGAAATTGATGGAAGAGGTATGTATTTTATTAATGCCGAAAATAAAAATCCCTACAAACCTTTTCATTTGTGGACACAAGGTGAAGTAGAAGCAAATTCATTTTGGTTTCCAACAATAGATGCTCCAAACGAACGATGTTCTCAAGAGATTTTTGTAACCATAGATACGGCATACATTTCATTGTCCAATGGAATTTTGATAAGTAGTACAAACAAAGGAAATAAGCGTATCGACTATTGGAAACAAGATAAGCCACACGCACCCTATTTATTTTTTTTAGGAATAGGTGATTACAAAAAATACCATACAACTTGGCGAAATATTGATGTCGATTATTATACTTTTAAAGATTATTATAAAGATGTTCAAGAAGTTTTTGGCAATACACCAGAGATGCTTACTTTTTATTCCAATTTACTAAAAGTTGATTTTCCATGGGATAAATATGCTCAAATAATTGCTTATGATTATACCGCAGGCGCAATGGAAAACTCATCAGCGGTTATACTCTATGATAAATTATTAATGACCCATCAAGATTTGATTGATGACAATTACGATTTTATTATTGCTCACGAGCTATTTCATCATTGGTTTGGTGATTTAGTTACCGCAGAATCTTGGGCAAATTTAACTTTAAATGAAAGCTTTGCAGATTATAGCGAATACTTATGGGCAAATTATAAATATGGTAAAGATGATGGAGATGCTGTTAATAAAGATGCTTTTGAAAAATACCTAAGACAATCAAAATATAAAAATGAACCTTTGGTCAATTATTATTATAAAGCACACAAAGATATGTTTGATGGCATTCGCTATGAAAAAGGTGGTAGAATATTACACTTATTGCGAAATTATGTTGGTGACGAAGCATTTTTCAATGCGTTAAATTTGTATTTAGTACAAAATCAATTTAACAGTGCAGAACCGAGTGATTTCCGTAAAGCAATAGAAAATGTAACTGGAAAAGATTGGAATTGGTTTTTCAACCAGTGGTATTTCGATAAAGGTCATCCTATATTGGATATTCAATATACTTATTTTCCTGAAACAAAAAATATAGAAGTAAAAATTAAGCAAATTCAAGAAAAAAGCTCTGCTCCTATTTTTAAAATTCCAACTAGTATTGATATTTATTTTAAAGATTCCATAGTTAGAAAGGAATTATCTATCCTAAACAAAGAATCTACTTTTTATTTTCCTGCAAAGACAAAACCCTTATTTGTAAATTTTGATCCTGAAGCTGTATTACCAGCTGAATTGAAAGAGAATCTAAGCGAAAGTGAATCCGCACTAAAATTTGATAGAGCCAATAGTTATAGTGCACGCTCTCGTGTTTTAAATAGTTTTGAAAATAATATTAAAGGCAATAAAACTGCTCAAGATATTTTTATAAAAGCCATTCAACATATAGATTGGAATACGCAAAAAGAAGCTCTTTCGCTCATTCATTCACCCAATGATTTTACTGATAAAAACTTATTGAATACAGTGCTAAAAGAATTGATTTATCAATCATCAAAAGCTGATATTAGGAAAATGGCTTTAAATTTATTGAACAAAAATAATTCTGAACTAAGTTTTGCAGTTGCACAATATGTAATTAAAAAAGACTCTTCGCTTCAATGCATAGCTACGGCTTTAGATATTGTAAAAACTAAAAATTTAGCAATTGCCTACCAAGAAGCTACTCCTTATTTAAATACTAAAAATCCTACTTTACTACGAAGTATTGGGTCAATTTTAAAAGATACAACAGTTAATCATTTAGATTTTTTCAAGAAAGCAATTTGGCTAAATAATTACAAAAATGCTTATCAAAATTTTGAAAACCTATCTGATTTTTTGATGAAAACCCAAGATGAAAATCTATTCCAAGATGCTATAAATTTTTTAGCAGATATAAATCATTATGAAGAAAGTAACTTTAATATTGATGGCTCTATTAGAATTTGTACATCTTTAAGAAACAAATTAGAATACCAACAAAACAATAAGAAAACAGAGAAATATGTACTGCCAATAATTGCCAAAAAACTAGAAATACTCAACAAAATTATTCCGCAACTGAAAGGAAATAATTTAGGTTTTTAAATTTCCACATTAATAATCTCGATAACCAAAACGACGTAACATATTATCGCTATTTCGCCAGCCATCAGCGACTTTTACAAAGGTTTCTAAATAGATTTTCTTTTGGAAAAATTCTTCTAAATCTTTTCTAGCTTCAATGCCCACTTTTTTTATCATTTCACCATTTTTGCCAATTAAAATAGGCTTTTGACTGGCTCGTTCAACATATATTTCGACTGCAATTTTGATAATTTCGTCATCTTCCATAAAATAAGTACAAACGACTTCAGTAGAATATGGAATTTCTTGTTTGTAATACAATAATATCTTTTCTCGGATAATTTCAGTAACAAAAAAACGTTCTGGTCTATCTGTAATTGCATCTTTATCAAAATAAGGTGGTGATTCTGGAAGATGTTTTAAGGCAAAATCCATCAATTTTTCTAAATTCAAATTGAATTTTGCGGAAAAAGAAATAACTTCAGCTTTGGGGAAATCAGCCTCCCAAAGTTCTCTTTCATACTCCACTATTTCATGGTCAGTAATATCTAACTTATTCAATAAAATAATAACTGGAACATTAAGTTGTTTAATTTTTTCGTATTCTTCAGGTTGCTTTTCTGGCTTATCTCCTATTTCCGCCATATATATAAAAACATCCGCATCTTCTAAAGAAGTTTTTACAAATTGCATCATCGTTTGATGCATTTTATAAGCTGGTTTTATGATGCCTGGCAAATCAGAAATTACCATTTGAAAATCATCGCCATTCAAAATACCTAAAATCCGATGACGTGTAGTCTGTGCCTTAGATGTGATAATAGACAACTTTTCGCCAATTAATGCGTTCATTAAGGTTGATTTCCCAACATTAGGTTTGCCCAAAATATTTACATAACCAGCTTTATGCTTCATATTAGTATAAAATTATAATTTTTATTGATGAATGTCAATATTTTTTTAGTTAAAATAATCAAGGTTTAAGTTTTGTAGTAATTTTTTACCCATTCTTGAATATACTGCATCGTTTCATCATACAGATAAATAGATTTAAAACTCAATTCTTCTTTTGCTTTTTGTGTATGCACTAACCTACTAGTCCCTAAAACATTGATAGATTTTTTAGCTATCATTGGTTTCTTATGTGTAAAATTTGCAATCAGCTCCATTAAAACAGCAATAGGATATAATACGGAATAAGAAATAGAAAGACTAGGTTTTTGATTGACCATTTTTAATAGATCAGTAAAATATCTTTTCCAAGTGATATCTGTAAAATCATCCATAAAATAATAGATGTTATTTTTAGCAATCTCTTTTGTAATAATACTATAAATACCTTCTGCTAAATTTCTTGCATCTAAAAGGCAAGCACTTTCTTTGCCATTATTGATTAAAGGAAAAAATCCATTATATAATTTTCTTTCTATAGGTTCTTTTACCCAAACACTACCTGGACCAACAACTGCACTCGGGCGAACAATGGTATAAAATAGATTATTTTGTGTACAAAAATCAATTACTAATTTTTCAGTATCTATCTTAGCATCATCATAATAAACGCCTGTTTTTATCAAAGGCGTATGTTCATCAGGAATACACTTTTTTCTATCAATGCCTGATGCAACGCCAATAGAACTTATATAAATAAAATGTTTGACTTGATTATGTTTTGCATCTTCTAATAAATATTGAGTAGCCAAATAATGTGTTTGGTGAAACTCTTCTTTAGTACCGAAATCAATCACTCTAGCAGCTGAATGTATAACAATATCAGTATTTTCACAGATATTATTGAGGCTATTTTTTTGTGTAATATCAGCCTGAACTAATGGAATCGTATGGTCTATGAAATATTGCAAATCCTTTGATGCAAAATATTGACCTCTGAGTTCAAAAGTTCCAACATTATTCAGTTTGAAAGCAATGTGCTTACCTATTAATCCTGTTATTCCTGTAATTAAAACTTTCAAAATCTTTATATTACTAATTTATTGATATAGGTCAAGGTTATTCTTAATTATTAATATTAATATTAATATTAATATTGTATTATGATTTTGAGTTCAGAATAAGAGATAGAGTTTAAAAACATAAAAACCCTTTTTTACTTTCTTTTAAGCTCGTCTCTTATTTTGGCTGCCTTCTCATAATCTTCATTTTGTAAAGCTTCTTTTAATAAACTTTCCAATTCAACTACTGAATACTGACTAAGGCTTGATTGTTTTTGCAATAAATATTCTTCTTCAGGATTTTCAGAAATAGAAATAATTTCATCTTCTGGTTTTAAAAAAGTAATTGCTACATCTTCTAAAATATTTTTGTGAATATAGATTGGAATATTACATCTTAGTGCAATAGCAATCGCATCAGAAGTGCGAGAATCAATATCAATCCTATAGCTATCATGAAGAACAGTTATAATTGCATAATACACGCCGTCTAATAAATGATTGATAACAACTTCCAAAGGCAATACATCAAATTTCCCAAACATTGTTTTAATTAAATCGTGCGTCAGTGGACGCTTGGAAGGGATATTTTCTTTGGCAATTAAAATAGATTGAGCTTCAACTGCTCCAATTACAATTGGTAGTCTTCTATTGCCATTTTTCTCACCTAATACAACACTATAAGAATTGTATTGAGAAAATCCTTGCGTAATATTTAAAACCTCTAATTCTATCTGTTCTTTCACAAGTACAAAATACATACTTTTTTGTTAATTATAAATAGAATAAAATAACGATAGTATAAATATGTTAATAAGTTTCTTATTTATACACTTTAGTCCACTTACTTATTCACTTAATTTTTGATGTCGCTAACAACTTTATGCACTATTACTATTTTAATATTAATTATTCATTTGATAAAAATCAACACATCGCTATATATCAGGGTTTTGTAACAAATAAAATTATTAACACAAAATTAGTGTGTTAATTAATATAAGGAAGCCTACTTTTTTGCCTACTTTAGCAAACCTATGTCAGAATTTACAACCTCTAAAAAAACAAGAACCAACAGAACAAAAAATGAAGATATTTCCCATTTATTGTATGGGAAAGTACCGCCACAAGCACGTGATTTAGAAGAAGCTGTTTTAGGAGCAATATTGATTGAAAAAGACGCTATTAGTTATGTATCTGATATTTTAAAACCAGAAAGTTTTTATGTTGATGCTCATGGAAAAATATATAGAGCGATTCAAAATTTATTTGCTCGTTCTCAGCCTATAGATTTATTGACTGTTAGTGAAGAATTAAGAAAAGAGGGTCATTTAGAAAGTGTTGGCGGAGCTTATTATTTAAGTGAATTAACCAATAAAATTGGCTCATCTGCTAACGTTGAATTTCATGCAAGAATTGTTATTCAAAAATTTATTCAAAGAGAATTAATACATATCTCTAATGATATTATCAAAGATGCTTATGAAGATACAACAGATGTCTTTGATTTATTAGATGGTGCTGAAAAGCGAATTTATGAAATTACAGATAAAAACTTAAGAAATGCGACACAAGGTATTGGACAATTGGTATCAAAATCTGTGATGCAAATCGATGAATTAATTTCTAATGAGGGTGGAGTAGTTCAAGATTCAGTACCATCAGGTTATAAAGATTTAGATAATTTTATTTTTGGTTGGAAGGCAACAGACTTAGTGATTGTTGCGGCAAGACCATCAATGGGTAAAACAGCATTTGTATTGAATGTTGCACGTAATGCAGCTGTTGATTATAATATGCCTGTTGCAATTTTCTCTTTAGAAATGGGTGGTGTACAATTAGCCAAACGTCTAATTTCTATGGAAACAGAAATTGATGCTCAAAAGGTTACTAATGGAAAAATGACGGAAGCTGAATTTGCTCATTTGAGAGATAAAGTAGAACGTTTGGCACAAGCTCCAATTTATATCAACGACCAGCCAGCCATCAACGTTTATGAACTTCGAGCTCAATGCCGTAGATTACAAAATGCACACGGTATTAAAATGGTTATCATCGACTATTTACAATTAATGAGTGGTGGTAATGATAAGGGCATGAATCGTGAACAAGAAATTAGTAATATTTCACGTTCTTTAAAAGGTTTGGCAAAAGAATTAAATATTCCTGT
Source organism: uncultured Chitinophagales bacterium (assembly GCA_964472755.1). GTDB lineage: Bacteria > Bacteroidota > Bacteroidia > Chitinophagales > JADIYW01 > JADJSS01. The sequence continues at coordinate 11,591 of CAYYMF010000040.1, read as the reverse complement.
TATTGCATTGTCTCAGTTAAACAGAAGTGTGGAAACTAGAGGTGGCGATAAAAAACCACAATTGTCAGATTTGAGAGAATCAGGTTCTATTGAGCAAGATGCAGATATGGTAATGTTTTTATACAGACCAGAATATTATAAAATAGATGAAGATAAAGATGGTGTATCTTTGAAAGGCACTGCTGAAATTATTGTAGCAAAACATAGAAATGGACCAGTTGGTTCTGTACAACTAAGATTTCAAAATAATTATGGGCGTTTTTATGATTTAAATAGAGGAGCAGGTATTTTAGATGAACTGAATAATAAAGCGGAATATAAAATCATACCATCGAAAGCAAATTTTGACGAGGAAAATGATAAAAATTCTTCAGATGAGAAATTTGATATATTCTAAATTTCTTAAAATAATCGATACATTCGTTAGATGAAATGGCATAATTTTTTTAGAACCAAATCAATACAACATATCCTTGAGGAGGTAAAAAGTTCTCCTGAATTACAAGAAAGTCAGTTAAATAAAAATTTGACGGTTAGAGATTTGGTGGCATTAGGTATAGCCGCTATTGTAGGTGCAGGTATTTTCAGTACTATTGGCTCGGCCTGTTTTGATGGTGGTCCCGCAGTTAGTCTTTTATTTTTAGGTATCGCAATTGCTTGTGGGTTTTCGGCATTGTGTTATGCAGAATTTGCATCGAGAGTTCCAGTTGCTGGCAGTGCATATACTTATGCTTATACGACTTTTGGAGAATTAATTGCTTGGATAATTGGCTGGGATTTAATTCTAGAATATGCTATTGGAAATATTACCGTTTCTATTGCGTGGTCTGGCAATTTTGTAAAATTTATGCATGATTGTGGTGTCTATTTACCTGCTTATCTAACGACTTCTTTTTTAGAAGCCAAAAAATATATTCCTGAATTGTATGCATTAGCTCCAAAGCTATTTGGCATTCCTTTTATCATCAATATACCAGCATTTTTAATTAATTTTTTCATTACGGCATTAGTGTACATGGGTATTAAAGAATCAAAAAACTTTGCGAATGGAATGGTAATATTTAAAGTGGCTGTAATTTTAATAATCATAATCATTGGTTTCTTTTATATAAAACCAGAGAATTGGTCACCGTTTGCTCCTAATGGTTTTAATGGTATCATTAAAGGTGTATCTGCTGTATTCTTTGCATATATTGGTTTTGATGCCATTTCTACAACAGCTGAAGAATGTAAAAATCCACAACGTGATTTACCCAGAGGTATGTTTTATGCTTTAGTAATAGCCACTGTATTGTATATTCTTGTAAGTTTGGTATTAACAGGCATGGTACATTATACACAACTTAATAATGAAGCATTTTTAGCAAATGCATTTACACAAATTGGAATGAATTGGATGGGTGGTATTATTGCGTTTTCTGCATTAATTGCGACGGCAAGTGTTTTATTAGTATTTCAAATTGGACAACCACGAATTTGGATGAGTATGAGTCGTGATGGTTTATTGCCAAAGAAATTAGCTTCTGTACATCCGAAATTTAAAACGCCTGGATTTGCAACAATAATTACTGGAATCATTGTTGGAATACCGTCTTTATTCTTAGATGTAAATTTGGTAACAGATTTATGTAGCATTGGAACCCTTTTTGCATTTGCATTGGTTTGTGGTGGTATCCTACTATTACAACAAAGAGAAAAAAATGAAGGCATAGAAAATCAAGCGAAATTTAAAGTACCCTATATCAATGGAAGAATAATGATGATAATGCTTTGGGGTATTTTATTGTTTGTTTTCTTAATAAATAAAGAAGCACAAAAATATATAGATACCATTTTTTCATTAGAAGGTGGTTTTAGTATATGGCATCATCATATTCCAATTTGGATTTTTTGGAGCATTGCTCTTGTTATAAGTGTCTATACATTTGTAAAAAAATGGTCAGCAATTCCTATCTTAGGTTTTTTGTCTTGTAGTTATTTATTATCCACTTTGGGGGTATTAAATTGGCTTAGATTTATCGTGTGGATGCTGGTTGGTTTAATTATCTATTTGGTTTATGGCTATAAAAAGAGTAAGTTAAATTCCAACAAATAATTTCCTAAAATTTTGTTTAATAACATTTCTTGACATCAAGTTTTATTGTTTTTTATTTATTTTTGAGAAAAAGCGAACTTTATGAAGTTTATCATCACGACATATTTGGCACTTTTTTCTTTGTTTTTATTGAGTACATCATCAGTTCAAGCACAGAATATTTTTAAAGTAACTGAAAATCAATTGATTTTACCCAATCCGATTCTTTTTGATTTACATGCTAATGATATCTCAGACACCAATAATTCAATAATAGATTATATTGCTAACTTTTTAAAACAAAATTCTAATATTTCAAAATTTAGAATAGAATCACATGTTTTTACAGAAAGTAACAGTACCGAAAATATGAAACTAAGTATGCAAAGAGCCGCAATTGTTGCTTATTATTTAACTACCAAAGGTATAGATTGTGGTATGCTGACTGTTTCTGGATTTGGAGATACGAATCCTATTGATTCAGTAAATACTAGCACAAATACTAGAGTCGATTTTTATATTGAAAAATTAGGTAATTCAGAGGTTACATCAAAACGAAGTTTTAATACTTGTAAGTTCTTCAATCCTTGTGATGAATAATTAAAACCCTGTGGGTTTCAAGTTTAAGCCCATTTTTTCATCTAAACCAAATATCAAATTCATATTTTGAACGGCTTGTCCAGATGCACCTTTTAATAAGTTATCACTTGCACTTACTACAACTAGCTTATTGCCTTGTTTTTCCAAATAAATCAAACAATAGTTGGTATTTACAATCTGTTTTAGGTTGATATTAGTATCTGATATTCGAACGAATGCTGCATCTTTGTAAAAAGATTTATAGAACATTATAATATTTTCTATACTTTCATCTGTCGAAATTATTGATGTAGCAATGATACCACGTGGATAATCGCCACGATAAGGCACTAAAAGTAAAGATTGATTGTAGTTTGCTTGCAACTGCGTCAAACTTTCATTGATTTCTCCAACATGCTGATGCGTCAAAGTTTTGTAGGTACTCATATTATTGTTTCTCCAAGAGAAATGAGATGTCTCACTAAGTTTGTTACCAGCACCTGTTGAACCAGTAATGGCTGAGATATGAATTTCACCATTCAATAATTGATTTTTAGCCAAAGGCAATAATGCCAATTGTATAGTTGTAGCAAAACAACCTGGGTTGGCAATTTTATTTGCTGTTTTAATTTTTTCTTTATTCAATTCTGGCAAACCATATACAAATTCACCAGCATCTGCTTTTAGTCTAAAATCATTACTTAAATCAATAATTTTTGTACTAGTAGAAAATTGATGTTCTTTTAAAAATGGCTTAGTATCGCCATGTGGCAAACATAGAAAAACACAATCTACATTTGGATTTATTTCATTTGAAAAAGTTAAGTCTGCATAAAAAATATCTTGATGAATATCCGATATTTTTTTACCAAATTTTGAACGACTATAACAAAAATCTATTTTTACTTTTGAATGTTGTAATAATACTCTTATCAATTCGCCACCTGTATATCCTGTTGCTCCGATGATTCCAACATTTATTTGTTCCATTTCTTACCTATCTTTTTTTATTTCTTTACAATTAAGTTGTCTATATTTTCAAATTTACTATAGAAATCATTATTAGATATTTTCTGGGTTTTACCATATTCATCTAAAGAAATTTCCTTATTGTTGCTGGACCATTTTCCAGAGAGCTGATAGTATTTAATTCCTTTATAAGTATCTTTGTCTTCAGGAATGATAAATACTTGTTGCTCATAAGTACCATCATCGTACAAAATAAGAAAAAAAATCTGACTTCTCAAACCACTTTTAGTAGTTAATGGAGGATAATTAATTTCGTATCTCCAAATAGATGCAGATTTATTCTTAATTTTCTCTTTATCATATTCTTGTCCTTCTGAATTATTACCAAATATAAAATTTGTTAAAATGCAAAAAAATAAAAGGATAATATTTTTGTATATTATTGACATCAGCAAGATACATAGTTATTGTAAAATTACTATGTATTTTGATAGAAATCAATAAAAATAGTAAGAAGTAACATTCATATATCAAATGTAATATATAATCAAAAAAAATAAACTATTCAGTAATCTAAAAGATAGATTATTTTAATATTGCTCTGCTGATTACCAATTTTTGAACTTCAGATGTACCTTCTCCAATAGTACAAAGCTTTGAATCTCTATAATGCTTTTCTACTGGAAAATCTTTAATATAACCATAGCCACCAAAAATTTGTACGGCTTCAGTAGATGCATATACAGCCACTTCTGATGCATAATATTTAGCGTAAGCTGATTCTTTATTGATATTTTCTCCACGCATATACATGTCCGCCGCTTGATAAGTTAATAATTTTGCAGCTTCTATTTTAGTATGCATCTCTGCCAATTTGAATGCAATTGCTTGGAATGTGGAAATAGATTTGCCAAATTGCTCTCTCTCTTTTGAGTACTGAACTGCTGCTTCATAAGCACCAGTTGCTATTCCTAAACTTAATGCAGCAATAGATATTCTTCCGCCATCTAATATTTTTAATGCTTGAACGAAACCATCACCAACATTACCTAAAACATTTTCTTTTGGAATGCGACAATTGTCAAAAATCATTTCAGCAGTTTCAGAACAACGCATGCCTAGTTTATTTTCTTTCTTTCCTCCACTAAAACCTGGCGTTCCTCTTTCCACAACAAATGCTGTCATTCCACGACTATCTAATAACTCGCCAGTTCTTGCTATTACAACCGTTACATTACTTGAAATTCCATGTGTAATGAAATTTTTCGTTCCATTAATTACCCATTCATCGCCTTCTTGACGAGCAACACATTGCATTCTTCCAGCATCTGAACCGGTATTGGGTTCTGTTAATCCCCACGAACCAATCCATTCACCTGATGCTAATTTTGGAATCCATTTTCTTCTTTGTGCTTCATTTCCAAATTTAAAAATATGATTCGTGCATAAAGAATTATGTGCCGCAACGGATAAGGTTAAAGAACCATCTACTTTGCCTAATTCAGTTAATGCTGTGATATATTCAAAATAACCAAAACCTGAACCACCATATTCTTCAGGAATTACGATGCCCATTAAACCTAATTCACCTAAAGCTCTCAATGTTTCAACAGGAAAATGTTGTGTTTCGTCCCATTCCATCATATATGGTTTGATATGCTTTTCTGCGAAATCTCTAATCGTTTGCGTAATTAAAATCTGATTTTCGGTTTGATTAAAATCCATTTTTTTGTAATTTGTCGCTAATATAAGAGAATTTTAAGATTTTTTTACACATTTTCATAGTAATATATAGATTTGCAACAGAATGACAACACACGAACAACAATTAAGCCAATTATTTGAACAATATTTTAAAACTTTACCTAAATCCATACTTCAATTACCACAAGCTGGATCTGATCGAATTTATTTTAAATTATCCGCTGAAAATATTGAGACAATTGGTTGTTGGGGCAATGATATCAAGGAAAATCAAACTTTTATTCATCATGCACAACATTTTAAAAAGTTGCACATCAATGTTCCTGAAATATATACTATTTCTGAAAATCAAGAATATTATTTACAAGAATATCTAGGTGATAAAAGTTTGTATGATATTATAAAAAATGATGGCATAGTTGAACAAACAATAAATTATCTTAAAAACACATTAAAATCATTGGCGTTTTTACAAATTAAAGGTGCTGAAAATTTTGATTTTAATACTTGTTTTCCAATTCAAGAATTTAATAGAAGTTCTATGTTTTGGGACTTAAACTCATTTAAATATTATTTTGTCCGAATGGCGAGAGTTCAATTTAATGAGTTAGCATTGAATAAAGATTTTCATACTTTATGTAATTTTCTATTAGAAGAAAAGCATCTATATTTTATGTTTCGTGATTGTCAATCTAGGAATGTAATGATAAAAGATAATCAACCATATTTTATAGATTTCCAAGGTGGACGCAAAGGTGCGTTGCAATATGATGCAGCTTCTTTAATTTGGCAAGCAGGTGCAAAAATACCATACCCTATTCGTGCAGAATTATTGGAATATTATACCAATGAAGTTAGCCAATTATTGGAGATAGATAAAGTTGGATTTAAAGAAAAATATTATGGATTTGTTTTGATTCGGATGTTGCAAACTTTGGGAGCTTATGGCTTTCGTGGATTGATAGAAAAACGACCACACTTTCTTCAAAGTATCCTTCCTGCTTTGGATAATATCAAATGGTTTTTAGAAAATATTGATTTAAAAATTGACATTCCAGAGCTTAAAAATATTTTATTACAATTAGTAAAATGTCCTTTATTTAAAACAGAAGAGCCAATAAAAAAATCTTGTATTTTACAAATTGAAATTAATAGTTTTTCTTATAAAAGAGGTATTCCTGAAGAGCAACACAGCAATGGAGGTGGCTTTGTTTTTGATTGTCGGGGCATTTTAAATCCGGGTAGATTCGAACCTTACAAACAATTACACGGAAAGGATAAAGCGGTTATTGATTTTTTAGAAAACAAGACAAAAGTGCATGAATTTTTAGAAGGTGTTTGGAAGACGATAGATATTAATATTGAAGATTATATAGATAGAGATTTTGGGCATCTACAAATTAATTTTGGTTGTACTGGCGGACAACATCGAAGCGTATATTGTGCAGAGCAAACAGCTAAATTTATCGAAAAAAAATATGGTATTGTACCAAAAATCAGACATATAGAACGAGAAATTAACGGACAGTTTATTTAGAATTCGATGACTGGTTTTAACTTTCTTTTATAATAGATTGGATAAAATCCATTAATTCACGCTGACCAATTTTTCGTTCTGAAGAAGTTTTAAAAGATTGTGGCAATGTTGTCCAAGTCTGTAATAATTCAGCATTGAACTTATCTATATTTTTCTTGATTTCTAAAGCTTTAGCTTTGTCCACTTTAGTAAAAACAATTACAAATGGGACCTGATGTTGTCCTAACCAATTGGCAAATTCAATATCCATTTTTTGTGGTGAAATGGAGGCATCAATCAACAAAAATGTACAATACAATTGTTCTCTATTTTTGAAATAATATTGAATCATTTTCTCAAAATCAGAACGCATCGTTTTTGAAACTTTCGCATAACCATAGCCTGGTAAATCTACCAAATGCCAAGTATCATCTATTAAAAAGAAATTGAGTTTCTGTGTTTTTCCAGGCGTTTGCGAAGTTTTTGCCAAATCCTTACGGTTGGTTACTAAATTAATTAAGGACGATTTGCCAACATTACTACGTCCAATAAAAGCAAATTCAGGAATTTCTATTTTAGGACATTCTGTTTCCTTATTAAATGAACCAACGAAAGTAGCTTTAGCAATCATAATTAGCGTAATTTTTATTGTATTAAATCTAATTTTAGATTTAATAATACATTGTGTGATTACAAATATAACATAAATTGTACCTTTGCAAGTAAGAAATATGAAACAATCAGTTACGCCATATAATTCTAACGAAAGAAAAAAAGAACAAGTTGCCAATATGTTTAATAATGTTGCGGATACTTATGATTTTTTAAATCATTTTTTCTCTTTGGGTATTGATAAGCTTTGGAGAAAAAAATTAGTAAATCTGATAAGTAAAGAACAGCCAATTAAATTACTTGATGTTGCAACAGGAACTGGAGATTTAGCTATAGCTGAATCTGTTATTCCAAATATACAAATTACTGGCATTGATATTTCTGAAGGAATGTTAGAAGTTGGTAAAGCTAAAGTGAAACAGAAACAAATCAATAATATTCAATTACAATTGGGTGATAGTGAAAATATAGAATTTGCAACAGACTCTTTTGATGCGGTAAGTGTCGCATTTGGTGTAAGAAATTTTGAAAATTTAGAGAAAGGTTTGTTGGAAATGCAACGTGTCCTAAAACCAGGTAAAAAATTATTTGTATTAGAATTTTCAAAACCTTCCAACTTCATATTTAGAAGTATTTATTATTTGTATTTTTTTTATATTTTACCATTTGTCGGTAGAATTGTTTCAAAAGATAGCAGTGCATATAGTTACTTACCAGAATCAGTAAAAAACTTTCCTTCTGGCAAAGAATTTGTAGAAGTATTGCAAAAATGTAATTTTAAAGGTATAGAATGCAAAACGCTTTTCTTCGGAATCAGCTCCATATATATTGCAACAAAATAAATTTAACACTTTTATTTGTTTGTGGTCTTGTGCTAGCATCGATGGCTCAGAAAAGTGCGTATGAAAACGATTTAAAATATCAACGTAAAAAATTTCACTTTGGGATACATTTAGGCATTGGTATGTCTGATTTTAAGATTAGACACAGTAATGCTTTTGCATTGAGTGATTCCGTACTTTCAGTTACCTCAAAATTAACTCCAGGATATGAAATTGGAGCTCTAGCAAGTTATCATCTTAGTAAAAATTTTGAATTGAGGTTACTACCTACTTTTTTGTTTAATGATAAGAATTTAACTTTTAAATATAAAGATGAAACAACGCAGAAATTGAAACTTTCCACAATTGTTTTTGATATGCCTGTAGAAATAAAATTCAAATCAGACCCAATTAAAGATTTTAAAGTTTATGTAGTAGCTGGTATGAAATACAGCTATGATTTGGGTACAAAATTAAGTGGTCGTTTTGTTACTTATATGCCGCAACAAAAACCAAATGATTTAGCCGTTAATTACGGTGTAGGTTTTGAATTTCATTTCCCTTTGTTTATTCTTTCTCCAGAATTTAAAGTTTCCAATTCTATTTTAAATATCCATCAACCAACAAAAGATTTTACACAATCAAACATGATACAACGATTATATAATCGTACATTTTTGTTCTCTCTAAATTTTGAAGGCTAAAAGCGTTTCAACAAAATTGTCTGAATTAGGATTTTGAGTATTTAAGGATTAATAGGATTTGTTTTAATATTCGTGTAAATTCGACAAATATTTTACTACGTTCGATATGACGTTTTCAATTAGGTATTCGTTAATGATAAATGGAGTAATTTCTCACATCTCAACTCTCAATATCTCACTTCTCTCAAAATGTCAGAATCAGGATTTATTTTAGTAATGCAATATCTAAAACCTCTTGCATTTTATCAACATAATGAAATTTTAAACCTTTTATAAATTCTGATTGAATCTCATTTACATCTCTTTCATTTTGATTACACAAAACAATTTCTTTAATGCCAGCACGTTTTGCAGCTAATATTTTTTCTTTAATGCCACCAACTGGCAAAACTTTACCACGAAGGGTAATTTCACCACTTAATGCTAAATATGGTTTGATTTTTCGTTTGCTGTATATAGAAGTCAAAGCAGTAAATAAAGCAATACCAGCCGAAGGTCCATCTTTTGGAATCGCACCTTCAGGAACGTGAATATGCAAATTATTTTCTTCAAAAATCTTACTGTCAATTTTCAACTCCTTAGCAATTGATTGCAAATAAGTTAAAGCAGTAGTTGCAGATTCTTTCATAACTGTACCTAAATTTCCAGTCATAGTTAGCCCACCTTTTCCTTTTGATAGTGTCGATTCTAAAAATAAAATATCGCCACCCATTGGTGTCCATGCTAATCCAATTGCTACGCCAAGTGGTAAATTTTTAGTGTATAAATCGTGGCTGTACTTTTCTTTTCCAAGTATTAATTTTATTTTTTCGGTATCAATATTTGGCACAAATTCTTCTTCTAGTGAAATGGATTTAGCTATGTTTCGCATAATAGATGCTAATACTCTATCCAATTCTCTAACACCACTTTCATAAGTATATTTGCTGATGATATATTGTAAAATAACTGGGCTAATTTTTATTTGATTCGCTTTTAAGCCGTGTGCTTCTCTTTGCTTTTGAACTAAATGCTTTTTAGCAATTTCTACCTTTTCCTCAACCGAATAGCCACTCAATTGTATTATTTCCATTCTATCACGCAACGGTGCAGGAATCTCTGCAATATTATTGGCAGTAGCAATAAATAATACTTTAGACAAATCAAATTCTTGTTCTAAATAATTATCATAGAATGTAGAATTTTGTTCTGGATCTAAAACTTCTAACAATGCTGAGCTTGGGTCACCTCTGTGGTCTTTTCCTATTTTATCAATTTCATCTAAAATAAAAACAGGGTTAGCACTTTGTACTTTTTTCAAAGATTGAATTATCCTACCTGGTAATGCTCCAATATAGGTTTTTCGGTGTCCACGAATTTCACTTTCATCGTGCAAACCACCCAAAGCCATTCTGATATATTTTCTATCTAAAGCTCGAGCAATACTTTTTCCCAAGGAAGTTTTTCCAACTCCCGGAGGTCCAACAAAGCACAAAATTGGTGATTTTAAATCGCCTTTTAATTTTAAAACAGCTAAATATTCTAAAATTCTATCTTTAATTTTTTCTAAACCAAAATGATCTTCATCTAGAATTTTTTTGGCATTTTTCAAGTCAAAATTGTCTTTAGTAAATTCATTCCAAGGCAATTCCACCATCCAATCTAAATAATTCAAAATCACTGAATATTCAGCAGCTGCTGGGTTAATACGTTGTAGTTTCCCGATTTCTTTTTCAAAATGCTTGGCAACTGTTTCACTCCAAACTTTTTCCTTTGCCTTTTCTTTTAAGCGATTAATTTCTTCTTGATACATATCGCCACCCAATTCCTCTTGAATGGCTTTAATTTGCTGATTTAGAAAATATTCTCTTTGTTGTTTATCAATATCAGTTTTTGTTTTTGAATGGATATTCGCTTTTATTTCTTGTACTTGCATTTCGTATTGCAAATGACGAATCACTTGTTGAATACGTTGTTTTAAATCATTGGCTTCTAAAATAACTTGTTTATCCTTCGCATCAATATTCAAATTTGAGGTAATAAAGTGCGTTAAGAATTTAATTTTATTAATATTATTGATTACAATTTTAGCCTCGTTTGGAATTTGTGGTGAAATATCAATAATTTTTTCAGATAGTTCTTTCATAGTAGAAATGAATGCTTTTTCTTCATTTTCATCAGTTAAAGGAACGTCCTCAACAAACTTAATTGAAACTTCCATAAAAGGTTCTTCAGCAATCAAATCTACGACCTCACATTTTTTTATACCTTGTAAAATCACAGTCGTGCCATTATCTGGCATATTAATTAACTTAATAATCCTTGCTAAAGTACCAATTGGATACAAATCTTTAAAATCTGGCTCGTCATTATTAACATCTTTCTGCGTCAATACTGTAATGTATTTTTGCCCTTTATAAGCTTTTTTTACCGCTTTTATAGATTTATCTCTACCAACTGAAATTGGTATAACCACATCTGGAAATAAAACATTATTTCTAAGTGGCAAAACAGGTGCAGTTTTGGGTAATTCTTCTGTTTTTATACTATCATCTTCATCAATAGATAAAATAGGTATCATCTCTACTTGATCATCACTAAACATATCAGACATTTGGTTATTTTCGAACATT
>CAYYMF010000039.1:0-23272 GCA_964472755.1 uncultured Chitinophagales bacterium | reverse complement strand
CAAAATTACATTTTTTTTGAATTGCTCTTTTAATATAAAAAGTTTAAATCAGTTTTTACTTAAAAAACGAATTGGTCCTATTGAAATAGAAAATCTTGAACTAATTGCTCAAATGGTTATTCTAATTCAAGCCATTCGTTTCCTTACAGACTATTTGAATCATGATAAATATTATATCATTCATTATCCTGAACAAAATCTAAATCGAACACGCAACCAACTGAATCTATTACACGAAATGAACAAAATTCTTTCAAAAAACAAAGTGTAAAAAAGTAATATACGAAAAAAAGAGTTGGTGGATAAAAAAAGGCTGTCCGAAATGTTTTGGACAGCCTTTTTTATTTTTTGAATGATGTTGCAGAGCAACAAATTCGCTTATTAGAATCTCTCTAAGTTTGAAAAGAAGAAATTTCCTTCGATAGCAGCATTTTCATCAGAATCAGAACCGTGAACTGCATTCTCTCCTATTGATTTTGCAAATCTTTTTCTAATTGTACCTTCTTCAGCTTGTGCAGGATTCGTTGCACCAATTAAATTTCTAAAAGTTTCAACTGCATTATCTTTTTCTAAGATAGCCGCAACAATTGGACCTCTGCTCATAAATTCTACTAAATCACCATAAAAAGGTCTTTCTTTGTGAACTTCATAAAATTGTCCTGCTTGTTCCGCTGATAATTTAGTGTATTTCATTGCTACAATTTTAAAACCTGCCTCTGTAATCATAGCTAAGATAGAACCGATGTTATTTGCTTCAACAGCATCTGGTTTTATCATGGTAAATGTTCTGTTCGTTGCCATATTATTCTAATTTTGTGCAAAAATAAACTTTCAATTGTTCTTAATAAACAATAACTTATTAACATTTGATTACGAATAAATTGCAAGAACGCAATTACTCCAAATTTAAAACAATAAAATTCTAAAAGTAAGGTTTAATTTGTTCTAGAATAAATGCTGGAGGAGAACATCTTCTTAATGTTTCTCTCTTTACAAAAACAAACTTAAATACAGATTCCGTCAATATTTTTTTATCTTGGTTATAGATAATTCCTCTTACTACCAAAAAGCGATTGGGCATTTCTTCAATAATTGTTTTAATATCAATTAATTCATCGTATCTAGCAGGTCTTAGGTATTTGATATTCATTTCTACCACTGGCATTGCAAACCCTTGTTGCTCCAATATTTGATAAGAAAAACCATGTTTTCGCATTGCTTCTGTTCTGCCAATTTCAAATAATTTAGCATAATGTCCATGATATACAATACCCATAGGGTCGCAATCATGATATCTTACTCTCAGTTGTATCGTTTCTTCAAACATTATCTTATATTTTTAACATTCATCGCATCATGGAATTTCTTAGCGTTTATTTTATGCGTTTCCCAATCTTTGGCAAAACTATGATAACCAGAAAAATCTTCTTTAGCACAGAAATAAATATAATCGTGCCTTTCTAAATCTAGACATAAATCTATACTTTTCATTTCGGGCATACAAATAGGACCAGGTGGCAAACCTTCAATAAAATAAGTATTATATGGATGTGCAATTTTGGTATCTTTATTATATACTCGATTGGCTTTTCCTAAACGCTGTTTTGCATACAAAACTGTTGGGTCTGCTTGTAACTTCATCTTCTTTTGTAATCTATTATAATATACCCCAGCAATTCTACCATATTCATCATACTTTGTAGATTCCTTTTGAATAATAGAAGCCAGAATGGTAATTTCAGTTGGCGATAATCCTAGATTTTCAGCACTTCCTAACCTATTGTCATTCCAAAATTTATTGTATTCTTTAAGCATTTTATATGTAAATGCTTCTGCCGAAATATTCCAATAAAATTCATAAGTATTTGCAATAAATAATGTTAATACATTTTCTTCATTCAAACCTAAAGAGTCTAACAAATGCTTGTCCGTAAAAGCTTGATAAAAAAGCTTTTTATTTGGTTCTAATTTGTTTGACAATAAATCAATTAATTGATCTAAAGTTGCTATATTATTCAATACAATTTTAACGGCATCTTGATTTCCATTTCTTAATTTCCTAAGCAATTCTAAGTTACTATATCGCTTATGAATAATATATCTACCAGGTTTTACTTTTTCAGCATAACCAACTTTCTTAGCTAATTCAATAAAGGTTTTAGGATTTTTCAATACCTTATTACGCTCTAATTTATTTAGAACATCATTAAACGTTGAACCTGTCGAAATATATAAAGTATATTCATTTTTAATATTGCTCTTAAAAACAAAAAAATAAACAATAAAAACAATACTACAAGCGATTATAGCTAACCAAGAAAATATCTTTTTAGGATTCATAAAGTCTATTGCTCTAAATTACAAATCTACTTAATTATTTTTGTTATAATAATAAAAATAAATTCATAACTTTTTGAAATAAATTGAAAGCACTTACCATCTGCCACTCGCACCACCGCCACCAAAAGAGCCACCACCAAAGCCTCCAAATCCACCTGAACTTCCACCTCCACCTGACCAACTTGAACCCCCAGAACCCCAACTAGGCGTACTTCTCCAACCGCCACTTCCACCTGTATATGAACCACCACTTCCACCACCGCTACTTGGCGGAGCAAAATAAGCTAACAAAAATATTAAAGCAAATATTCCAAATATGACTACAAATACCCAAAAGTTCGAATCATCTTCTTGAGCTATTTCTGAAGGGTTATAAGTACCTTGTAGCATAGAAATCATAACATTGACAGTAGAATCTACGCCTCCAAAATAATCGCCTCCACGAAATTTTGGTATCATAATATATTCTATCATTTGTTTGGCGTCTCTATCCGAAATATAGCTTTCAATCCCGTAACCTAATTCAATATTTACGGCACGTTCTTCTTTGGAAATCAAAATGATTATTCCATTATTTTTTCCTTTTTGACCAACGCCCCATTTTCTACCTAACCTCAAAGAATAATCATCTTCAGCATAACCATTTAAATTCTCTACAGTTACCACCACAATTTGTGTTGATGTAGAATCATTATAGGCTACTAATTTATTTTCTAATTGGAATTTATTATAATCAGGAAACAAGTGTGCAAAATCATTAACTAACTTAGGCGGATTTGGTCTTTCTGGAATATTTTTATCATCTTCATAATTTACTTGTGCATACGTAATATTCGTAAGTAGCAAGAAGAATAATAAATATTTAAAAAATAACTTCATAGCTTAATCTCCAAATGAAATTTCGTTAGGTAATTCATCATTATTTTCATCATCATCTTTAATAGGGAAATATTGATGTAGAATCTCTCCAATACGATTTACAACAGTAATAGTACCTTCTGCAAATTGTTTTCGAGAAAAATATTCCTCTAAGGTAATAGATAAATTATGCCAATATTTCTGACCTACAATAGCATCAATATTTATATCTCCAATTATAGCAAACTGTTTGTCATTTATAGCAATATATAACAATACACCATTTCGATGTTTGGTTTTATGCATACCTAATTCTTCAAAATCTTTTCTTGCACATTCAAATACATCAGTATCTTTAACACTCGATTCTATTCTAATTCTTACTTCTCCAGTTGTTTGCTCCTCAGCATTTCGAATGGCATTTGTGATAGATTCCTTTTCCTTTTTATTAAAAAAATTTTCAATAGACTTTCCCATACTGATAATCTAAGTTACCAAATAGATTAGAAAGAAACTTTTGGTGCTTTTTCAGCTCCTGCTTCAGCTTTAAACATATCTTTAGCTTTGAAACCAAAAATCATAGCTACTAAATTATCTGGAAAACTTCTTATAGTTGTGTTGTAAGTTTTTACAGCATTATTAAAATCAACCCTAGCTACATTAATTCTGTTTTCTGTTCTATTAAGCTCATTCATTAATTCAGCATATTGTGCTGTTGTTTTTAAATCAGGATATTTTTCAACTGTAACCAATAATCTAGACAAAGCACCACTTAATTGCGATTGTGCTTCTTGAAATTTAGCAATATTTTCAGGTGTTAAATCATTTGCATTTACCTGCATAGAAGTAGCTTTAGAACGTGCATTAATAACTTCTGTCAGCGTTTCCTTTTCAAACTTCCCACTTCCCTTTACTGTTTCTACCAAGTTTCCAATAAGGTCAGTTCTTCGTTGATAAGCTGCTTCAACATTAGCCCAAGCTTCTTTAACTTGTTCATCTAAGCTAATCATCGTATTATACGAACAACCAGAAAGCATTGGCATTGCCATTAATACAAGTACAAATTTTAATATTCTTTTCATCATTTTAATTTTTTATAATTTAAATTTAATAAAATTATTTATTATTTGATTGATTTAATTTACTATGTTTTTTACTGTACCCAAAATAGATAAATAATCCAATAACTAACCATACAATTAATCGCATCCAATTTTCAGCACCTAAGCCAAAAATCATAGCACCACAAAATAAGATTCCTAAAATTGGTACTAATGGTACTAAAGGCGTTTTAAATTGTCTAGGCATATCTGGTTCAACTTTTCTCAATACAATTACAGCAGCACAAACCAATATAAATGCAAACAATGTTCCGATACTAGTCATGTGTCCAACAACATTTCCAGGTACAAAACCCGCAAATAAAGCTACTAAAACCAGAACTGCTAAAGTTCCTTTATAAGGCGTTTTATATTTAGGATGGATTTCAGAAAATGCTTTTGGTAACAATCCATCACGGCTCATAGAATAAAAAACTCTACTTTGACCTAATAAAAGCACTAAAATTACTGAAGAAAAACCCGCTAATATTGCAATTGTAATAGATTTGCTTAACCAAGTATATGAAGGCATTGCAGATTGAATAGCTGCCGAAACAGATGCCTCTCCACCTTTATTAGGATCTCTAAAAAACTCAACACTTTCTAATCCTGTTAATACATAAGAGAATAAAATATACAAAATAGTACAAATAATTAACGTTCCTATAATTCCAACTGGCATTGCCTTTTTTGGATTTTTAGTTTCTTGAGCAGCGGTTGTGATGGCATCAAAACCAATGTATGCAAAAAATACTGTTCCAGCCGCACCTAAAATGCCCATTATCCCACCAAAATTATAAGTAATGCCATCGTGGTCAGTATATTTTGTAGGTTCAGGAATATAAGGCGTATGATTCGCTGGATTGATATAACTCCAACCTAAAGTAATAATAAGTAAAACAATAGCCACTTTTACAATAACTATAATATTATTAACAAAAGCAGATTCTTGAATTCCTTTAATTAGTAAAAAGCTTACTGCCGTAACTATTCCAAGTGCTGGTAAATTGACAATGCCTTGCACACCATCAACAGAAACCTGAAATGGTGAATGACACCATTGATAAGGAATTGGGGCGACGCCTAATATTTGTGTCAAAAAATCATTAAGGTATTCACTCCAAGCTATTCCAACGGTGGCTGCTCCAACTGCATATTCTAATACCAAATCCCAACCTATAATCCATGCTAGAAACTCTCCCATCGTAGCATAAGTATAAGTATAAGCACTTCCTGAAATTGGAATGGAAGAAGAAAGTTCGGCATAACAAAGTCCTGCCAATGCACAACCTATGCCAGCAACAACAAAACCTAAAGTAACAGATGGCCCAGCATTTTGAGCTGCGGCTGCCGCAGTTCTAACAAAAATTCCAGCTCCAATTACAACACCAATCCCTAAAGATATAAGTGCTAACGAACTTAAAGTTCGTTTGAGTGAGTTTTCTCCAGTATCTTCTGATTCTTTTAAAAGTTGATGAACTGATTTTTTAGCAAATAATTGCGACATAAATATTACTTTTTAAAAAGCAATATACAAACACTTTATTGTCAATTCAAAATTTAGAATAAATAAAATTTTAATCGTCAAAAAAAACTACTCACTAAAAGGTAAACTATCTTTTAGCTTTTTGTGTAATTTTTGATTATACTCTTCTAATAAGAAATTAAAATAATTCTTTGTTGCCTTTGATAGACAACTGATATAAACATTCAGGATATATTGAATTTCATCTTGAATAATATTAATTAATTCAACAGCATCTAAATAATTAGTGCAATTTTCTTTAATTCTTTCATAATGCATATCTACAGCCAAATCTAAAACAGCTAAGGTTTTCAATCCTTTTAAGTATAATTTTTGATATTCCTTTTCGGCATCAAAATCAAAATTTTGGGTATTAGGAAATCTAGCCATCACTTCTTCTGAAAGTGTGAACATTAAACCTCTTTCCATTTTTTGTTCTCTATCATACAAATGCTCCAAAAATCTATCTGGATTAACAAAAACATCTTGCCAATCGATATGATCTTGCCAAATACCTAACCTTTTTGCATTATTACCTAAATCTATAATAGTAAATTCAGATTTATTGGGCAACCTACGACTTCCACGCCCAACCATTTGATGATATAAAGTCAAAGAGCGTGTTGCTCTATTCAAGATAATAGTTTCAACCGTCGGCTCATCAAAGCCGGTTGTCAATATACCCACACTTGTAACAATTGCATCTGGAGTTTCCTTCAACCATTTTAATACATCTTTACGCTCTTGCTTATTACTTGTACTATCCAAATGGCGAATTGGAATATTATGAATTTTAAAGAAATTTTCTACCGATTTTGAAGTAGCTATAGAACTATTAAAGATAAGTGTTTTAGAACCTTTTGCTTTTTCTTTATAAGCACTCAATAATATTTGATGCATATCAAAACCCATATAAATTCTATCCAATGAATTTACAGTGTAATCCCCATCTATACCCACTTTTAAGCCGCCTAGTTTTACATCAAAAGTAAATGTTTTGGCGTTACTCAAAAATCCATTATGAATCAAATCTTTGATGGAATCTCCAACAATTAATTTTCTGTAATTACTTCTCAAAGGGTAGTGAATATTAGAACTTAATGGCGTTGCTGTAACACCTAAAATAACAGCGTGTTCAAAATATTTAAAAATTTTACGAAATGAATTATAATGTGCCTCATCGACAATAACTAAATCAATACCTTTTAAAAATTCATCATCTTCTTTCAGTCTATTATTTAATGTTTCCACCATCGCCAAAAAACACATATAATCCTTTTGATCATAAATATCTTCAGTCTCGCTTGTAATCAATTTACATTTAACTGCAGCTTCTTCTAAGGCTGTTGAAGTTTGTTTGAGCAATTCAATTCTATGGGTAAGAATTAGAATTTTCTTTTCTTGATGCTCAATATATCTTTTAGCAATTTCCGAAAAGATGATAGTTTTACCACCACCAGTCGGTAATTGAAATACAATATTATCTCTGCTTTCATTCTCTACTAATGCCTCATAAATGTTTTTTATATAGGCTTCTTGATAGGGATAAAGCTGCTTAGTTCTCACAAATACGTCTTCGATTTCAACAGATTTCATTAGCTTACTTTGCTCTTTCATTAAAAAAAATGCGAGTCGCAAGATAAGCATTTAATCCTGAATCATATCATTAAAAGATATTATATTATTGTATCCTTTAGAGTGAAAATATTTTTTAACATATCCCATTTCTAAATTACATGAAACTAAAACAAAATCTCCACCCCAAGCTCCTAAAGATTTTACCACACCATTAAAATCGCTAAAAAATTTATCTTGAACTTTTTCTAAAGATAAAAAACTGCTAATGATGTTTTCGTGTTTTATTAAACATTTATCAAATTCAAATTTATCTGTTGTTCTGCTAATAATTTTTGTTAGCTCATTTAGTTGCTGAATAATTGCTTGTCTATCTTCAATTTTTGTCTGCTTATAATATTGAATTGCAGTTCTTGAATTTTGCTTTTGATTGAGATAAACAAAATATAATTGATTTTTAAATGGTGGATTAAATTTTATTATTTCTGAAACGGGTTCTTGTAATTCATTTTTATAAAAAATTATTGGCTTTTGTGTTGTTGCACACGCAATATCATAACCTGAACCGCCGAATGTCTGTTCTAATAATTGGTATGGATTTATATCAAACCATTGGGCTATTAAGCTTATCAAGGTAGAACTCGTTCCTAAGCCCCAATGTTGGTTAAAGTTTAAGTAAGTTGATGCCTGAAATCCAAATATTTTAGCAGAAGAATTTAATTGAAGTGCTGCATTCAAAATTTTAAGTAGCATTTCTGCCACTTCTAAGTCTGAATAATCAATTAAGTTAAGGTGTTTATCAAAGTTACAATAAAACCAAATTGCTCCATTTTCATCATAACTTTTCCATTCTAAAATTTCAGATTGAATAGCTTGAATGACTAATTTCTGATTATATTTAGTTGGCAGAGCCAGACCTTTTGCACCATCTAAAATAAAATATTCAGCTGTTAATAGCAATTTCCCATTGGCAGTGTATGATTTATCAACCAACATCAAAAATTATTATCTAAAATATTATCCATTAGGCAAAAGCTTCATCAACAATTGCTTTCTGTTCTTGAGCATGAATTTTTGAAAATCCAGTTGCAGTAGAGGCACTTTGAGCTCTGCTTATTAATCTCAAATTTTTTCCATTTGGATAATTAGACAAAACAAATGTCCAAGCTCCCATATTTTTTGGTTCTTCCTGTACCCAAATAAATTCAGCATTTTTATATTTATCTAAAATGGCTTGGTATTGTTTTTTTGCTAAAGGATAAATTTGTTCTACTCTCACAATTGCAACATCTTTTCTGTCCGTTGATTCTTTTCTCTCTAACAAATCATAATATACTTTACCTGAACACAATAAAACACGCTTAACTTTTGAATCTGCTAATGTGTTTTCATCGTCTATAATTTCCTTAAACTTTGATTCGTAAATTTCTTTGATATCAGAGATACATTTTGGATGTCTTAATAAAGATTTTGGAGACATCACGATTAATGGAATTCTAAACGGCGACTTCTCTTGTCTTCTTAAAGCATGGAAGAAATTAGCTGGCGATGTAATATTACAAACATACATATTATTCTCTCCACACAATTGCAAAAATCTTTCCATTCTTGCTGAACTGTGTTCTGGACCAGCTCCTTCGTATCCATGAGGTAATAACAATACTAAATCACTATTTCTATTCCATTTTGTTTCAGATGAGCTAATAAATTGGTCGATAATAATTTGTGCTCCATTACAAAAATCTCCGAACTGAGCCTCCCAAATCACTACTGGATTTGGTGAAGATAAAGAATACCCAAACTCAAACCCAAGTACCGCATATTCTGATAAATGTGAATTAAATATCCTGAATGCACCTTGTTTCTCATCAATAAAGTTCAATCTATTATATTCTTCTCCAGTTTTCTCATCATATAAACAAGCATGTCTGTGAGAGAATGTGCCTCTTTTTACATCTTCACCACTTAAACGAACATCTTTTCCATCTAATAAAATTGCACCATAAGCCATCAATTCAGCAGCTGCCCAATCGATACTATTATTTTCACGCATTAAAATACGACGATGATCTAAATATTGTTGTATCTTTTTCAATGGTTGAAATCCTTCTGGTGTATTAACCATAGCTTTAATGATTTTCACCATTTTAGTTTTGGCTAATTTAGTATCCACCGAGCTCTCAAAATCTTCATCTTTTGCTTTTCTGATTACTTCCCAATCAATATCCGTTTGTTGAGGTGTATATTTTTTTGGACTTTGTTTATAATCGTTCAATCGTTTTTGTAATTCATCCCAATATTCTTTTTCCATATTCTTGGTGAGTTCCTTTTCAGCAACCCCCCAATCTTGTAATTTCTTGAAGTATAAATCACGAACACCTGTATGATCTTTGATTAAATGATACATCGTAGGTTGGGTATATTGTGGATCATCACCTTCATTATGTCCCCATCTTCTATAACAAACCATATCAATAAAAACATCTTTATTGAATTTTTGACGATACTCAGCAGCCAACTCAGCCACATAAGTTACCGCTTCTACATCATCTCCATTGACATGAAAAACTGGTGCCTGAATGGTTGATGCTATCGAAACACAATAATTTGAAGAACGAGCATCATCAAAGTCAGTTGTAAACCCTATTTGATTATTTATAACAAAATGGATAGAACCGCCAACAGTATAACCTTTTAAAGATTCCATTTGCAATACTTCATATACAATACCTTGTCCAGCAACAGCAGCATCTCCATGAATAATAATCGGCAAAATCTTATCGTAATCAGATTCATAAATAGCATCAGCCTGAGCACGACAATAACCTTGTACTACTGGGTTCACTGCTTCTAAATGCGATGGGTTTGGTGGAAGTTTTACATAAATTTCTTTACCATCCATGGTATCATATATTCCAGAATAACCCATGTGGTATTTCACATCGCCAGTTCCAGAAAATAAATCGTCAGGAGAAACGCCTTCAAATTCAGAAAAAACTTCTTCATAAGTTTTTCCAACGATATTGGTCAATATATTTAAACGACCTCTATGAGCCATTCCAATCATCGCTTCTTTTACGCCTAAATTTGCAGCTACATTCAGCATTGAATCCAATGCTGGTATTGTAGATTCTCCACCTTCTAAAGAAAATCTTTTTTGTCCTAAGAATTTTGTTCCTAAAAACTTTTCATACACCTCAGAGTCATTCAACTTCTGAAGGATTCTTTTTTTCTTTTCAATTGGATGCTCATACGCTATATATCCATGTTCCACTTGCTCACGCATCCAGCCTCTAGCTTCCATATCCAACATATAGTTGTATTCCCAACCGATAGTTCTAGTATAGATTTTTTTCAATCTATCAACAATCGTTCTTAAACTTGCTTTTCCAATGCCGATTTCGTGGCCAGAATAAAACTCAATATCTAAATCACTTTCTTCTAATCCAAAATTATACAACTCGAGCTCTGCATGTCTATCTTTTCTTGGTTTTAATGGATTAGTATGTGCTAACAAATGACCTTTATTTCGATAACCTGCTATTAATTTAAGTACCCTAAATTCTTTTGACGATGCTGTTTTGTCTTCTTCCAATTGTGTACCAGCACCGTTTTCTCCATATTTATAAGCCAAATCAAATCCTGCAAAGAATAAACGCCATTCTTTTTCTACAGTATTTGGGTCTTTTAAATAATCTTGGTATTGGGCATCTATGTAACTTGGATGTGCATTAGAAATAACTGATAAATCTTGCATAATATAAAATATAATTTTCTAAACGCAAATATCTATCTTTTGTTTGAATTAAATAGATAAAAAAAGTAAAATTAAGTACTAAGTAATCATAGATTTTAGGATTTAATCATTTTTTCACTTTAATATAGATGGATTTATAATTTTTTATGTATCTTTGCAACTCAATTTAATAAAGATGGCACATCATAAATCAGCACAGAAGAGAATAAGACAGACTGCTAAACGTAGATTGGAAAACCGTTACTATGGAAAAACTACTCGTAATGCACTTAGAAAATATTTAGCATTAACTGATGCAACTGAAGCTCAAAGTTCTATGAGTACTGTAGTATCTATGGTAGATAAATTAGCAAAAAGAAATCAAATTCACAAAAACAAAGCATCTAATTTAAAATCAAGAATTATGTTGCACTTGAATGGTTTGAAAAAATAATCCATTAATTTATGGAATAAACAGAAAAGTGTGTCTTTATAAGGCACACTTTTTTTTATGGATATACTAGAACAACGATTAAGCATAAAGCTTTGGGCTGAGGAAGACAGACCTCGTGAAAAATTACAATCTAAAGGAAAAAACAACCTAACAGATGCTGAATTATTAGCCATAATTATTGGTTCAGGCAATCAGACACAAACAGCTGTTGAATTAGCTAAGCATATTTTATCCAATTGCAATAATAATTTAGAAGAATTAGGTAAAAAGTCAATTACAGATTTATTAAAATTCAAAGGTATTGGAGAAGCTAAAGCCATTAGCATTGTATCAGCTTTAGAATTAGGCAAAAGAAGACAGCATACTGATGCTAAAGAAATTAATAAAATCACCTGTTCCAAGGATATCTTCAAAATTATGCATCCAAAAATTGGAGATATTGATTATGAAGAATTTTGGTTAATAACATTAGCCAAAAACAATAAAATTATACAAATAAAAAAAGTTAGTCATGGTGGCGTTTCAGGCACTGTTGTCGATGCTAAAATCCTTTTTAATATTGCACTACAAGACTTAGCATCAGGAATTATTTTGGTACACAATCATCCATCTGGAAACATTAATCCAAGTGAACAAGACATTAAAATCACAAAGAAAACTAGAAACGCAGCTGAAAATTTAGACATTACTCTTCTTGATCATATTATCATTACCCAACAAAGTTATTATAGCTTTGCAGACGATGGAATATTATAGTTAGTACTATCGTAAAAGCAAACTTTGGTTGTTGTATGAAGCTAAAATAAAAAATTTGAATCTTGAATAGCTTATTTACATTCAAAAGACAAGGTTCGCTAATTAAAAGTATAATTAAAAGTTATTGTACCAAATTGTTCTTCGGCTGCATCTGAGTTAGCAGAAAATTTAAAATTTCGAGCTGCATCTTCAGATATTTTTACTAAATAGGCATCTGTGGTTGTAGAACCTTTGTATGGACCTTGAGCAAAGATCACTTGTCCATTTTTATCCACTTTTATTTGTATAACAATCAAACCTGCTTTTTGTGAATTATTAAATGGTACTTTTTTGCTTAATAAACTTCTTCCACTTAAAGAATAATTTGTACCAGTTCCACCACCGGAACCTCCATTGCCTCCGCCGCCATTTCCATTTCCATCGCCAACGCCAGAGCCACCGTTATTTCCTTTTCCACCACTGCCACTTCCATTTCCAGAATTATTTCCAACTCCTGAACCAGTTCCATTCCCTGAACCTCCAGTACCTCCTTTCTTTCCTTTATTAAAGGCACTTGCAACTGCATCTTTTGCAGCTTGTTCTTCAGCTTGTTTTTTTGCTAATTCGGCCGCAGCCTGTTTTTGTTGTGCTAATATTTTTTGTTGAGCTAATTCCTCTTGTTTTTTCTTTTCAGCATCTAATTTCTGTTGCTTTTGGATAGCAATCGCATTCGCATCAACACTAGTAACTGTAGTTGCCGAAACAGGTATTTTTGTAGTTGTAACAGGTTTCGGAGTGGAAACTTGTAGCTTTGGACTAGTTTGAATAGGTTGTGGATCTGGAGCTACATTTTCAATTGGAGCAGAACCTCCACCATAGCTATCACTATTGCCACCACTGCCCATTTCTGTGTCTCCAAAATCTAAAATGACTGCATCTGTCATATCTTGTTTAGGTGGATTATCCATTACAATAAAAAACAATATCAAAAACAAAATTGTATGTACAATTGCGGATACTAAAAAGCCTTTTTTGCTTGCAGAATTATCTATTGTTGCTATTGACATTACTTAATTTATTGATGTAATATTACAAAAAAATTAAAATAGAAAAAGTTAATTTTATTTATTTCCATTCTACAACCTTACCTTTATTTTTATCTTTTAAATCTTCTGGTATATTATTTAGGATTTCTTGTTTTAAACCCTGTAATATTTTTTTCTTTGCGACACTTCTTGCATACACAATTCCGACTTCTCGTATAGGTTTTGGCGATTTAAACTCAGCTATATTATCTAATTTTTTAACAGACAATTCTAAAACTGCCAATTCTGGAATCAAAGTAAAACCACCTTCAATATCTACCATTTTTTTTAAGGTTTCCAAACTAGAACTTTCATAAGTAACATTTTCATCAAAATTATCATGCAATGAACAAATATTTATTATTTGGTCTCTAAAACAATTGCCTTTTGAAAGCATCCAAATATCAGTTCTTAAAACATCTTTCGATTCTAATAATTTCTTTTTAATAAGTGGATGATTCTTTTTTGCATAGACTTTTATTTCTTCATAAAACAAAGGTTCTTCAATTAAATTTGGCTCTTTAAGTGGCGTTGCTAAAATACCTGCATCTATTTCATCTAAATTTAATTGTCTTATAATATCTTCAGTTTTTAATTCTATAATTTTGAGTTTCACAGAAGGATAGTTTCTTTGAAAACTTCCGATAAAATAAGGCAATAAATAGGGTGCTATTGTTGGAATAATGCCCAACTTAAATTCTCCAACAATATTAGTATTAAAATTTTTAGCAAGCTCCATAAATTGTTTGGTTTCTCGCAAAATAATTCGAGCTTGTTCTATTAATTCTTCACCAGCTAAAGTGGCAACAATTGGTTGCTTTGTTCTGTCAAAAATTTCAATATTTAAAATTTCTTCCATCTTTTTAAGCTGCATACTTAAAGTTGGTTGCGTTACATTACAAGCTTCTGCAGCTTTTGCAAAATGTTTATAATTATCTATGGCAATTACATATTCTAATTGAGTCAAACTTATCATAAGTAAAATTTATTAGGATATAAAATTAATTGATTTTTATTATCAAACAAAACAATTTATCTTTGTGTTATACAAAAAAGAAATTATTATGGGAAATAAAATTAAAAATAAAGAAAAGGATAAAAGCAAAAAGCATCAAACATTGGCAAATCCTTTAGTAGATAAATTAAATCTAACACTCGCATCCTATCAAGTACATTATCAAAATTTAAGAGGTATTCATTGGAATATTAAAGGCAAGAATTTCTTTGAATTACACGTTAAATTTGAGGAATTATACACAGATGCACAAGTAAAAATTGATGAAATAGCTGAACTCATTTTAACATTAGGCTATCAACCATTACATACTTTTTCAGATTATATTGAAAATAGTAAAGTAAAACCAGCAAAAAATATTTCAAAAGATAGCGAAGCTGTTGAAATGATCGTTGCTGATTTACAAACATTGGTACAGATAGAAAAAGAGGTATTTGAATTGGCAGAAGGCAATATTTCAGTTGAAGATTTAATGACTCAATTTATTGCATTCCAAGAGAAAACTCTATGGATGTATAAAGCTTGGTTAGGCTAAAATTTTAAAACAGAATAATTATTAAATAACAAATCAAAAAAAATTATGGCATTATTAAATGTGGGACAAGCGTTCCCAAGTTTCAGCAAAACAGCTGTTGTTAGTTTAGAAAAAGGAAAAGAGTTTGCAACATTAGACAACAGTGTGCATACTAAAGATGGCAAATGGATGGTGATTTATTTTTGGCCAAAAGATTTTACATTTGTTTGTCCTACAGAAATTATTGAGTTTGACAATGCAAATGGAGAATTTAAAGACAGAGATGCAGTATTAATCGGTGGTTCAACAGATACAGAATTTGTACACTTAGGCTGGAGAAATGCTCACGAAGGCTTGAATAAAATCAATCATCCAATGTTGGCAGATACCTCAAAATCATTAGCAAGAGAATTAGGTATTCTAACAGATGGCGAAGAAGTTTGTTACAGAGCAACATTTATTGTTGATCCACAAGGCATTATTCGTTGGGTGGCAGTAAATGATTTATCAGTTGGTAGAAATGTAAAAGAAGTTATCAGAGTTTTAGATGCACTTCAAACAGATGAACTTTGTCCTTGTAACTGGGAGAAAGGTCAAGCAACATTGTAATAAACTTTTGAGTAATAGAATTGAGATTAGAGCTATTGGATTTTCTTATACTCTAATCTCATTTTTTTATAAACAACATTAAAAACAATTTTTATGAACGAAACGGCAATAGAAATTTTACAAGAATTAGGTATAGATACGACACACAGCAATGAAACTTTAATCCAACTTTCTGTGGCTGAAAGCAAGTATTTGAGAGATTTAAAAATGAATGTAAAATCAGTACTTACCACCGAAAGTATTTCTTCAAAAGAAAGTTATTTATTAGCATTAGCAACTGCAACTAACAATAACAATCGTCTTTTAATTAATGCATTTACACAAAAAGCTAAAGATAATGAAGCAACAGATGCTGAAATTGCAGAAGCTCAAGCTTGTGCATCTTTATTAGCTGCCAACAACGTATTCTATCGTTTCAGACATTTTGTTGATAAAGAAGTTTACAACAACTCTCCTGCCCGCTTACGTATGAATATTATGATGTCGCCAGTATTGGGAAAAGAGTTTTTTGAATTGGTAAGTTTAGCAATTTCAGCCATCAATGGTTGTGAAATGTGTGTAAAGAGCCACGAACAATCTGTTTTAGCAAATGGCGGTACAGAACAAAGAATTTGGGATAGCATCAGAATCGCATCAATTATTACTAGCTTGGGTAAAGTTGTTTATTAAAAAACAGTACATAGTTTTCTGTAAATTATGTACTGAATACAAAGAAGACAATCCTTTTTCAATTAAAAAATTAAGCTCCTTCTAAATTAGGAGTTTTTTTATTTATATTATTATATTTTCATTTTTTTTATATGGAAAATATTTGGAATATTTCTACGTTTAAATTATATGTTTACCAATTTTTCAAAAAACTATCTTCAAATTCTATTGATGATGTTAATATATTTTGTAGCTGTAATTGCAATAGCTCAAGATAAAAAAGAAAAGCTTTGGTCAAATAAAGATAAGAAAGCATTTTATGTTAAATATTCAACAGACACGATTACAGCAAATGACCTAAAAGTTATTGATTGTGTGTTTGAAAAAGTTCAGACAAAATATACTTCTTATAAACAATTTTTACATTATCCAAATTCAATAATTCCTATTGAAAAAAAATGTTCCTTAATGGTCTATATTCCAATTACTGGGCAACTTACAAAATTGCAAGCTCAAATTATATCCAATGAAATGCTAATTCAATTAAATAATTTCAGAAAAGAACATGACAATTTATTACCCTTAAAACCTGATTTTGATTTAGATAAAGCCGCAAAAATTCAAGCTGATTATTGTGCTTGGAACAATGAACTTAGTCATACTCAAATTGGCAATAATGATTACAATACAGTTAATAAACGCATTTCGATGGTCAAAAAAAATCAACCTAAAGGTGCTTATCTCTGTGGCGAAAATATTGCATCTATAGCTTATGAACCTGAACAATTGAAAGACACAATTTATTTAAAAGAAATTACAACAGAATTACTAGAACTTTGGGCATCATCGGAAGGTCATCGCGAAAATATGTTGTATAAGAATTATAGATTTTTTGGATTTGCAATTACCTTAAATGATGAGGGAGAGGTACTTTATGCTACGCAAGTATTTTGTTATTGAAATAAAAAAAACAGCCACCTTTCGGTAGCTGTTTTTATATAAAAAGTTTCTAGAAATTATAAGAGTTGGCTTCAATTACTTTTGCAGCAATTCTTCTTCTTGCCTCTTTTACGTTTACTGGCTCATATTTTGTAAATCTTCTCAAGCCCATAGACATAATTCGCAACTCATCTCCTTCTGCGTAAGATTGCAAAGCATCTTTACCATTTACATAAATTCTATTCATCGCATCATTAAAGAATACTTTTAGAATATCCGTATAAACTTGCTCTATTTTCTCGCCTTTTTCAGCAATTTTCTTAACTCTCAGCAATAATGATTCAGCAGTATAAATATCAATCATCATATCTGATGTATTCATAATAATTTCTTGCTCATCTTTCATTTTAGCCATCAATTTTTGAACCGCTCCACCAGCAACTAACAAAAACGCTTTTTTAGCATTTTTAAGTGCTTTTTCTTCAGCAGCAAAAGGAGCATCACTATCGTCAGAAAAATCAGGAACACTCATCAATTCTTTTTGAATTGCCATTCCAGGAGTCATTAAATCTATTTTGCCACTCATTGCTCTTTTCAACAACATATCAATTGATAATAATCTGTTGATTTCACTTGTTCCTTCATAAATTCTAGCAATTCTTGAATCTCTATACGCTCTTGGTGCAGAAGTCTCTTCAGAAAAGCCCATACCACCATGAATTTGTACATTCTCATCTACGATAAAATCTAAAACTTCAGAACCCAATACTTTAACCATAGCACACTCAATCGCATATTCTTCCGCTGCACTTAATAACGCTTTATTAAATTCAACACCAGCAGCTAAGTTTTCATGTTCTAATTTTCCAATATCATTAGCACATCTATATGTTGCCACTTCTAAAGCAAAAATACGGATAGCCATTTCTGCAATTTTATGTTGAATAGCACCAAATGTTGAGATATGTTTTCCAAACTGCATTCTTTCATTTGCATAATTTACAGCTACATTAAATGCTTGTCTTGCACCTCCCAATGCAGTTGCACCTAATTTATATCTACCGATATTTAAGATATTGAAAGCGATTAAATGTCCCTTTCCTCTTTCTCCTAACATATTTTCTACTGGAATTCTGCAATTCTCAAAGAACACTTGGCGTGTTGACGAACCTTTAATACCCATTTTATCTTCCTCTGCACCTAAACTTAAACCAGGTGTTCCTGCTTCAACCAAAAATCCAGTAAATTCTTTTCCATCTATCTTAGCGAATACTGTAAATGAATGAGCAAAACCAGCATTGGTAATCCACATTTTGCCGCCATTTAAAATCCACTCTTTTCCATCTTCAGAAAGTGTAGCTGTAGTTTTTGCACCTAATGCATCAGAACCTGAGCTTGGCTCTGTTAAACAATATGAAGCTGCCCACTCTCCTGTTGCTAATTTTGGTAAAAATTTAGCTTTTTGCGCTTCTGTTCCAAAATATAAAATTGGCAATGTTCCTATACCAATATGACAAATTGCAGTAGTTGCGAAAGAACCTGTACGACCATATTCTTCAGCAATAATACAACCCGTAATTACATCTTGGTTCATGCCGCCATACTGTTCAGGAATTGCAGTTGAAAGTAAACCTAATTCTCCTGCTTTACCCAACAAACTCTTAGATAAACCTGGCTCTTGTTTTTCAATTTCTTTCCATCTTGGCATTACTTCTTTCTCAACAAAGTCAGCTGCCATTTGGCGTACCATTAATTGTTCTTCGTTGTAATCTTCAGGTGTAAATACTTGTGCTGTTGTAGATTCTTTAATCACAAACTCACCACCTTTTAAAGATTTAATTTGCTCTGTTGTTCCCATTTTTTTATTTAATTATTCTAAAAAATTAATTTTTTCGCCCCGAAAATACGCTTTTTGTTCCAAATTCAGAAACTTGCTTATGAAATAATGATTTCAATCATTAATCTATTACTTATTAGCTAATAAATACAAGGCAGCCATTCTTACAGCCACACCATTTTCTACTTGTTCTAAAATGATAGAATGTTCGGAATCTGCAACATCTGAACTAATTTCCACACCTCTATTGATTGGGCCAGGATGCATGATAACAATCTGCTTATCTAATTTTTGTAAACGTTGTTTGTTTACCCCAAAATACATAGCATATTCTCTCAAGGAAGGAAAATACTGAATATCTTGTCTTTCTAATTGAATGCGTAAAATATTAGCAGCATCGCACCAAGCTAATGTTTCATCAACATTATGAGAAATATTTACGCCTAAATCTTTAATATATTTTGGAATCAAAGTTGATGGTCCACAAAGTGTAACTTCTGCACCTAATTTTTGCAAACAAAAGATGTTGGATAAAGCAACTCTTGAATGTGAAATATCTCCAACGATAGCAATTTTTTTACCTTGTAAATTACCTAATTTTTCTTGAAGTGAAAATGCATCTAATAAGGCTTGTGTTGGGTGTTCGTGTGTGCCATCACCAGCATTGATGATAGCGGCATCAATTCTATCTGCAAGATATTGGTGAGCACCTGGACTTGGATGTCGCATCACAACCATATCCACTTTCATTGATAAAATATTATTTACCGTATCTAAAAGTGTTTCTCCTTTTTTTACAGAAGACGTAGAAGATGAAAAATTAACAACATCAGCAGACAATCTTTTTTCAGCCAATTCAAATGATGTTCTTGTTCTTGTGGAATTTTCAAAAAATAAATTAGCGACAGTAATATCTCTTAAAGTTGGAACTTTTTTTACTTGTCGATTAATAACTTCTTTAAATTGTTGTGCTGTTTCAAGGATTAATTCAATTTCACCTGTACTTAGTTGTTCGATTGCAATTAAGTGTTTATTGGCTAATTTTTCCATTTAATTTTCGTTTTCAAAAATAACAAAATCTTGTTCTTGTTCATTTTGTTTCCATTGAACAAGGACCTTAACTTTTTCAATTGTATCGATAGTTTTTCCAACAAAATCAGGCTGAATTGGCAATTCTCTATTAAATCTTCTGTCTATTAATACTAACAATTCTATTTTATTTGGTCTTCCGTACATTAATAAAGCATCTAAGGCAGCTCGAATGGTTCTTCCTGTATATAGTACATCATCTATTAGAATAACATTCTTATTTTCTATTTCAAAATTAATATTTGTTTCATTAGCCTTTACAATTTTTCCACGTCTAAAATCATCGCGATGAAACGTATCATCAATTGTACCATACGGAATTTTAGTATTTGCTAATTGTTCTATCAGATGATGAATCTTCTCGGCCAAAAAAATACCACGTGGTTGTACGCCAATAATAACTGTAGCGTCTAAATTATTGAGTTCAATAATTTGTCTGCTTAAGCGGTTGATGATTAAATTAATTTCCTCTTGATGCAGTAATATGGAAGACATACACTGCAAAGATATAATTTTATAGCCATTTTAATAAAAAAAATATTAACTTTAGGTATTCAATTTTTATCTAAAATTAATGGTATGACTTTTGGAATTGTTATCTTATTAATAATAAGTTTAATTACTGGTGCCATTGGATGGTTTACTAGAGGCTATTATCTCAGAAATTATGAGTTAAATAGAAAGGAATTGGAAGATTTGAAGATTGAAAATTTAGAATTAAGAAGTACAATTGCTGGGTTAAAAAGCCCTGCAAATGATGCTCAAACGCTCAAAGGTGTTATAGATGCACACATAGCTGAAAAAGAAAAAATGGCTAGAAAAATACAAGAATATGAAAACATTCTTAAAGATTATATTCCAAGAAAAAAGAAACTGTGAAAATTCATTTCGTTGAAGAACATCCGACTTTAGAAAATATTAAAGCAAAAGAATCTTCAAATAATGATGTAAACGAAACGGAGAATGAGGAAGCTCCAAAAAGAAATTAGTTTACATCAATTTGTTAAAAACATCAATTATTTCATAAATTGCTAACACCAAAGCATTCTTCAGCAAACAAATAATTACGTATCTTTGCACCCTAATTATTTAAAATATGGACGGATTTAGAGCGTTGGGTTTATCTGAAGAGGTATTAATCGCACTTGAAAAAAAAGGGTTTGAACAACCAACACCAATACAAGAACAAACTATACCTTTACTTTTAAACGGAGAGAAAGATATTGTAGGACAAGCTCAAACTGGTACTGGCAAAACAGCAGCATTTGGACTTCCTATCATCGAAAGATTTAAAGCAAATAAAAAAGCGGTACAAGCTTTAGTTTTAGCACCAACTAGAGAATTAGCCATTCAAGTTGCAGATGAAATTAAAGCCTACAAAGGCTCAAAAAAAATATGGATTAGTACGGTTTACGGTGGTGCTCCAATTGGAAAGCAAATGAGTGAATTAGAAAAAGGTGCTCATATTGTAGTAGGTACACCAGGTCGAGTTATCGATTTAATCAATAGAAAAAAATTAAAATTAGACGACATCGATTTCTTGGTTTTAGATGAAGCCGATGAGATGTTAAATATGGGCTTTATTGATGATATTGAATTAATTTTAAAATCATGTAATGAAGATAGACGTATGTTGTTATTTTCAGCAACTATGCCTTCTAGAATTTTGAATTTGGCTAAAAAATACATGGGCGAATATGATATGATACAAATTCAAAAGAAAGAGATTACCAATATGAGTATTGAGCAATCTTACTTTGAGGTTCCAGATAGAGATCGTTTTGATGCTTTATCTAGAATTTTAGATGTTGAAGAAGACTTCTATGGAATTATTTTCTGTAATACAAAAGCTGAAACGATTGAAATTAGTAATCATTTGAATGAAAAAGGTTATAGTGCAGATTCATTACATGGTGATATTCAACAAAATTTAAGAGAGAAAGTTGTAAAGCAATTTAAAAGCAACAAATATGGTGTTTTAGTAGCAACTGATGTGGCTGCCAGAGGCATTGATATTAGCGATTTAACACATGTCATCAATTATGGCTTACCACAAGATCCAGAATCTTATGTACACAGAATTGGAAGAACTGGTCGAGCTGGAAAAACTGGAAAGGCAATGTCTATCATTGATCCATCTGAAAGAAGAAAATTATCATTCATTAAAAGCATTAGCAAAGCCGATATTCAAAAAGGCAAATTACCTGATGCTTACGAGATGGTAAAAATTAAGAAAAACAGAATAAAAGACGAAGTAGAATCTATCATTGAAACCGAACACTTTGAAGAGTATTTAACTTTTGCTCAAGAAATTTTAGGCGAAAATGAACCTAATTTTGCAATTGCTGCATTAATCAAGCATTTTGTAAAAGATGAGTTAAATCCAAAATCTTATAAAGTAATAAAAGAACCAGTAGCTGGAAAAATTAGCAGTAGCAAACAAAATGTAAGATTATTCTTTGCAAAAGGTAAACAAGATGGCATTACACCAAAAGTTATTTTGGATATGCTTAGAAAAGATACAGGCGTAGATAGTAAAAAAATCAATGAGATTAGAATAATGCAAAATTTCTCATTCTTTAATACCAATGGCGAAGATGCTGATTTAATTTTGAATATCTATAAGAAACAAAATAGCAGAATGCCTTTAGTTGCAAAAGCTAGAGAACGTAATTAATCTACTTTTCTTTCAATTTATAACTAAAATACTTTTAGAAATAATTGTATTTTTAACTTATGAATTTAACTGAAATCCAAACAGCAACAATTGATGCTGTAAAGAATGCATCTTCAATTATTAAAGAAGCATTTGGTAAAATTAGTAATCAAGATATTGAAACAAAAAGCTTAAATAGCTTAGTTACCTACGTTGATAAAGAAACTGAACTTTCCTTAGTTGCTCAATTAAAAAACATTGTACCAGAAGCATCATTTCTTACAGAAGAAGCTACTATTGAATTAAGTTCAAGTGATTGGCAATGGATTATTGATCCACTAGATGGCACAACAAACTTCATACATCGAGTACCTGTTTTTGGTATTTCAGTTGCATTAGCTTATAAAAATGAAATTCAAGTTGGTGTCGTTTATGAACCCAATCGTGATGAATGTTTTTATGCTACTAAAAATCAAGGTGCATTTTTAAATGGACAAGTAATTAATGTATCTACAACAACTCAGTTAAGTGATGGTTTAATTGCGACAGGCTTTCCG
>CAYYMF010000038.1:0-24072 GCA_964472755.1 uncultured Chitinophagales bacterium | reverse complement strand
TTCAGAATGCTTTTTAATTCATTTGAATTTTTAATTTTCTTTATCATTTTCTTTTGTTTATATTGGAAAGTTTTTAAGCAATTAAAAGTTCAAAATATTCTAATTTTAGTTAGTTCCTTTTTCTTTTATGCTTGGTGGGATTGGCGTTTTTTATTTCTATTGTCCTTTTCTATTCTACTTGATTATATTACAGGTATCAAGATGTGTGGTGCAACAAATATTTCCATAAAAAAACGTTGGCTTTGGTTAAGTATTTCTTTAAATTTAGGCTTTTTAGGCTTTTTCAAATATTATAATTTTTTCATTTCCTCCTTTGCCGATTTGATTGCCCAATTTGGCTTAAAACCCAACATACATACACTTAAAATTATACTTCCTGTCGGTATTTCTTTTTATACTTTTCATGGTTTATCTTATGTAATTGACATATATAAAGGTAGGATAAAAGCCGAAAAAAACTTAGTTGATTACGCCGTTTTTGTTAGTTTCTTTCCTTTATTAGTTGCTGGTCCAATAGAAAGGGCAACGCATCTTTTGCCCCAAATTAAGAGGGAGAGAATCTTTGACTTAAATCAAGCAAAAGATGGCTTAAAACAAATTCTTTGGGGCTTGTTTAAAAAAATAGCCATTGCAGATACTTGTGCAGAATATGTCAATACTATTTTTAATCAGCCTGGGGAATTTTCGGGCATTAGTTTAGCATTGGGTGCGGTTTTTTTTGCTTTTCAAATTTATGGAGATTTTTCAGGCTATACAGATATTGCAATTGGAACTGCAAAGCTTTTGGGTATTGAATTATTAAAGAATTTTTCATTCCCATATTTTTCAAGAAGTATTGCCGAGTTTTGGCGAAGATGGCATATTTCATTGTCTTCTTGGTTCAAGGACTATTTATATATTCCTTTGGGCGGAAGTAAAAATGGATTGTCTGCTACGATACGAAATACTTTTATTATTTTCTTGGTAAGTGGGTTTTGGCATGGTGCTAATTTTACGTTTATTGCTTGGGGTTTTTTACATGCACTATATATTGTCCCATCAGTTTTATTGAAAACCAATCGACATTATTTAGATATTATTGCTCAAGATAAAAAACTACCCAACTTAAAAGAGTTTTTTCAATTGATTAGCACTTTCTCATTAGTTTGTTTTGCATGGATATTTTTTAGGGCAGAAAGTATTGAAAAAGCTTTTGAATATATACAATTATTGTTTACAAAATCTTGGATAGCCATAGATAAAAGCCATCTAAAAATAATAATTCTGCTTTGTATTTTTATTCTAATTGAATGGATACAAAGACGACAAGAAATTGTATTAAAACTTAACATTAAAAATAAATTCCTAAGGTATTCCATATATTATTTTGTGTTTATTACCATTTGGTTTTTTATTTCTAAAAATCAAAAAACAGATTTCATCTATTTCGCATTCTAACATTTATGGGTAAATTATTTTTCAAAATATTAAAGTTTCTATTACCATTGCTTATTTGCTCAATGGTGTTATATCTTTTGCTAAGTAATAAACGCATAAATGGTAGTTATTTAGCAGAATTATATAAATTCAAATCAGGGTTATTAGAAAAACAAAAACAATCAAAAAAGATTATTCTAATTGGAGGCTCTAATGCAAAATTTTGTTACTATTCTCCAATTTTAAAAAAGAATTTTCCGGACTATGCGGTTGTAAATGCAGGCTTGCAAGGCAATGTCGGTTTATTACATTCTCTAAATTATATAAAACCATTTCTTACCAAAGATGACATTATTATTCTATCGCCAGAATATGGTATGTTTCAAACAGAAACCGGATTTTATGGCAATTATGAACTAGTACAATTGATGTCCGTTTATAATGGTGTTTTAAAAGGAGCTTTGACCGATTTTAATCAGATGAAAAGTTTTTTAGCCCAATCTCTTTTTCATTATCGAGCTTTCTTAGAAATTATGTTGATAAAACATGTTTTTGCATCTGAAGCCGAAGTTTTAAGAGTTGTTAAAGAATTTCATAATAACTATGGTGATATAATAAATGCTGAAGGAGAGCGAACATTTTTCTCTTATAATATTGCAATTGATACTACATTTAATGTTCATGCCATAAATTATTTGAATACATACAATGATTATTGCCAATCAAAACAAGTGCAACTTTTTATTAACTTTCCTTCAGTTGCTCGGCAATCGCTCACGAAACAAGTTGCAGATGATTTGGTATTAGACTATTTTAAAAGAATATTCCCTGAGATTCAAACGCTTAATTTGCCTTCTGATGGCATTGCAGACAAAAGCCATTTTTATGACTCTCCTTATCATCTTCGTACATCTTGGCAAAAGAAAAACACAGAATTTTTAAGTAAAAATTTAAGGGTGTTCATTGAACAACAATAGGCTTTTTTGTAAAATTTTCTTTAGATATTAAATCTATCTACTAAATATATTTTTATTGAATTTTTCAATTAAAACAAATACCTTTAGTCCATCACAAAAAATATAAATATGCAAAAAATTGAGTTTCAATTAATGAATAGAACAATAGATGCTTTTTATTTTCAGGCTTCTGGAAATGAAAAACGTCCTGGAATTGTGTTTTTACCAGACTTAATGGGTGTACAAAAAGTGAATTTAAAATGTGCTGAAATATTAAGCAAAGAAGGCAATTACAATGTTGTTATTCCAGATTTATATAGTGGTGGTAGTTCTGTTGCAAAATATTGTGTTCAATTTTTAATGAACGAAATGGTTCGAAATAATGCACCCAATCAAAATGAACCGTTAATGGAGTTTTTTGAAATTTTAGACCATTTTAAAGCTTTTAAAAATGTTGATGAAACGCAAATGGGCGTAATCGGACAGTGTTTAACTGGTGGTTTTGTATTGCATGCTGCCATTCGTGAAGAAGTAAAAGCACCAGTCGTTTTCCATCATTCTTTTGGACGAGATGGTAGTGGTATTCCAAAAGATTGTTCTGCTTCAATTAAAAATAAAGTTCAAGGACATTTTGTATATTTAGATGCTTTTTGTCCTCCAAGTAGAATTAAACAATTAAAAGAAGAATTGGGCGAAAGACTAGAAAGCTACCATTATGCTTTACCACACGGCATTCCACATTTGTTTTTCAATAATAGTCAAGGAAAAAAAGCATTTGAACGAATGATGAGTTTCTTCAAAACGCAACTACATTAATTATACAAATTTTTACATTTTATGAAGTAGAAGACGAGTTCATTAGAATTGCAAAACAATAATGAACAGAATAACATTCTATAGTTGTTGAAGCCTAGCAAAAACAGTTGCTTTTATATAGAAAATATTGCTTTTACATGAGTAGTTAGTATCTTTAAGTACAATTTGGAATAGAAAAGCAATGAAATACAAAAACATTCGAGAAGAAGAGCTAAAAAATAAAGTCGGGGCGGACTGGTTTAAACATTTTGATACAACTGAAATTTTAGGAAACATCGATTTTACTGTATTCCCGAAACAAAACAATCTGTTTAGTAGAATTCCGTTGCTGTGGGCAGAAGCCAAAACAGGAAATTACGATGCAACAACCATGTTTGTACAGTTGATTTTAACGATTGGTAAAGCCCGCACTTTTGACAAAACCTTGCCACCGGCTTTTCTAGGTGCCTTTGATTTTAAGAAGTTTGCTTTTGTGCCCTACATCAATATTCAAGATATTTTTTACTTGAATGATTTCAATTGGAATGTTACGCCGAGCAACCACGAAACCAAAGAGTTTCAGTTGATTAAAGAACGTGTAGAGAAAACATTGGCACAACACACCTACATTTTTGACTACGAAAAAGACAACAAAGAGTTAGAAGCGTTTATCAAAAACAACGTAGCCAAAGCAACCACTACCAGCAAATTAAAAATCAACAAAAACAACTTTATTCCGCTGTATTTGCGTTGGTTGGAAATTGTGAAACCCATCATTGATGTAAATTGGGAGGAACTGAAAAAAGCCAATATTTTGGACAGCGATTTCTATTTGGCCGACCTTTTTGTGGACGATAGAGATACCCAAAATATTGAAGATGACTTGACCATTCGCGATAGTTTGTTTGTGGTGTTTGAAAAACAAGGCTACAAAATTGCCAAAGAAAACATCAAGCAGATGTTTGATGCCACCATTTCACTTAAAAATAAAGATACTTATTTGCAGTTTTGGAAGCAATACAAACGTCCACCACAAAAAGAGTTTCAAGATTACATCATTGAACGTAGAGATTTGCTCGTGCCACAAGACATTCGTGAACGTAAAGGTGCATTTTTTACCCCACGTATTTGGGTTGAACTTTCTCAAAAATACTTGACCGATTATTTAGGCGAAAACTGGCAAGACGACTATTACGTATGGGATTGTGCTGCAGGAACCGGAAACCTATTGGCAGGTTTAACCAACAAATACAACATATACGCCAGCACGCTCGACCAAGCCGATGTAAACGTAATACACGAACGCATAGACCACGGAGCCAATTTGCTCAAAAACAACGTGTTTCAGTTTGATTTCTTGAACGATGAGTTTATTCCCATATCAAAAGGTGGAAAAATGCCCGACAGCTTGTTTGACATCATCAACAACGAAGAAAAACGAAAGAAATTGGTGGTGTATATCAATCCACCGTATGCGGAGGCAACAAATGCTAAAACAGTTACTGGAACAGGAGAAAACAAAGGAGGTGTTACCACTAATTTTACCATAAATGATGTGATGAAGCCCAAAATTGGACCTGCAACCAATGAGATTTTTGCCTTATTTATGGCAATTATCTATGAAAAAATTCCGGGCAGTATTTTAGGGCAATTTTCGAAATTAAAATTTGTCAATGGTTCTAATTTTAAGAAGTTTAAAGAATTCTTTTTGGCTGAATATGTAAGTGGCTTTATTGTGCCTGGTGATACCTTTGACAATGTGAAAGGAAAATTTCCTATTGGTTTTACAGTTTGGAACACCGCACAAAAATCTAAAATTGATGTTGTAAAAACAGATGTATTTGATAAAAATGGAAATTATCAAAACACGAAGAATTTTTATGGAGAATTAAGTCAAAATATCAATAAATGGGTTAAACTTTTTTATGACAAAAGCCAAAATCAAATTATCGGGTATTTGCCAAGTCCAGCACCAGACTTTCAAAATCAAGATTTCTTATTTTTATCAATTAATATAGGCACAAGACATGTTTATTACTTGCCAATAACTGCAACAAACATGCTTGAAACATCAATTTATTTCTCAGCTCGTCACTGCATCGAAGCATCTTGGCTCAACGACAGAGACCAATTTTTATATCCAATTGACGGCTGGCAAACAGATGTAGAATTTCAGAACGATTGTTTAGCCTTTACCTTGTTTCATGGGCAAAACAGAATTACAACCAAAGAAGGCACCAACCATTGGATACCCTTCACCGAATACGAAGTAAACGCCCAAGCCAAGTTTGAGAGTTCGTTTATGACAGATTTCATCAAAGGGAAGGTAAAAACGGAAAGCACAGCAGCCACACTTTTTGAAGAGGACAAAAATCAAGAAAATACACCACTTGTTTTTTCAGAAGAAGCCCAAGCTGTTTTTGATGCCGGGCGTGAACTATGGAAATACTATCATGCACAAAAAGATGTAAACGTAAACGCTAGTTTGTACGACATTCGCGAGCATTTCCAAGGCAGAAACGACAAAGGCCGAATGAACACCAAAAGTGATGACGCAACCTACATGAACTTGATTGGCACATTGAGAAGCAAATTAGCCATTTTAGCTGAAAAAATCCAACCCAAGGTGTATGAATATGGCTTTTTGAAGGAGTAGAATTAAAAGAAGAATTGGGCGAAAGACTAGAAAATTACCATTATGCTTTACCACACGGCATTCCAGATTTGTTTTTCAATAATAGTCAAGGAAAAAAAGCATTTGAACGAATGATGAGTTTCTTCAAAACGCAACTACATTAATTTCTGCGATTTGCAAGGCATTTTACTATATATGGTTTTGTGGTTTTTTCGTAAAATTATTTTACCGTTCTATCCTTCCATTTAACTGAAACAAAATTGCCCAAAATTCCAACATAAACAATATAAGCAATGTGTAATATTTCAGAAATTATAAATCCTTTCAACTGCCTTTTTTCATTAAAAAATGAACTGGCTTCATTTAATAAAATATAATCTGCTATCGTTTTTAAAACAAACTGAAAGCTAAAAACAATTAAAAAAAACAATACAGACAAAAATTGCAAATAGCCAACAATCGTATGATTTGGGAAAATTTGGTAATACAAAATAATACCAATTATCATTGCAAAATTAACGACCATGCTCACACAAAACAACAAAACCATACCTAACATCATTGTCATTCGCTTGTCTTGATAATCCATTGCTTTACTTGTCCAACGAAATCGTTGTTGTAAAAATGATTTTAAATTATGGACAATTTTGGTTTGCGTAGTGGCTTCTATGTTTTTATTAAAAAAAACTTTGTTATTATCTATTTGTGCAATTTTATATACCAATAACATATCATCGCCACTTGCTTTTTCATTGATTCCTTCATATCCATTAACCTGTTTAAAGGCACTTTTCTTGTAGGCTAAATTAGCACCATTCCCCATATTAAAAATGCCACTTTTAATACAAGCTGCTGTAATCAATTGCATACCACAAAAATCTAAAATCTGAAATCTAGAAAAAAAGGTAAAATGTGTTGAAGAATGTAACAATACAGGAGACGCAATTAAATTGGCATTTGTGGATTCATAAACTTGTACAATTTTTTTAAGCCAATTTTTAGGTACAATGCAATCTGCGTCTGTTGTAATAATAAGTTCTTGGTTGGTTTGCTCAACACCAATTGAAATTGCTTTTTTCTTATGTGCATTCAAATGTTCTACATCAATAAAATTTTTAAGCTCTAAAACTTTATAGGCTATGGTATTTTGTTGTAATTTTTGTTGTACAATAGCTAATGTTTCATCTTCTGAGCAATCATCTACTACAATAATTTCTATTAATTCTTTTGGGAAATCTTGTTGAAATATAGCATCTAATAATTTAGAAATATTTTGAGCTTCATTTCTTGCTGGAATAATAATAGCGACGCTAGTATTTACGGTACTTTCTGTATTTGTAATAGTTTCTGTTTGCCTCCACTGATAATAAAAGAATAGTTGTAACAAAAAATAGGCTATTGCTAAACAAATAGAAATTATCAACCATAAAGTAAACATACATTTGTATTTATACAGATTGGAATTGCTTCAAAAAACGCATGTCGTTTTCTGAAAACAATCTTAAATCATTAATTTGATATTTTAACATCGTTATACGTTCTACGCCCATTCCAAATGCAAACCCTGTGTATTTCTTAGAATCAATTCCGCAATTATCCAATACTGCGGGATCTACCATTCCACAGCCTAAAATTTCTACCCAACCTGTGTGTTTACAAACATTACAACCTTTACTATTACAAATAAAACAAGAAACATCTACTTCCGCCGATGGTTCTGTAAATGGAAAATAAGATGGACGTAATCTGATTTTAGTTTCTTTTCCAAACATTTCTTTTACAAAGAAATCTAAGGTTTGTAATAAATCGGCAAAAGAAACATGCTCATCAACATACAAGCCTTCTACTTGATGAAAAAAGCAATGTGCACGAGCAGAAATTGTTTCGTTTCTAAAAACACGACCTGGTGCAATAATTCTAATGGGCGGTTGTTGTTTTTCCATTAATCGAGTTTGCACAGAAGAAGTATGCGTACGCAACAACATCGCAGGATTTACTTGTAAATAAAAAGTATCTTGCATATCCCGTGCGGTATGGTCTTCGGGCATATTTAATGCTGTAAAATTATGCCAATCATCTTCCATTTCTCTATCTAAAGCAATCGAAAAACCAATTCTATTAAAAATAGAAATGATTTGGCTTTTTACAATATTCACTGGATGTCTGCTGCCAATAGGCAAATGTTCGCCTGGTAAAGTTAAATCTATATTTGAAGCTGTTTTCTGGGTGGTGGAGAATTGAGCTTTTGCTGTTTCAAATTTTTCTTCAGCAGCCAATTTCACTTGATTCACTAATTGTCCAAATTCCTTTTTCTGTTCATTAGGAACAGATTTCATTTGGGCAAATATATCTTTTAAAACATTTTTTGTTCCTAAAAATTTTATCCTGAATTGTTCTAATTCTTGTGCTGAAGCAATCGGATATGCTTTAACGTCTTCTAAAAGTTGTTGTGTTTGCTCAAATAAATTCATACTTCAAAAATAAAAAAAGTGGTTTAATAAAACCACTTTTAATAGAATATAATTTAGTTAATTCCTATTTAGAAAGAAATATCTGCAACGCTTATCTTTCTTGTAATGACAGGTTTAGCAGTTGAATTTCTAATAGTAACAGTATATT
Organism: uncultured Chitinophagales bacterium; assembly: GCA_964472755.1. Taxonomy (GTDB): domain Bacteria; phylum Bacteroidota; class Bacteroidia; order Chitinophagales; family JADIYW01; genus JADJSS01. The sequence goes on along the minus strand of CAYYMF010000038.1, from coordinate 15,651 downwards.
CAATTGGTGTTTTGTTCCAATCAATATCAATTTGTCCAAAATTTAAACCAGCAAATGGAGCTCCACTTCCTTTTATTCTGTTTGTACTTGCATACGGAGAACTTGTATAATGTGTTAATCCACTTGAAGTAAAGTCAAAAATTGGATAACAATCAGGTACTTTCAAAACATTTTCATCGCCAAAATGCACATCTCCACTTAAAAATGCAAGACCATTTACACGAGTAGATTTAATTAATTCAACCATTCTTCTTTTTTCGTTTGGCATTACACTCCAAGCCTCTCCTCCATTATACGATGCTGAAAATTGTGTTCCAGAAACGACAAATCTTAATTTAGCTGGTCTTTTGAATTGTTCTTCTAACCAAGCCCATTGCTCATCACTCATCATTCTAGCATCTGGAGTAACAATTGAATCATAACCAGATAATGCAGAAAGTGGTCCAGGTGCTGCATAAGGCGTTCTGTTCCATCTATTATCTAACATAATAATTTGAACTCTATGTGCATCATCTCCATATTCATAATTTGCATAAATTTCACCACTCGGATTAAATCTTCTTGGATCATCTGGAGCAACTTTGAAATTATCAAACAACAAAGTTTTTGCATAATATTTTGCAGGATTATCTATCACTCCGTCATTTTGACCAAAATCGTGATCGTCCCAAACTGCTAAAGTTTCAACTTTATCATAAAATCTTTTTACCTCTGGCTTTGCAAACATATTTTCATAAGCCATTCTCATATAATCATACGTTCCTGGTAAAATAGCAAAGAAATCACCATAAATATTATCACCCATTGCTAAATATAAGTCAGGATATTGAGCACCCATATAATTGTATATGCCAACTACATCATTATGCTGGCTTGAACAAGAACCAAAAAGGATTCTATTCAATGTTCTACTTCTATCATTTTTTGCATTATCGTCCCTTTTACAGGAAAAAAGAACAACAAAACTCATTAATGACAATAATAATATTAACTTATTTTTTCTCATGGGTCGCATTGATTAATTAATTCTGTAAATTTACAAAAACTAAATAAATTACCATAACATTTTTGACAGAATATTTATGATAACTCTCATAGATTTTTAATTAAGATAGGATTATGCAAAGCTTTGAACAAATGATAGCAAAAATTTCTACCAATTTGGATAGAAAACTACCAGGTACTTCTGCACATAAAAACTCCAACCTTATTATCCAAGTGCGAAAAATTTAAGTATTCCTACCAATCCATTTGCCAAAAAAAGTGCTGTTTTGGTTTTGCTTTTTCCAAAAAACAATCAAATTAATGTGGTATTTATAGAGCGTCCAGCGAATACAGGTGTACACAGTAAACAAATTAGTTTTCCTGGAGGAGGTAGAGAAAAAAACGATAAAAATTATACCGCTACAGCTTTAAGAGAAACTTATGAAGAAATTGGAATTGAGGCTTCAAAAATTCAAGTGCTTGGGAAATTATCTAAACTCTATGTTGTTGCCAGCAATTATTTAATTCAACCAATTGTTGGTTTTATTAATGAAGTACCGACTTATCATCTTAGTAAAAATGAAGTAGATAATATTATTGAAATGCCCTTAGAAAATTTAGTTTATGCAGAAATATTGGAGAAACCCATACATTCTGCCATGGGCATAACTTTACAAGCTCCATATTATGATTTAGATGGCAGAACACTTTGGGGTGCAACAGCAATGATTACAAGTGAATTGGTTGATTTATCTACTGATATTCTTAAAAATATAGAATTATAGCATTTACGAAAGCAATACTTTTCTATAAATATTTGCATATTTTTCAATCCCATTTGCTAAAGAAAAATAGTCCATTGCTCCATTGCGAATTTTATCGAAATCAAAATTCTGTTGCCAATTCTCTTGATTTAATTTTTCTATTATTACATCAAATTTAAAATCATTAACTATAAATCCTGAGTGATAACGCTCTACTACAAAATCAGTATCACCTACACCTGCATTACAAACAATGGGAATCTGTAATGCCATTAACTCTCCTTGCTTGGTTGGCGATGATGCTTTTTTAGAATAAGATGGCAAAATAAAAAAAATAGAAATAGCACTCAAGCTCAACAATTCTGGAACTTCTGTTCTATTGCCACCTTTTAAAATGACACTATCCTCTACTTTATACTTTTTTGCAATTTCTAAAATATGTTGATGTTCATCTTTATTAATAAATAAAAACTTTGCATTTGTTTTATGTGTTTTTAATTGGGCAAAAAATGCCATCATTTCATCTAACATATACCAAGTTCCCACAGAACCTAAATAGGTCAAAACAAAATCATTATCTTGGATTTGTAATTTTTGTTTCCAATTTCTTACTTCTTGCTTGTTCACGTTTACTTTACTAAATAAATTGGTGTCTACACAACAAGGAATAATTTCTATAAGTGGTTTTTTATTTTTAAAACTTTCCCAACTATAAATTTCGTTTTTTGCGTTGTGTGTTAAACTTATGGTATAATCAGCATTTTGTAAAAATTCAATTTCCTTTTGCTTAAAAAATTGATAAACCTTTTTATACAATGGATGTTCTAGATTCCAAATATTTCCGTCCACTCGTTCATCTGCCCAAAAACCTCGCATATCAAAAATAAACTTAGTACCAAATTTCTTTTTTGCCCACAAACCAATCAATGCCGTGATGTAACTTCTGCAATGAATAATTTGGATATGATTTGTTTTGATTTGTTTTTTTACCAGATTTTTTAATCTATAAACATCGTAAATAGTAGAAAATACAGGCGGTTTTTTGGTATATTTTAAAGGTAACCAAGTAATTTGGTTGGTATCTACAATTTGTTGAATTGAAGCTTTATTTTTTTCAAAAGCTTCTTCTTTTTCAAAACTGATGATGGTAATATGAAAATTTTGTTTAGATAATCCAACTAAATATGGCAAAACTTGCGATTGCCCTAAGCTGTCTGTCATGCCATCATACGACAAGAAAAGTGTATTTATTTTTCCTTGTTGGGTCATTTTATGCTTCTTCTTTTAATTCTAATAACACTACATTTTCAATATGATAAGTATGTGGGAACATATCCACTGCCTGACTTTCCAATAAATTATATTGAGCAGACAACAATTGCACATCTCTGGCTTGTGTTGCAGGATTACAACTTACATAAACAATGCGTTTGGGTTTTGCTATCAATAAGGTTTCAACGACTTGATTGTGCAATCCAGCACGAGGTGGGTCCAGGATAACAATATCTGGCATTTTATTTTCTCGGATAAACGCTTCATCTAACAATTTTTCTACTGTTCCTGTAAAAAATTTTGCATTTGAAATTTGATTTATTTGTGCATTTTCTCGAGCATCAATAATCGCATCATCTATTTGTTCGATACCAACAACTTGCTTGCAATATTTTGCAATATACAAGGCAATACTTCCCGTACCACAATACAAATCATACACAATATCATTTGGCTCAATCTTAGCAAATTTGACGGTTACATCATACAATAATTTTGCTTGGAAACTATTCGTTTGGAAAAATGACTTTGTACTAATTTTATATTTTATGCCATCTAAAACTTCAATAATATAAGGTCTTCCTGCAAAATTTATTACTTCTTGATCATAAATACTATCGTTCTTTTTAGTATTAATTACATAATTTAAAGAAGTAATTTGAGGGAAACTCGTTTGTATATTCTGCATCATTAAATCAATTTGTGTTTGATTAGACTGAGCCACACAAACCGTTACCATCCATTCGTCTAAGGTGGTGTTTCTAATAATTAAATTTCTAGCAAAACCTTCCTGAAGTTTCAAATTATAAAACTCAAAATTATTGTCTAAACAAAATTGATAAATATGATTGCGAATTTTATTAGCAAAATCGTTTTGTAAATAACATTTGTCAATCTGCAAAATCGAAGCAAAACTACCTGCAACGTGAAAGCCCAATGCTCTTTTTTCAAAGACTTCATCACTTTGAATTTGTTCATCAGTCAACCATGCACGATTGGAAAACGTATATTCCATTTTGTTCCGATACTCAAATATTTGCTGTGCAGCTAATATGGGCAAAGGATTTTCAATTTTAATTTTAGCAATTTTCCAAAAAGTTTCCAACACAATTTGCTGCTTAAATTCCGCTTGAGTGGAATAATTGACACTCTGCCAATAACAACCGCCACAAGTTCCAAAGTGTGCACAAACGGCATCAATTCTTTCTTTAGCGGGTTCAAGAATTTTTTGAATTTTAGCTATGCCATAATCTTTTTTCTTTTTAATGATTTTTGCTTCCACGACATCGCCCGGAATGGCTTTTTCAACAAAATAAATACCTTGTTCCGTTTTAGCTATACCATTTCCTTCTGCAGCTATCTTGTCAATTTTTAAAACTTCTATCTTTTGTACTTTTCTCATTGGTTGTTAAAAATAATTAAATGCCTTTACATTAGTACATATTTCTTTATATATTCATCATCAAATTCTATATTTTTGTTATTCTCAATATTTTATGTAGTATGAAAAAGTCTTTACTTGTCTTTTTTTTAGTTTATGCTTTATTTTCTTCCAAAGCACAAGATGATGTTTTATTTACAATAGGAAATGAGCCAGTAAAACTGAGTGAGTTTGAATATATCTACAACAAGAATAATTTCTCAGGAATAAATAAATATACCAAAAAATCAGTTGATGATTATTTGGACTTATACATCAATTTTAGGCTAAAACTCAAAGAAGCCAATGAATTGGGCTTATTCAACAACAATAAATTTAAAGAAGAATTTGCCACTTATGAAAATCAACTTATCAATAGTTATTTAGAAAAAGAAGTTTTAGATAAAATTTTAATGCAAGAATATGAACGTTCTAAAATAGATGTTTCTTTGAGTCATATTTTTGTACCTTTTTACAATGATTCAACAAAAACAATTGCTGAGAAAAAAATCAAAGCAATCTACGAAAAAATTAAAAGTGGGAAAAGCACTTTTGAAATTGCCGCAAAAGAATCAGAAGATAAAAACACAAATACAAAAGATGGCTATTTAGGTTGGTTCAATAGTTATCAAATTGTATTACCAGAATTGGAAAACACAGCATACGCTTTAAAGCCAAAAGAATTTTCAGCTCCATTCCAAACAAAATATGGCTATCACATTCTAAAATTAAATGATACAAGACCAGCTCGACCAATGTTGAGAGTGGCAATTATCAAAAAAAATATTCTAAATCCAAATGATCCTGCAAGCGTTCAAGCATTACGCGACACGATGCAAAAAATATACAGCTTATTTAAAAGTGGCACATCTTTCAATGATTTAGTACAAAGCTATACCGATGACGAAAATTCAAAACAATTTGGTGGAAAAATAGATTGGTTTGGAATTCATTATTATACGCCTGTTTTTGAAGAAGCCGCTTATCGCATCAAGAAAATCGGTGATATTTCAGAGCCAGTTGAAACTAAACAAGCTTTTTATCTGATTCAAAAAATTGATGAAACAAAACCAAAAAGTTTTGAAGAAGAAAAATCAAACTTGAGAAGCAAATTGCTTGTTTCAGATATTTATGAACAAGCGATGCAAAGCTTTTTGAATACACAAAAAACAAAATATAATTTTATTGCTTTTAATAATAATATCAATAGTTTTAAAAAACACCTCAATAGTTTAATAGGAAACTATGCTTTCAAATATCGCGATACTTTCCCAAACAATATATTATATAAAATTGGCAATCAAGATTTTGACCAAAATAAAATTGGCAAAGCCATCGAAAAAATTTATTATGCTTATGCTCCAAAAAATACAAGTGATTCAAGAATTGATGTATTGTATAATGAGATAGAAAAAGAAAATATTTTTACTCAAGTAAAAGCAGATATTAGAAATAATAATGAAGAATACAAACAACTCATCAATGAATATAAAAATGGGATTATGATATTCGATTTATCAGAGCAAAAAATTTGGAACAAAGCTTCTTCAGATACTGCTGGATTAAAACAATTCTATAACACACACGCTGCCGATTTTTTGCAAAAAGCAACGGTAAGGGAAAGAATCATTGCCATTCCTCAATCAAAAGCAGCAAAAAAAATATATAAAACAATTTTAAGCAATCCAAACATAAGCACTAGTGTTTTGAAAGATAAGCTAAGCCTCTTAGGTGAGAAAAATGCAACAATTGATGAAATTACACATGTTGTTACAAGCAATAATGATGCTAATTTGAGCATAAAAAAACCTATTAAAAAAGAAGATAAATACATCATTACACAACAATACCAATACACACCACAACAGCCAAAGCCTTATGACGAAATAAAAGGCTATGTTATTGCAGCTTATCAAGAACAATTGGAAGAAAATTGGATTAACAATTTAAAAACTCAATATCCTGTAAAAATTAACGAAACTGTTTTGAATAAAATAATTAAACATTAAAACATTCATTTTAAGTAAAAAACACAAACAAAACCTTACTTTTGTATTTATGATAAGAATATTGGTGCTTACTTTTCTTTTTGCTTGGTTTTCAAATAACATGAATGCCCAAAATGGAATTGTATTGGATAAAATTGATGCGATAGTTGCAGATAAAATTATTTTACAATCTGACATTGAAAATCAGATGGAAATAATGAATTTAAGAGATGAAAATGCAGCTGAAAATAAATGTGATTTAATGTATCAAATGATTTTCAATAAAATCTTGACGGTTCAGGCAGAAAAAGACAGTTTGCCAATTTCTGAAGGTGATGTTGAGGCTGAATTGGATAGAAAAATCAATTATTTTATTTCGATGGCTGGCTCTGTTGATGCATTTGAAGCCTATTACAACAAAAATGTTCAACAAATAAAAGACGATTTCAGAGACGATATCCGTGAGCAAATGTATGCTGAAGAAATGAGAAAAAAAATCGTAGGCGAATTAAAAGTTACGCCATCTGAAGTAAAAACGTTTTTTGAAAACATTGCTCCAGAAGATGTTCCATATTTTAATGCAGAAGTAGAATTGGGTCAAATTGTTATCAAACCAAAAATTAGTGATGAACAAAGGCAAATCGCTCTGAATAAAATCAATGATATAAAAAAGCGTTTAACAGAAGGCGAATCTTTTGATTTATTGGCTGGATTATATTCCGAAGATCCAGGTTCTGCACAAGAAGGCGGAGATTTGGGTTGGGCCTCTCGTGGTACTTTTGTGAAAGAATTTGAAGCAACCGCTTTCAAACTAAAACCTGAAGAAATTTCAGATGTTGTCGAAACTACCTTTGGATTTCATATTATACAATTAATAGAAAGAAGAGGCGATCAAATTAATTTGCGTCATATCTTAATTCGACCTAAATCAACTTCAGCTGGTGCAGAATTAGCTTATAAAAGAATCGATAGTATAAGAACTGCAATTTTAGATAATAAATTGGTTTTTTCTGATGCTGTAAAACATTTTTCTGAAGATGAGCAATCTAAAAATACTGGAGGTTATTTATTAAATCAAGAAACAGGAAGCACAACTATCGAGGTAAAAGATTTAGACCCAGTAATGTATAAAGCAATAGAAAATTTAAAAATTGGCGATATTACAGAACCACAAATGTTTCAATCTGGCGATGGTTCTCCATCGTATAGAATCCTAAAATTATTTTCTAAAACCGAACCACACGTTGCCAACTTACAACAAGATTACGATAGAATACAATCCGCTACATTAAACCAAAAAGAACAAAGTGTGGTTAATAAGTGGTTACAAAAAAATCTTGGAAAAACGTATTTAATGTTAGATCCAAAATATAAATCTTGTGAAAATTTGAAAGATTGGGTAAAAGAATAAAATCTAACTATGCAAAAATTTACTTCTGATACCGAAGGCATCCAACAATTAGCAATAGACTATAAAAGTCTAAAAAATGAAATTCATAAAGTCATTGTTGGTCAAGACAAAGTTATTCAATTTGTATTACTTTCTATTTTTTCAGATAGCCATAGTTTGTTGATTGGTGTTCCTGGATTAGCCAAAACATTATTAGTCAAAACCGTTGCAGACACTTTAGATTTAGATTTTAAACGTATTCAATTTACACCAGATTTAATGCCTTCAGATATTATTGGTGCAGAAGTTATTAATGAAAATAGACAATTTCAATTTAATAAAGGCCCATTATTTGCAAATATCGTTTTGGCAGATGAAATCAATAGAACGCCACCCAAAACACAATCTGCATTATTGGAAGCGATGCAAGAAAGACAAATTACGACCGCAGGTCATCAATATAATTTAGATTTGCCTTTCTTTGTTTTGGCTACTCAAAATCCAATAGAACAAGAAGGAACTTATCCATTGCCTGAAGCTCAATTGGATAGATTTATGTTCAGTATTCAACTGGATTATCCAAGTTATGAAGAAGAAGTTGCTGTTGTTAAAAATACAACTACAGACCAACACATCTCTACCAAAAAAATAATTACAAAAGCTGATATTATTGCCTATCAACATTTGATAAGAAGAATGCCGATTGCAGATAATGTTTTGGAATATGCCGTAAAATTGACCGCATCAACCCGACCAAATACGCCAAATACGCCAAAAATTATTCAAGATTTTGTGGCTTGGGGAGCAGGTCCAAGAGCTTCACAGGCATTAGTTTTAGGAGCAAAAACACACGCTGCCATCAATGGCAAATATTCTCCTGACATCGAAGATGTTCAGCAGGTTGCCTTACCAATTTTACAACATCGTGTAATCAGAAACTTTAGAGCTGAAGCTGAAAGTATCAGTATCGAAAAAATCATTAAAGATTTATTGTAATCAAGTTTTCTCTACTTTATTTTTTTAATTCTACAGTTTTATACTTATTTTGTATAAATGAATAGGGACTCCGATTTAAAAATTTTCAAAGCCTCTGCTGGCTCTGGAAAAACATATACTTTGGCAAAAGAATTTGTAAAAATTCTACTTGTACAACCTTATCATTATAAAAATATATTGGCAATTACTTTTACCAAAAAAGCAACTGCCGAAATGAAAAGCAGGATTTTAGCCTTTTTAAAAGAAATTAAAGAAAATAAAAATTCAAATCTAACACTAGAAATTATTGAGGAATTACAAAACGAAAAAGGCGTTGATGTCAGTCAAAAAATTCAAGAAAACGCAGCAAAAGCCATCAACCTGATTTTACATGATTACGGTCATTTTCAGGTAACAACTATCGATAGTTTTTTCCAATTAATCATTCGTTCTTTTGCCAAAGAATTGAAATTACCAATTGGGATGCAAATAGAATTGGATACAGATAGTGTTTTACATAAAAGCATTATTAAATTATTAGAAGAATCAGAAACGGAAAATGAAATTGCCCAATGGTTGGAAGAATATGCTCTAAATAATATTAATAATGATAAAAGCTGGAAAATAGAAAGAAGCATTTTTAGTCTCAGTAAAGAATTACTAAACGAAGACTATATTTTGCTAAATGAAGGTTTTGAACAAATAAGGCAAGCTGATTTTTCAAAATATAAAGCGATAGCCCACGAGCAACAAAAGATTATCAATGCATATAAAAAGCATATTCTGACGAAAGCAAAAGAAGCTGAGAAAATAATAAAACAATCTGGAATTAATGCAAAATTGTGTTCCAGCAACTGCCTCAACGGATTTATTAAAAATTCAAAAGATTTTAATTTTGATAGTTATAAAACAATTAGAAAAATTGTTTTTGATAATGGCAACTTAGTAACCATAGAAAATAGCAAAAAATTTGCTGAAGCAACAGCAAAAATTATGTCTGTTTGGGACAATCAACTAAAGGATATTTTTGAAGAAATTATTACTTTCCACGAAAAGCACATTAGCAAATATATTACCGCCAGCAGTATTCAAAAAAATATTTATGCGATGGCACTTTTAGATGCTTTATCTATAAAAATCAATGAATACCGAAGCCAAGAAAATGTGATTTTAATTGCAGATGCCTCTTTTTTTATTTCCAAAATTGCAGATGCTGAAGCTACGCCTTTTATCTTTGAGAAAACCAGTAATTTCATCAATTATATCTTGATAGATGAATTTCAAGATACCTCCACTTTGCAATGGAAAAGTTTTATGCCGATTGTCATTGAAATTTTATCCAAAGGATACGGTTTGGCTTTAATTGTTGGCGATGCAAAACAAAGTGTTTATCGTTGGCGTGGCGGAAAAATGGAATTGATAATTAAAAAAGTTGATGATGATTTAAAACACTTTGCAAATCTAAAAAAAGAAAAAACGCTCCAAAATAACTTTAGAAGTCTGACAAATATTATTGAATTTAATAATGTTTTTTTTAGAGAAACAATACAAGCCTATACAGATTTTGAGTTGCTGTCAAAAGCTTACGACAAGCAAGAACAAACACAAATAGAAGCAGTAAAACTCAAAAAAAATGGTGGATTTATTCGTTGTGATTGGATTGAATCTTCAAAAAAAACAAATGAGGAAGATAATGAGGAAGATATAGTTACAGAAAACAAAATACTAAATGCATTAACAGAAAGGCTTTATGAATTAAGTAAAAAAGCCAGTTGGAAAGATTTGGCGATTCTTGTTCGCACCAATCTAGAAGGTATTAAAATTGCCAACTACTTACAACAATTAGAAAATCCAATTCCATTTGTTTCGGGCGAGTCATTACTTATAAAAAACAACCTTAATGTGCAATTGATTATTGCTACATTAGAATACTTTATAAGTGATGAAATCTTTTATAAATATAAATTAGAGAATTTTTATTGTAATTATATTGGGATAAAAAATTATGATGAGATAATAAGCCCAAAGCGATTCTTTGAATTTGAAAAATGCTTCAAAGCATTCAAAATTAATAAACAACTAAAAAATAACAAGCTAATTGATATAGTCCATACATTGATACATATATATGGAATGGATAAAGAAAGCAACGCTTATGTGGTGCGACTATTAGATGATATTTATAAATTTTCTCAGAAGAATGGGCATAATATCATCAGTTATTTATATTATTGGGAGGAGAAAAAAGAGAAAACTTCAATATTACCTTCTGATGCAACTGATGCCGTAAAAATAATTACGATTCACAAAGCTAAAGGACTAGAATACCCTATTGTAATTATTCCATTTGCCAATTGGAGCTTGTTTCCAAAACCAAATTCTATTTTTTGGGTAAAAAGTGAAATAATAAAAACAGAGAATCAGGCAATACCTTTGTCTTATGTAAAAAACCTTGAAAATTCAGACTTTAAAACTGCCTATTTAAAAGAAAAGGAATTAAGTATTATTGATAATATCAATCTACTATACGTTGCTTTCACTAGAGCGGAAAAAGAATTGCATATTTTTTGTAAACAAAAAAAATCAACCCCTGATGAGGCAAAAAGTATTAATGATATTATATTCAAAACATTAAATGCGGCTTTCTCTGAAAATTTTGTAACAGATAAGCATTTTGAATTGGGAACACTAACAAATTTTGAAGTAAAAGTTCAAGAAAATGACGATTCAAATAACTTAAAATTAGCTCCAATAGATATGGAATCTAAATATCAACTTTCATTATCGTCATATACCGATGAAAACACTAAAAAAGGAGATATAGTCCATACATTAGTCTATAATATTCATAGATTGAATCTGGATAATATTGATTTCTATTCTATTCAACGACAATATTTATTAACTGAAGAGGATATCGTTTATTATAAAAATATATTGATTGAAATTTATAAGCTATTTATAAACAATCGTTTTATTCAAGCTGAAAATACCTATTTGTATGAAAAGAATTTTTATTATAAAAATAAGGTTTTACGTGCCGATTTAGTAATTATAACACCTAACGAAAATATTATTATTGATTATAAAACTGGTGTAGAAGAAGATAATCATAAAACACAAATTAATACCTATAAAAAAGCGTATGAACTAATGAATAAACAAAAGACTAAAGCCTTTTTGCTTTACACAGAATCGATGACATTAAAAGAAGTTTAATATGCATTTTATAAAAAAGTATCTTGAAGAAAGTACAGAAATTATTGCGTTGTCTAATCAATTTATAACCGCCAAAATTGCAGTACAACAAGGTTTTAATTTATTTAGTTTAGTCTATAAAAACATAGAAACCATCTATTTTGATAAAACATTAACTGAAAATTTTCAAGACAGAAAATTAGCTGGCACTCCTTTTATGCACCCATGGGCAAACAGATTGGATAGTAATCAAGTTTTTAGTCGTTCATTTGCTATGAATGATAAATTAAATGCTGTTTTATATCGAGATGGAAATAATTTACCACTACATGGTTTAATTTTAAAATCAGATAACTGGCAAATTATAGAAATGAGTGCTACAAATAAAAAAGCTTCTTGTACAGCAAAATTAGTTTTTAATGAACCGCATTTATTAGATTTATTTCCTTATGAGCATAATATTCTTATTACCGTAGAATTAGAAAGTGGAAAGCTAATTTATAAAGTTGAAATAGAAAACATAAGTACAAATGAGATGCCGATTTGCTTTGGATTTCATCCCTATTTTAATATAAAACATTCTGAAAATAATATTTTAATAGTTCCAGATGCAGAAGTGGCATTGGTTGATGACAAATTAATACCTACAAATAAGTTTCAGAAAAAAGAAATTCTTTTTTCATTTAAAGACCATCAAATAAATATCCAAAATCAAAATATTGACCACGCATTTTTGCACCTAAACCAAAACAAAGCGTATCAATTAAAAACGGAAAATTATTCTGTAGCCTTTAATTTAGATGCAAATTATTCTGTTGTTCAAATTTATCACCCCAATAACGAACAAAAACCTTATATCTGTATTGAGCCAATGACCGCCTTGGCAAATGCCTTGAATACAGGAAATTATAACACGATTGCTCCTGACACAATATTTAATGCTGTTTTTAGTATTGAATATTGTTAAAAAATAGAGCATTAAAGGAAGGTGCTAAAAATAAAAATGCCCTTGAACTAACGAGTTACAAGGGCGGAGGTTTTGGCACCTGTGATCCCGCTGGGATTCGAACCCAGGACCCATACATTAAAAGTGTATTGCTCTACCAGCTGAGCTACGGAATCCTGCTTCTTGAATGTTTATCCATAATAGCTAAACATTAAAAGCGAGTGCAAAGGTATAAAATTATTTCTATTTGAACAAATAAAAATTAAATCTAATGTTTATTTAAAATAAGGTTCGTTAAGATTGTACGATAAACCTTGAGAAATTGACTTGTTTATCATTGAATTACTTTAATATTGATTTGATTTTTGGCTGAATGATTTGTTGAACGTATTGATCTGCTCCAAATTGGGTCAAGTGATTATTATCAAACATATATGGCAATTTGTTTTTTTCATCAAAATGTATAATATCTTGAATTTTATAACAATTTATATAATTTTTAGCAGGAATAATTGCCTTAATTTTTGCTTCTAATAATGCTCCATTATTGTTCAAATATTGTTCTGTTTGAATGCTTTTTAAATTCTTTAGTATTAGAATTTTTGGGTATTCCAACAAATAGGACTCTGTTTCTCCGATAAATAAATATTGAATTTGGTATTTTTCGAAATAACTGATGGTATTTTTAATTAGTGCCAAAAGTTCATCTTCTGAATAATTCAAATCAACATTATTTCGCATTAACCAGTGTGCAGAAATAAGGACTAAGTCAATTTTATCTTTGTTTTTGGGTATAAATTCGTGATAAATATAATTATTAAGGTCAATCATACCTTTTTTCCCTCTGGAATCTAATAATGGAAACGTGTATGCAATGCTTGCTTCTAACCAATTGTAATCGGTAAGTTTTCTAAGCGATGCAGAATATTGAGCAGCATGACTATCTCCAATCAGTAATATGTTTTTCTTTGTTGAATCACAAGCTAAACACATTGTTTTATTATATATTTTAATTGCGTCTTGGTTGCTTATAAAACAACCTGTTGGATTAAATTGAGCATCTTTTTGTTTCGTTTCAATATAATCAAATCTATAGCTACCAATTTTAAATTTTTCAGATTGATAAATAGACAAATTTTGTGCAATTTGCGGCTTTATAAAAAACAAAGCACTCATACTTATGATTAAACCTAAAAATAAAAGACTAAATTTAACGTTTGCAATTTTTTTATTGTTTTCAATAAATTGATAAGATAAATATGCTGAAATGATTGATAAAAAAGCAACCAATACAATCGATTCCCAGCTAATAAACCCAAAATATCTAAATAAAATATACCATGGCCAATGCCATAAATAAAGTGAATATGAAATATTTCCAAAAAATCTAACAATCGGATAGTCAAAAAATGATAGGTTTATATTCAAACTTAATATAATAAAAGTTGCTAGAATTGGTAATAATGTCAATACAGAAGGCCACAAATTACTTTCTGAAATGGTACTATTACAAACAATAATTGATAGAATAGCACTTAATACAATAATTTTTTTAGACTTTTCATTGATTTTCCAATCATGATTACCCAAGCCATAAGCCAAGCCTCCAATACTGAGTTCCCAATATCTTGCTGGCAACATATAAAAAATAAAATTTGTGGAATAGCGACCTACAAAAATGGCAATTAAAAATGATACCATCGTCAAAGCACTTAATATCAACCAAAAGGATTTGGAGTTTTTAAGATAAGTGCTTTTTAAAGCCATTAAAATTAATGGATAAAATAAATAAAATTGCCATTCAACACCAAGCGACCAAGTATGTATAAGAATATTGCCTGAAGGATTAAAATAATTTAGGTACTTGAAAAAATAAATATTAGAAACAAAAAGGCTTGCAAGTCCTGTAAGTTTTGCATTCTGTTTTAAATCAGATTCTAAAAATAAAAATACAGAAATCAACAATACAAAAAGCAGCAGAGCAGCCAAAGCTGGAACCAAACGTTTTATTCTTCTTTGATAAAAACCTTTTAGAGAATAACTATTATTTTCAAATCCTTTAAGAACAATCATCGTCATTAAAAATCCTGAAATAACAAAAAAAACATCTACGCCAATAAATCCACCTGAAAAACCTGGAATATGAAAATGAAATAAAAGAACAATAATTACAGAAAGAGCCCTAAGAAAACTGATGTCTGTACGAAATTTCATATTGCTAAATAAATATTTTTAATTACAATTATAAGCTTTTATTCAAATAATAGCTGAATTTAAGTAATAAGTACAACAAAAATAATTTTTATAAATGACAAGCAAACTAAATATCTATTTAATTTTGTGCGATAGTTGAATAAATGGTTAAATAAAATAAGATTAAATATTTTTAGGATTTCGTTTTTATTTATTTCAAATGATCATGAACCCATTCATATACATATTAGCAAAGTAAGTTCAGAAGCAAAGTTTAATATTATTCCAACTGTTAAGTTAATAAAAAACATAGGATTTAAAAGTACAGAACTTAAAATAATAGAAGCAATCATAGAAGAAAATAAAGAAATTATAATTGAGAAATGGCAACAATACTTTAGTTAAAAATAAAGAAATATGGAATTAAATTTAAGATATAAAGGCAATCATAATTTTATCGGACGAACTGTAAATGGTTATGAAGCAAATAAACTATACATTACTTTAGAAGCAGCTATTGC
>CAYYMF010000037.1:0-24894 GCA_964472755.1 uncultured Chitinophagales bacterium | reverse complement strand
AATGTTGGCGAACCAAAAATTTTAATTCCAAAAAGTAATACTTGGCAAACGATTGTAGGAGATTTAAAAGTACAGTTTCCTGCTAAAGACTATAAAATGAAGTTTATTGATTTATTGAATTTCTTATTAGCAACTGATGGATTAAAACAAGTTCCAGTTTCTATAAAACTAGGTAATCTAAATCCTTTAAACATTAATATCGATATTCCAAAATTAGATGATGCCATTGTTAAAGGCATATCTTCTTCAAAAAAATTAGAGAGTTTAAAAAAACTAGAATACAAAGATATTCCAGCCTATAGATTCTATGTCGTTGGGCCATCTGATAATCAAGGTACAAGTTTGGGTGCAGGTAACTATTGGATGGGTGCAGATAAATTCCCTATTGACGATGTTGTATGGCAAAGTTTATACTTACATAGAAATAATGGATTAAGTTTTGAAATGCCCTCAGAAGATGAAGGTCTAGTAAGCTATACTGATAATCCTAATAACCCAATTATCACAGTTGGTGGAAATAATATGTTGGTAAAAACACCACAAGGAGACAGAGATAGTCAAGGACAAATGAATTTGGCAGACCCTAATTTTTCTAACTTTACAATGGATAGAGAAGGTGTCATTAAATTTGAAACAGAGGTGTTTTCAGATTCATTATCCATTATTGGGTTTCCAAAAGTAAAATTATATGCTAAATCTAATCCATTAAATGTTCAAAATGGAGAAACAGATTGCGATTTTTATGTTAGAATATTAGACGTTTATCCTGATGGAAGTGAATTTTATGTTGTAGAAGGTGGTGTAAATGCGAGAGCGAGAGAATGGGCTAAAAGTATAGCTGAAGGCAATGAAAACATCAACGCACCATTTACAAATATTAATGTAGGTCAAATCTATGAATTTTTCTTTGAAATGTATCCAATTGCCTATACCTTCGCCGAAGGACACAAAATGAAAGTTCTAATTAGCAGTAGTAATTATCCAAGATTTCAAGCAAATCCAAATACACCAATTGAAGATGGCACTTTCTTTAGAAGAGCACCAAATGACGGTAAAACAAATATCTACAAAGGTGTAGAATACACCCCAAGAATTGCAGTACAAAGTGTTGCAATATCTGATATATATGATTCACAAATTATATTACCCATTTATGGAGCAACTAAAGTAATTTCTGGAATTAGAAATAACTCAATGAAGAAACCAAATTTTGATTTTAATTTATTTCCAAATCCAAGTCAAGGAGAATTTAGTATTGTTATGGATAAAAATGGCAGTTACAATGTCAATATTTACAATTTATTGGGACAAAAATTAATAAACAAAGACATTCAAGACCAAGGTTATTTTGACTTAAAAGGCTATCCAAAAGGGAATTATGTTATGGAAGTTATGGATACAAAAGATAACTCAAAGAAGCAAACAAAGTTATTTAGTATTTTTTAGAAAATCCTTTATACTAACTTTATCAATAGAATAGCTGCCAACTGGCAGCTATTTTATATCCAGCATATTATCAATATAATTTGCATTAATATCTAAATTGTAAAAATATTTATCTGTATTTCTATAATAAAAAAGAACCCTTTAAGTTTCTTCAATATTTATGAGCTTAAAAAACAATTGCTAAAATATTCGTGTTTGAATTTTCTAGTGAATTGAAAAATATAAAAATCGTCAGAAAACAATTTCAAATAAATACTATGTTTAAATTTTAATCTAACAATGTAATAATCTGTCAATCTATTGAGCGTGAATTTATGAAAAAGAATACAACAAATTTATTTTATTAAAAATAGCCACCGAGTGGTGGCTATTTTTATTATTTATTCTATCAATTTATTTAATATAAATAGCTTTTATTTCTACTTTTCTTTGCATACTTGCATTTCTGCCATAAACTGAATTTCTGTAATCACTTGCTTTATCGCTGATACTTTTTGGTGCTTTGCTTTTTCCAAGTGGTACTTCTTCAAATGTCAATTGTTTATTATCTAAATATTTTTTCAAATAATTATTATCTATACTAAATAAATAGTTCATCACACTTTCAATTCTTCTGCTTGATAATTTTTGGTTATAACCAACTGTAGACAATGGCGAAGCATACCCTGCAAATTGTAATTTTACATCTTTCCCTCTGTCTAAGATTTCTTTCAAAGCACCATAGATTTGAATCAACTTATTAAATTCAGTTCCGATTGTATCAAATAATTTACTAGTTTCTTCTTCCCCAATATAATCTACAAACTTAGGTCTTTTTGAAATATAATTCTCATATAAATCTTTATAGTTTGCATTCGTAGTCGTTAATTGAGATTTTGGATCTGGATAATCATTGTCAAAATATGCTATTGCTGGCAAGAACTTACTCAGACTTTCATTCCATTTTTGAATTTGTTCTGGAGTTACTGTAGTTTCTTTTACTTGAATCACAGTATCCTTTTGAATAACTGTATCAGTAATAAATATAGTATCTCTAAAGATTTCAAATTCTTTAATTCTAATAGTATCAGGTGTACATTTTTTCTTCTTACTATTGCCCCATTCATAACTTAATAAAAGTTCAAATGCACCCATTGTATTTGTTGCACCTTTATATTTTGATAAGTTGATGTCATAACTTGCACCAATTCTTAAATCATCATATAATACAGAAATATAGGCTATTGCTGCATCTACATCTTGAGCTCTAAAGCCTGCACCAAAACCTAACCCTAAAGTTTTCCCTTTATTATTTTCTTTAAATTTTGTCTCTGCAATCGCATTTACTAAAATATTATTGGCTTTATTTTGAAAATTATAAATAAAAGCTGGTTGTAAATTCCACTTATCACTCTTACCTAAACCAACTAATGCTTTTGCATAAGCCGTATATCTTGCAGGCAATTTTGACTCTGAAAAATATAAGAAATTTTGATTTGGTTGATGTACATTACTCGCAGCTCCACCAATATCTAAAGATGATTTCTCTCCCAGTTTAGTTGTAAAATTTAAACCTATTGTGAAATTCGGATACGACACATTATTATTTGAAAAAGATTCTCCTGGAGTACTTCCTGGCACATATCCACTTCCAGCAACATATTGATTATCGAAAGTCAGTTTTGAATAATTTAGAGATTTAATAGTAATACCTGAAGTAATACCAAAATTCAATAATTGCTTTTCATTATTGAAGTATTTTCCAACAGCTAAAGTTAAATTAGGGTTGAAAGTGCTTAAAATACCTTCACCAGCTCTGTCATACAAAAAACTAATTCCACCACCAAGTCTCCAACCTTTTTCCCATTGCTTGAATTTTCTATCATAAGAACCAAATGTTGTAGAGTAAGGAACAAAAGCTGTTCTCCATTGGTCTCTATAAACACCCACGACTCTATTGTCTTTTTTTGCAAAACCAGCAAAGGCAGGATTCAAATAGATAGGATTATATTGTATTTGGCTAAAATGTGGATCTTGAGAGAAGCCTAACTGATAGATAAAAATACAGATAATAGAGAAGATAATAATTCTAAAATTCATACAACTACGTAATTATAAAACAAATATACAATTATTTTAAGTTCCTTTTAGTATAGTGGTAAAAAAATATAATTTCTGATAATTATTTGAAGAAAACGCTAAAGTGAGCATTTTTCTTTATAGCACAACAGGGCAACCAAACTTAAAGTTCTTACTTCTTTGTGCATTTTCATGTTCGCCCCATTCATAGCTTAATGAAAGCTCAAATGCACCAAAACCTTTAGTTGCAGGTTTATATTTAGATATGTTGAAATCATAACTTGTAGCAATTCTTAAATCTCCTAATAACACTGAAATATTAGCTATCATAGCATCATTATCTTGAATTCGATAACCAGCACCAAATCCTAAGCCAAAATAATTACCTTTATTAGTTTCTTTAAATTTTGTTTCAACATTTGCTATTACTAAAATATTTTGTGCTTTATTCTGAAAATTATAAACAAATGCTGGTTGCAAATTCCACTTTTCATTATTTGCAAAACCAATTACTGCCTTAATATAACTTGTATATCTTGCTGGTAATTTACTTATTGAATTGGCTAAAAAACTTTGATTAGGTTGATGTAAATTGGCTAATGCACCGCCAATATCTAATTTTGAATAATTACCTAATGCCGTAGAAAAATTAATACCAAAATTCAAATTTGGATAAATTCTATGTTTGTTATCCAATTGCTCCCCTGAAGAACTATTTGGATCAAATCCAATAAGAGGTATATATTGATTATCAAAAGTAAGATTTGAATAGTTTAATTTTTTAAAAGCAAAACCTGTACTAATCCCAATATTTAACAATTGTCTGCCTTGATTAAAATATTTGCCAATTGCCAATGAAATGTTTGGGCTGAAAGTACTTATAATTCCGTTACCTACTTTATCATATAGAAAATCAACACCGCCTCCCAATTGCCAACCATTGCCCCAGCCTACTAATCTTCTATCATAAGACATAAAAGTCGTTGAAAAAGTAGCAAATGCTGTTCTGTATTGGTCTCTATATAATCCAAGCACTCTATTGGTTTTGGGTCCAAAGCCAGCATTTGCAGGATTTAAGTAAATATAATTATTGGGAGCTTGACTAAAATGAGCATCTTGTGCTATGGACACAAAACACATCATTATTAATACGAATACCCCAAAAATTTTAAATTTCACTAATCTTAAATTTAAGGTACAAATGTACGATAAATCTTTAAACATCAGGATTAATTCATTGTAAGAACAATTTTATAAAAAATGTAAATATTCATTCATATTAAATCCTTAAACTTGACTTAAATAAAATAGAATTAACTTTGCAGGATTATGTCTTTTGATAAAGAAATAGAAAAAAGAAGAACCTTTGCAATTATTGCACACCCTGATGCCGGAAAAACTACTTTAACCGAGAAGTTTTTATTGTATGGCGGTGCCATCCAAACGGCAGGTGCTGTAAAATCCAATAAAATTAAAAAATCTGCAACTTCAGACTTTATGGAGATTGAAAAACAGAGAGGTATTTCTGTGGCTACGTCTGTTATGAGTTTTGAATACAAAAATGTATTAGTGAATTTGTTGGACACACCTGGACATAAAGATTTTGCCGAAGATACATATCGAACTTTAACAGCTGTTGATAGTGTAATATTAGTGGTGGATTGTGTAAAAGGCGTAGAAATGCAAACTGAAAAGTTGATGGAAGTTTGCCGAATGCGTAAAACACCCGTTATTATTTTTGTCAATAAAATGGATAGAGATGGTAAAGACCCATTTGATTTATTAGATGAATTAGAACAAAAATTAGATATCAAAGTCAGACCACTTTCATGGCCAATTAATAAAGGAACTTTTTTCAAAGGGGTGTATAATATTTTTGATAAAAATTTGAATTTATATCGAGCATCTGGAAGCACTGTAGAAGAAGAATTTGTGGCCATTCAAGATATAAATAGTCCAGAATTAGACAAACAATTAGACAAAAGAGATGCTGATAAATTAAGAGAAGATATTGATTTGATTGAAGGCGTTTATGATGATTTTAAAGTGGCAGATTATTTGAATGGCGATATTGCTCCAGTTTTTTTTGGCTCTGGTGTAAATAATTTTGGTGTACGTGAATTATTGGAAACGTTTATAAGAATTTCTCCTGTGCCACGTCCAAGAAATGCAGGCGATAGAATTATTTATCCAACTGAACCAAAATTTACAGGTTTTGTTTTTAAAATTCATGCGAATATCGACCCAAATCACAGAAGTAGAATTGCTTTTTTAAGAGTTTGTTCTGGGAAATTTGAACGCAATAAATTCTTTTATCATACAAGAAGCAACAAGAATTTGAGATTTAGCAATCCTGTTACATTTATGGCATCAGACAAAAACATTGTTGATGATGCTTATGCTGGCGATGTTATTGGATTGAACGATACTGGTAATTTTAAAATTGGCGATACTTTGACTGAAGGCGAAAAACTAACATTTAAAGGAATTCCAAGCTTTTCGCCTGAAATTTTTAAAGAATTGGTAAATACTGACCCAATGAAAACCAAGCAATTGGAAAAAGGTGTTTCTCAATTAATGGAAGAAGGCGTAGCTCAATTGTTTACTACACATCTTACAAATGCAAAAATAATTGGGACGGTTGGGGAATTACAATTTGAGGTAATTCAATATCGTTTGTTGCACGAATATGGTGCAAGTTGTACTTTTAAACCAATGCAATATTATAAAGCATTTTGGATAAGCTCTGATGATGCAAATGAAATCAATCAATTTATCAAAACAAAATACAATTATGTTGCGTTTGATAAAGAAGAAAATCCAGTGTTTTTAGCAACTAGTGAATGGATTTATACTTTAACGAAACAAGATTATCCAAAGATAAATTTCCATACAACTTCAGAGATGGAGCAAGATGAAATAGTAAAATAAATCGAATATGAACGAAAGGGTCGCATTTTTTAGAAGAGGAATTGGCAATGATTTATGGAAAGAACACTATCCAATCATAAAATTTTTAAACGGCAGTATTGTTGAAGTAAATGAAGGACAATTAATTTTTGAATTTACCATTTTAGAAACTCAACTAAACCCAAATGGCATATTGCACGGTGGCGTTATAGCTACAATGCTCGACGAACTAATGGGTGGTGCAACTTGGACTTTAAATAAACCCTATCCATTTGCTACAATCAATCTACAAGTAGATTATTTAAGTCCTGCAAAAGTTGGCGAAGTAATTCGTGGCGAAGCAAATGTTATTAAAGCTGGCAGTACTGTTGTTCACGCAGAAGCCAAACTATATAACTCTAAAAACTTAGTTATCGCAAAAGCCACAAGCAATTTAGTGGTTATGAAACCGAAGTCGTTATAATAAAATGGAATAATTTAGTAATGCTTGTAACTAGGCATAATACTAAAAAATGCCTAGAGTCAAGCCAGCCGCAAATGTCTGACCCAGTTCCTCCACATCAATAAGTTTTGCATCAAATTCTGCCTCTTTTACAATTATGGTATCCAAAACACGTTTCATCGTGTAACTAGTTGTCAAACTTTGTACTTGATGTTCTGCTCCTGTTCCATCATTTCCTGCGGAAATAATTAAGGCATAAGGTTTGTTTATTTCAGATTTCTTAGCATCATCATAAGTTCTATCAAAAAAATCTTTTAAAGCACCACACATTGTGCCAAAATATTCTGGAGTTCCAATAACAATACCATCTGCCCAAAGCACATCTGCCAAAGTTGTATCAAACGCTTTTAAATGGCGGATTTCAACTTCTTCTTTTGATGCTCCTTGCTTACATTTTTCTATTAATTGAGCCGTATGTCCACTTTGTGAATGATAAATAAATAATAAATGCTTCTTCTCCATAAAATAAAAGTACAGAATAGTTTTAATCTAAAATAGGATATTTTAATCCTTTTTATGATTTAATAATAAGACAATACATTTTACTATTCTATAACAACAATTAAGACTGTTGTATTGTTATTCCTAGTAACTTTGGGGTTTAAAATTTGCTATAATGAAAAAAACGCACATTATTGCTTTAGTATTGGTTGCAGTTATGATTGGAGTATTGGTTACTTTACTAGGCGATTTCAGTAGATACGAAACATTTGAATCTAATTATGCCAGAAAAGGTAAAGAAATTAACGTAGTTGGGGAATTAAATAAAGTCAAAGGTGTTACTTATGAACCCACCAAAAATCCTAATATTTTCTCCATGTATATTATTGACGCCAAAGGTGTTGAGAAAAAAGTAATTGTAAAAAAAGCCAAACCTCGAGATATTGAAAGAAGTGAAAAAATTGTTGTTATCGGAAAAATGCATGATGACACTTTTATCGCTGATGATATTCTAATGAAATGCCCAAGTAAATATCAAGAAAAAACAAATAGCTAATACATGGACATTTATAGCACAGGTTCTGATTTAATATTCGGAAAAATAGGACATCTCTTTATTATTATTGCTTTTATATCGGTTATAGTTTCTACTATTTCGTATTTTATAGCAACACAATACAACAATAACAGTACTGCATCTTGGATTGGATTAGGTCGAAAAGCTTTTATTGTTCATACAATTTCAGCCATCGGTATTTTCTCTATTCTATTTATTTTATTATTTACACATAGCTTTCAGTATAAATATATCTGGCAACATTCCTCTCAGGATTTGCCTGTGTTTTATATTTTTTCTGCTATGTGGTCTGGTCAGGAAGGTAGCACAATGCTTTGGATTTTTTGGACTGCAATTGTAGGTTGTGTGCTCATTTTCAGAGCAAAATCTTATGAAACAGGCGTTATGACCTTTGTTTCTCTGTCTCAAGTTATGCTCTGTGCAATGCTTTTAGGTATTTATATTTTTGATTATAAATTAGGAAGTAGTCCATTTGCCTTATTAAAAGACACCATGGATATTCCGATTTTTAAAATGAATCCAAATTATATTCCTGGAGATGGTACTGGCTTAAATCCTTCGTTGCAAAACTATTGGATGGTAATACATCCACCAACTTTATTTTTAGGTTTTGCATTAACTACAGTGCCTGCTGCGTTTGCATTTGCATCTTTATGGAAAAAAGAATATACTCAATTTGCTGAGGCTGTTTTGCCTTGGACATTAATTGCTTTAATGATTTTAGGTGCTGGAATTTTAATGGGTGGAGCTTGGGCTTATGAAGCATTAAATTTTGGTGGCTTTTGGGCTTGGGATCCTGTTGAAAATGCATCACTAGTACCTTGGTTAATACTAGCAGCAGCTTTACACACTGTCATCGTTTACAAACACACAGGACATTCATTAAGTATCACTTACGCTTTTTTCTTAATGGCGTATTTATTAGTATTATATTCTTCTTTTATGACCAAAAGTGGTGTATTGGGTGATGCTTCTGTACATTCATTTACTGATTTAGGTATGAGTGGCTTGTTAGTATCAACAATACTTGTGTTTTTAATTCCGTCATTAGGTTTATATTTTTATAGAAGTTTCAAAAAGCAAATTCCTTTCAAAGAAACCGAAGAGGCTTCAAGTTCAAGAGAATTTTGGTTGTTTATTGGTGCTTTATTATTTACACTTTCAGCGATTCATATTATTGGACTAACCTCTTTTCCAGTATTTAATAAATTGCCATTTATCAAGAATAAATTAGCACCACCATCTGATATTAAATCGCACTATAATCATGTACAAATCTGGTTGGCGATGTTTGCTGCTTTTGGCACTGCAATGGTACAGTTTTTAAAATTCACTAAAACCAATTTAAAAGGATTTTTTAAAAATTTTATATGGAGTTTGGCTGGAGGAATTATAGTTACCATCGGAATTGTAGCTTATTATAAAATCAATCGAATCGATTATATTTTGATGTTGGTAGCTGGTTGGTTTACTATTTTTTCTAATATCAACTATATAAAAAATGTGATGAAAGGAAAAGTCAAAGTCAGTGGTGGTTATGTTTCACATATTGGTTTTGGCTTGATGATGGTAGGTATTGTTGTTTCTCAAGGCGAACAAGAAGTCGTTTCTATAAATAGATATGGCATCAATTATGGCTCAGGATTTACCGCCGATGAAAGTGCAGAAAATATTCTACTTTATCAGCATGAACCACAAGTAATGGGCAAATATAAAGTAACTTATTTAGGGGATTCTATTCACGATAAAAATATCTATTTCAATGTACTTTATGAACAAATGAATAAGAAAAATGAAGTTGTAAAAAGATTTACTTTACATCCAAACATTTTGCTAAATCAAAAAATGGGTAATAATCCAGTTCCATCAACTAGAAAAACTTTAGAATCTGACTTATATACACATATTACTATGGCTCCGCTTAAAGAAGATGGAACACCAGTAGATAGTATTATTGAAGAAAAACACACTTTAGGCATCGGTGATACGCTAATGCTTTCGAGAGCATTTGCAATTATCGAAGGTATTAATACGCATGCTGAAGTAAAAGGAATTGAGAAAAAACCAAATGATGTCGCAGTTGGTGTAAAAATGCGATATGTTGATTTGGATACACAATACACCATAGAACCTGTATATTTTATTAGAGATATGATGGCTACATCTATTGAGGCGGATGCTCATGACCATAAAACTAAAATTGCAGTTACAAGAATTATCCCTGAAAGCAATAAATTTGAATTTACTGTTGAAGAAACTTTGCATAAATATATAATTATGAAAGCGATTAAGTTTCCATTTATCAATGTATTGTGGTTAGGTATTTTAGTGATGGTTAGTGGAATATTTATTAGTATGCGAAAGCGACTAAGTGATAATAAAAGAAAATATGCAGCCGCTTAAAACTGCCACTTTTATTGGTAGTGGGAATGTTGCTACGCATTTGGCTCAAGCCTTATTTCATAAAGGAATAGAAATTAAACAGGTTTGTAGTCGCTTGATGGAAAATGCTTCAGTATTAGCAATAAAAGTAGATGCCCAACCCATCGACCATATTGATAATATTAATGAAGATGTCGATATTATTTTCTGTTGTACAAAAGATGAATTAATCGGTAAAATATCAAAAAGAATTGCCAGAAAAAAGAAAATCAAAAGCATCGTTCATACTTCAGGAACAGTTGGCTTAGAAGTTTTTGCAGAATTTGAAAATAAGTTTGAAGCTGTTGGTATTTTCTATCCACTTCAAACATTTTCAAAACTAAATGCTGTTGATTTTTCAGAAATTCCAATTGGAATTACCACCAAAAATCACTTTTTTGAAGCAGAATTAATTAATTTAGCATCTAAAATTACACAAAGAACTTTTGTAATCAATGACGAGGATAGGCAACATTTGCATTTATCTGCGGTTTTAGTCAATAATTTTGTCAATCATTTGTTCGCGATTGCCCAACAATATTGCAAAGACCATCAATTAGATTTTAATTTACTTAAACCTTTGATTCATCAAACGATAAATAAAATTGATGTTGTTCCTGCAATCGATGCACAAACAGGACCCGCGAAACGTAAGGATTTTAATATTATTGATAAACATTTATCGATGTTGGATAAAAATGTTTTGACAAAAAATATCTATCAATCGCTTACAGAAAGCATACTAAAAATGTATTACAAGAATATAAAGTTGTAAAAAACTTTTTAGAATAAAATTATTCCACTTCAAATAGTTCTGCTGGATTAATTTTAAATTGCAACATTTTTGCAGTTGAACTTCCTTTATCTCCACCTTTTCGCTGCATGGTAATTCTACCTATTTTGAAATTTCCTTGTCTTGTTATTTCAACATTTCCATTTCCGAAATGATTCAAACAAAAGTTCATAGAAACTATATTTATCGCTTTTATAATTATATAAGCACCAACGCCTCGCCTGAAAAAGAAATTCCACTCCAGCCATATTGCATAAACTGTCGGATATTTTGATGGTCTGAGCCCTCTGGAGTAGCTAAAACTGACTGATAATGTTCAGCAAATAATTTCAAAGTATCTGCCTCTGATAATTCATTTAACTTGCCAAAAGCAAATACCTTAGCACTTCCTTGATTTTGGTCGGCGGCATTTTCTTGGTTACCATTTTTGAATGCCGTTGGTGTATGTATATACATTGAATCAATATAAGCAATTACATCTTTGAAGTTTGCCTTACTAGTTTCTATTTGTTGAATAATTTCTAATGTCATGAAATTTATTTTTGGATAAATTAATTTTTTGGATAAATAATATAGTATTTCACAACCGGATTAGAAATTTTATCTAAATTCCATTGCTCCGAAATATTAGCTACATCGATGATTTTGCCACTTTTCATTTGTATAAAGATATTGTCTTTTTCAGTATTGTACATATTATTAGATGTACTTCCACGAAAGACTAAATAGTCCATCTCTTCGGCACTGTATTTAAGTTTTAATCGTTCATAGATAATATTAATACGTTGTACATCAGCAAATTCGATATGAAATAATTGTCTATACAACAATGCATCAATAAGCTTTTGCAAAATAGGGTCATTCTTTTTAGAAAGGTGTTTTAAAGAAAAAATAATATCTGTATCATCTAATTGGCAGAAATCAGATAGCCATTCTATTGGTGCTAGTTTATCAAATTTATTTTCAATAAAAAGATTGAAAGGTGTATCAAAATCTAATTTTATTCCAAAGTTTCTGATATAATTAAAGATACTTTTTAAAAGAATTTCAGCACACAAAACCGTTTTGTGTAAATATACTTGCCAATACATTAATCTCCGAGCAACTAAAAATTTCTCTATAGAATAAATACCTTTTTCCTCAACCACAATATTATCTTGCTCAACATTCAACATATTGATAATTCTATCGTAGCCAATCACACCTTCACTTACACCAGTATAAAATGAATCACGATTCAAATAATCCATTCTATCCATATCCAATTGACCACTGACCAATTGATGCAAGAATTTTTTAGGGTGTTTATCTTCAAAGATTTGAATTGCTTGTGTAATTGAATTACCAAATTCTTTTTCCAATTCCAACATCAATAATTTAGAAATTGTTTCGTGTTCAATACCATCTACTAACGTACTTTCCAAGGCGTGAGAATAAGGGCCATGTCCTAAATCGTGCATCAAAATGGCTAAAACAGTAGCCTCTGTCTCTGCTGTATCAATTGGAATACCTTTTTTTTTCAAAGTATCTAATGCTCTAGTCATCAAATGCATTGCTCCTAATGAATGATGAAATCGGGTATGTGTTGCTCCAGGATAAACTAAACTACTGAAACCCAATTGTTGAATACGTCTTAATCGTTGAAAAATAGGGTGTTGAATCACATCAAAAGCAGTATCAAAAGGAATACTGATAAACCCATAAACAGGATCATTAAAAATCTTTCTCTTATTCATCTTTGTAAAATTAATCATACAAATTCACATTTTTTAGTAACTTGATATTCCTAACTAATTTTAATTGTATTAACTTTCAAAATAATTTTAAACCATAAAAACGAAAGATGGATACGAAGATACTCTGGGCAGATGATGAAATAGATTTATTAAAACCTCAAATTTTATTTTTAGAACAAAAAGGCTACAAAATAAGTGCTGTAAGCAATGGCTATGATGCGATTGACAAATGCAATGAAGAGGATTTTGATTTGGTATTTTTAGATGAAAATATGCCAGGCATTAGTGGTTTGGAAACCTTATCAAAGATAAAATTCTTTCACAATGATTTACCTGTCGTGATGATTACAAAAAGTGAAGAGGAAAATATTATGGAAGAGGCAATCGGATCTCAAATTGCTGATTACTTAATCAAACCAGTTCGTCCCAATCAAGTTTTATTGTCAATCAAAAAAATTATAGACAATAAGCGTTTGGTTTCTGAAAAAACTTCGGTGAGTTATCGCCAACAATTCCAGCAAATTATGATGGAATTAAACGATGATTTAGATGCTGATGCATGGGCAGAATTATATAAAAAATTAATTTATTGGGATTTGGAATTAGACAAATCGTCAAATACCGATATGCTAGATGTTTTTGAGATGCAGAAAGCAGAAGCCAATAAGGAATTTTACAAATACCTACAAAAAAACTATATAAAATGGTTACAAAAACCTGATACTAAAACGCCAGCACAATCACATACTTTAATAAAGAAAAAAGTTCTTCCAATACTGGATAACGACGTGCCTACATTCTTTATTTTGATTGATAATTTACGTTATGATCATTATAAAATGCTTGAACCTATTTTAAAAGAACGCTTCAAAAAAGTAAGTGAAGATTCTTTCTATAGCATATTGCCAACGACTACACAATATAGTCGTAATGCTATATTTTCTGGTTTAATGCCGTCAGAAATCAACAAAAAACATCCAGACAAATGGTTTTTTGATGATGAGAATGAAGGAAAGAATTTACATGAAGCTTTCTTTTTAGAAGAACAATTGAAACGTAATGGCTTAAACATCAAAAGTTCTTATACCAAGATTACCAATCATAAAGACGGCAAAGAATTAGAAGATAATATTTTGAATATGATGCACAACCAATTCAATGCCATTGTCTATAACTTTGTAGATATGTTATCGCATGTGCGTACAGAAATGGAAGTTTTAAAAGAAATTGCTAACGATGAGGCGGCTTATCGTTCCTTGACATTGTCTTGGTTTGAACATTCGCCATTATTGAGTGCCTTGGAAAAATTACAAGGCAAAAAAGCAAGAATCGTTATCACTTCTGATCACGGTACGACACGTGTAAAAACGCCATCAAAAGTGGTTGGCGATAAAAATACAACGACAAATTTGAGATACAAAACTGGAAAAAATCTAAACTTTAATCCAAAAGAAGTTTTTGAAGTTAAAAACCCAGGTGAAGCATTTTTGCCTAAATCTAATGTTAGTTCTTCCTATATTTTTGCTAAGGAAGATTATTATTTTTGTTATCCAAATAACTATAATTATTTTGTCAATTTCTTTAGAAACACCTTTCAACATGGTGGAATTTCACTAGAAGAAGTTATCGTACCAGTGGCTATTTTTGAAACAAAGTAAATTTTTATTAGGCTGTTACTTTCTAAGAAAATCTATAGTTTTTTGCACCAATATTTTAGAATGCTCAGGCAGTTCATCATTTATCCATGGATGCTTTCCTCCAAACGTATGGTCTGCATTTTCAATAATTTCTAAAGAAGAATTAGGATTTTGGTTATGTAAATATTCAGAATACTTCTGTGGTACACCAATATCGCCAGAGCCATGAATAAATAGTATTGGTTTTTCTGTTTCTGAAACTGCTTTTTCAACATCTAATTTCACCTGATTGAATAAATAGTTTTCATACATCTGATAATAAAATGGCATATCTTGTTTGGTTCTGCTGTTTGGAATATAGGCAACCCCATCAGCAGCCCACTTTTTTATATCCATATAATCGAAAAAATATTTAAGATTTTGAACAGTTGCCCAAGTAACGATTTTCTTAATACTTGAATTCCGATGTCCTGCCAACAAAACCAAACCTCCACCTCGACTATGTCCAATAATATGCAATTGGTTTTTATCGCCGAAATAATGATGGATATTTTCTTCAATGAATTGTATTGCAATATCAATATCATCAGACTCAATAGTGAAATTATTATTAGCAAATGCTTCCAAATCTATAAAATCTTCTAAATGCTCTGGTGTTGTTCCATTGTGAGAAGTATTTAATTTTACAAATACAAAACCATTTTCAACAAAAGTTTTAGCAATCAAATTAAAATGTCCCCAGTCTTTAAATCCTTTAAATCCATGCATAAACAAAACAACAGGCTTTGTATTATTGTCTGATTCCTGATATTGGATATCTAAAGTAATTGGTTTGTCTTTTGAGCCAGAAATAATTAAATCTATCTTTTTCATAAAAAAGCATTCTTCTCAATGATACGAAAAAAGTTACTAAAATTGAAATTTACACTAAACTATTGTACTTTTACCAATCAACAAAACAAATGGGTAAGCAAATTCTAATTATTGGCGGAGCTGGATTTATTGGCTCTAATCTCGCTTTAAAATTGATAGAAAAAGGGCATCAAATTACAATTTTAGATAATTTACATCCACAAATTCATGGAGTAAATCCTGAACAGACGTCTCCACTTTATCAATCTATAAAAAATAAAGTTCGCTTCATACATCATGATGTCGCAAATGACAATCCAACGATTTGGAAAGATGCCTTGAAAAACCAACAAATTATAGTGCATTTTGCTGCAGAAACTGGAACTGGTCAAAGTATGTATCAAATTTCAAGGTACAACCAAACAAATGTGATGGGAACGAGTAATTTATTGGAAGCATTAATGAATTATGAACACCAAATTGAAAAAGTAGCTGTTGCCTCTTCGAGAGCAATTTATGGCGAGGGAAAATATTTCTCCCCTACTATTAATCAATTTGTATATCCAAAACATAGAAATGAATCAGACTTATCTAAAGGTGATTTTGAATGTAAATGTCCAATTACTGGGGATACTGTAGAACTTCGTGCTACCGATGAGATAAGTTTCATTCAACCTAATTCCATTTACGGACTGAATAAATACGAGCAAGAGAAGTCTGTTGAAATAACTTGTTCGGCTATAGAAATTCCTTATGTTGCTCTGCGATATCAAAATGTATATGGTGTTGGTCAATCTTTATCCAATCCTTACACTGGAATCTTAGCCGTTTTTTCCAATAGAATTAGAGCAAATCAATCTATTTTAATTTTCGAAGATGGAAAAGAAAGTAGAGATTTCGTTTATATAGATGATGTTGTTCAAGCTACTGTTTTAAGCATCGAAAATGAAAATGCCAATAATAAATCTATCAATGTTGGAACTGGAAAAGCAACAAGTGTCATTGAAGTTGCAAAAGAATTGATTAAAAATTATGGCATTGAAGTGCCTTTAGAAATTACTCATAAATATAGAAAAGGCGATATCAGACATAATTTTGCGGATATTAGTTTGCTAAAAACCACTCTAAACTTTGAACCAAAAATTAGTTTTAGTGAAGGTATCAAACAATATGTAGATTGGGTGAAAACACAACCTTTGGTTGAAAATAATTTTGAGCAATCACTTAAAGAAATGCAAGCCAAAGGACTTTACAAATAAGCAATTCTAAGACAATTGTGCAGATATTGTTTTTGTGAAAATATCGTGATAATTTGTACTAATTTTGCCAATATGTGCTTGACCATTTTCTATTTTATCTGCTAGTTTTAGGTCATCAATATTTTCTTGAGTAACGAGTCTTATTGTTGGATTTACTGTGCCACCTGGTTGTCCTGCAATGGCATTCGCATCATATTGATATTCGGCATCTACCAAAGTGCCTCTTGGATACATAATATGTGGACGGCCTTTGCCTCTGTAATCTAAATTTTCAGGATGTTTCAAACCAAGCATGTGTCCAAATTCATGTGCAACAGTTGTTCCTTGCTCTAAATTATTGATCGTAAAATAGCCTGTTGAAGCATTAATTCCATCAACAAACGAAACCTGCATTTTACTTATTTCTTCAATTCTGATATACTTATTGAGATAATTTTCATTTTCTAAAATAGATGTGGGTGAAATTAAATCATAAATAACAACTTCTACATTAAAACGAACATAAAAAGGCTGATTATAAAGTTGTATAATTCCTTTAGGAGCATTCCACATGGTTTCAATCTCATTTTTTATGCATTGGGCATAATGCTCATTGGCATAAGTACCATAAATATTAAAAACACTATTAATACTAATAATATTATTGCTTTTATCAATCTTAATAAGACACATTTTCTAAGTTTGTTGACTTCAAAAATAAGCTAATTTTTTGTTTCGCTTTTAATATATAGAGATAAAATCCCTAATTGATAGACAATTATCATTCTAATTTAAGCAATTATGAACTATCTAATTATTCTTTTAAAAAAGTTATCTTTGCACCATGAAAAATATTTCTCTTATTCTAAATGCCATTTTGTTTATTTTAGTAGGCATTTTATTCTATTTACATTTCAACGGCAAGAAAAGTGCGGCTCCAGTTACAGTAAAAACTTTAGATGGGAAAACTCAAACTGTACAAGGACAAGTCATTGCATATTTTGATATTGATTCATTTCAAAATAATTACACTTATTATAAACAAAAAAAACAAGAGATAGAAAATAAACAAAATGCTATCGAAAGTGAAATAGCTCGAGATGAGAAGAAAATTCAAACAATGATAGAAGGCTATCAAAAGAAAGCCGAAACAATGACTGAAGAAGAGTACTATATTGCTCAGCAAAAACTAGGAATGGAGCAACAAAAGGCTCAAGAGAAAGTACAAAATTCTACAGATGCTTTGATGAAAATGACAGAGAAATTCAATCTTGAATTAATGGAATCTATTACAGTTTATTTGAAAGAGTATAATGCAGATAATAGATATACTTATATATTACCTTATACCAAATCTAATCCTAACTTATTATATGTTGATGAAAGATATGATATCACAAAAGATATCATTGAAGGCATGAACGCAAAATTAAAGCAGAAAAAATAATTCGCGTTTAACCTAAACTTTATTTCATATATTGTAAATTAAATTCTAATTTAGAATCTCATTTACAATACAAGCATGGAATTAAGTTCGGAAGCAGAAGAGTTAGAAAGAAAAGCAATCCTGAAGGATTACAAGCAATTACTCCGACTGTTGCGTCCAAGAATGCAAGCAGGAGATGATAAGCGAGTTCGACGTGCTTTTGAGATAGCTGTTGAAGCACATAGGCATCAAAGAAGAAAAAGCGGAGAACCTTATATACATCACCCAATTGCAGTGGCTAAAATTACTTGTGGAGATATTGGCTTGGGCGTTAATTCTGTTATTTGTGCTTTATTGCATGATACTGTTGAAGATACCGATGTAACGATTGATGATATTAAGAAAGAATTTGGACCTGTCATTGCTAAAATCATTGATGGACTTACAAAAATTAGTAAAATATCTGACCAAACGGAATCTATTCAAGCAGAAAATTATAGAAAAATTTTACTGACGCTATCAGATGATATTCGTGTTATCCTAATTAAATTAGCTGATAGGTTGCACAACATGCGTACCTTAAATGATGTTTCTAAAAAGAATCAATTAAAAATTTCTTCTGAAACTTTATATCTGTATGCAC
This sequence comes from uncultured Chitinophagales bacterium, assembly GCA_964472755.1. Lineage (GTDB taxonomy): Bacteria > Bacteroidota > Bacteroidia > Chitinophagales > JADIYW01 > JADJSS01. The sequence continues at coordinate 6,214 of CAYYMF010000037.1, read as the reverse complement.
CTTTAGCACATCGTTTTGGTTTGTATTCCATCAAAAGTGAGATGGAAGATTTGGCAATGAAATATTTGGAGCCAGAGAAATATAAAGAAATTGCTAGATTATTAGATGAAACCAAAAAAGAACGTACACGATTTATCAATGACTTCGTAAAACCTTTACAAGATGAAATGGATAGGGTTGGTATTAAAGCTCGAGTTTTCGGACGACCAAAATCTATTTCTTCCATTGCCCATAAGATGAAGAAAAAGGGAGTAAGTTTTGATGATGTTTATGATAAATTTGCCATTAGAATAATCATTGATGCACCACCTGAAAAAGAGAAAGCCGATTGTTGGCAGGCTTATTCTATTGTAACAGATAAATATACACCACAACCAAATCGTTTGCGAGACTGGTTGTCGCACCCAAAAGCAAATGGTTATGAATCATTGCATACAACCGTAATGGGTCCAGGTGGAAATTTTGTTGAAGTGCAAATTCGTACGGAAAGAATGGACGAGGTAGCCGAAAAAGGTTTAGCAGCTCATTATAAATATAAAGAAAATAATACGACACAAAAGCAAGTGCATACCGCTGAAGAAGCCATTGAAACATGGTTGATGCAAGTGCGAGAGTTTTTGAAAAACCCAGAGACCAATCCTGTTGAATTTATCAATGATTTCAAGTTAGAATTATACAATAAGGAAATTTATGTTTTTACACCAAAAGGAGAAATGCGTGTTCTTCCAGTTGGTGCAACTACACTTGATTTTGCCTATGCAATACATACCAATGTTGGCGACCAAACGATTGGTGCAAAAGTTAATAACAAATTAGTACCTATTAGTTTTAAATTATCTAATGGCGACCAAGTTGAAATTATTACTTCTAAAAAACAAAAACCTACTGAAGATTGGATTAATATCGTAACCACTTCGAGAGCTAGACAAAAGATTAAAAACTCACTCAAAGAAGAAAAAAAGAAGATTGCTGAACACGGAAAAGAAATATTGGAACGAAAACTTTCTCATCTAAAGTGTTCCTTAACAAATGAAAATATAAATGTGCTTTGTCAGTTTTATAAATCACCAAGTAGTTTGGATTTATTTTATGATATTGGCAAAGAAATCATTACACTGAATAATATCAAGCAACTTAAAGTTATTGGCGGAAATTTAGAGATTCCTAAAATAGAAAAAGAGAAAAGAGAAGAGGTTTTTGAAACACCAAAGTCTAATTTTTCAAACAACTCTGAATTGGTTATTTTTGGCGAAAGTTCAAGTCAATTTCCTTATGAATTGGCAAAATGTTGCAGTCCAATTCCTGGTGATGATATTATGGGCTTTATTTCAATAAATGGGGTCATCAAAATTCATAGGACAGGTTGCAACAACATCATCAATTTAGCTTCAAGGTATGGCTATCGAATTATCAAAACCAGTTGGACTTCAAAAGCAGCACCTTCTTTCTTGACAACTATAAAATTAAATGGTTTAGATAATATTGGAATAATGAATAAATTGACGCACATTATTTCTCAAGAAATGAAACTAAATATGCAATCTATTTCTTTAGAATCAATTGATGGTATGTTTGAAGGTATTATTAAAATCTATGTCAAAGACAACAACCAATTGAATAAATTGATGGAAAAATTGAATGCCACAGAAGGTATTCATCAAGTTATTAGAGAAGAATTTTAGTTATTTCAGACTTTTTAAAGAATAGGCAATACTTTGTAAATCCTTTTCCCATAAATCTCTACGATGTCTAAAACACCAACCCGCAGTTTGGTACAAATGTCCATTTTTATCTTCAAATAAATCAAAAGTAAACAACATTCGTTTTTCTTGACCAACAGATGCTAAAATACCAGAAACTTGCATTTCACGAACTTTAAATCCATTAATATTAAAGCTACTATCTTTTTCTACAAAAGGCTCTCTGATACCTCGTTTTAATTGTGTCGTTAATGAATCATACATCAACTCAAACCCTTTTTCGCCTGGTTTTTGTCCATAATCTAATAAAATAAAAAAGACATTTCGATAATCATTTTTTACGCCAATTAATAAATTCTCCACTGGATAAATATCTTTACTACTTTTCAAATAAGAAGGATATTCTAATGAAACCTCACTATTATTGAATGTTTTTGGTTTATCACTATATTTACAAGCACTAAAAACTAAGGAAATTATAAAAATAAAAAGCAAATTGCTTAAACGATTTGTACGTATCATATTACAAAGATAGAAAACAGAATATTTAGTTAGTATTATAAATCTTATTACTGAGGCATATTCGCTATCCAATCTTTAATCAATTGAACACCTTCTATGTGTACCATTGTTCTGCCTATCTCAGGCATCATTGCATCTACATCTAAACTTTCCATTCTGAAAGTTAGGATAGATGCTTCAGGTTTGCCAGGAACTATATCAAACAATCGATTGCCACTGCCTTTTCCTGCGGCAACTGGACTTTTCATAATGCCCCAACTTTCAGGATTATGGTCTGTTGTAAGCAAAAACAAACCACTTGTATTGGCATTTCCTTCTGGTCGGTGGCAGTGTGCACAATTAGATTCTAAATATGCTTTTGCTCTTTGTTCCAATGTACCACTTTTGGGGTCGTTCCATTTTGGTAGTTTATTATGAATATTATCTGCTGCGACAAATCCTTTCAAGTAACCTATTTCAGTCCATTTTTCCATTTGATTTTTAGTGCCCTCTTGATAAGTAAAATCGTGATTTAGATTACGCACTTTAGGTCCAATTGGCATAAATGTATTATTAAAATTATGGCAGTTTTTACATTGATTTTTATTTGGAACGGAATAGTTTGTACCCATTAGTTCGCCATTTTCATTTATCCATTTTATAGGAATAGTTTTGCCAACAACATCAAGTGTCGCATCGGTTTGCTCCTCATTCCACAAATAATTATTAGTATTCCAACCTTTTTTTTCTTTTACCAATAGTCTTGTTTCAATAATTTTTTTTCCTTTGGTGTGATCTCTAAAATCATTCCAATAATAGAAATTTTTTATCAAGATGGTCCCTTCAGGAAAATCTAATGCTTCATCTTTAGTATAATTTGCACTTGTTCCTTTTGGCATCCAAACAAATCTTGCTTTTTCAGCATAATCTGTAAAAAGTGGCGTTGCCACGTCATAAGGCAGAACGTTTTCATTTGGAATTAGATCGCTTATCTTTCCTTTAAAAAAATTATATTCCGATAGTTTTTGAAACGGTGTTCCTTCTTGGTAAAGAATAACTGCTTTTGACTTTGTTTTACATTGAGCGAAAATCAATAAACATATAATTGAAAAAAATATAAATTTTGTCTTATTCATATCGTGGTATTAGTAATTTTCATTTCGTTAGTCGGTATTGTAATAATTTTGCAAATGCACTTTCTACACTCAAGGAGATGTCCTTGCGATTTTGCTCGTCATATCTCTCTTTGTAGTCGCTAATTAAATCTTCTAAATTCTCACCAGATTTGATAACCTTTTCAAGTATTTCAATCTTTTTGTTGTAGTCAGTCATATTCCACTCACTTGAAAACGGGTCAAATATTGTCCTGAATGTTCTATGCTTCCACATTGAACCTTTACCAAATACTTTATCAAGCCGTGCTTCGTAAAAGTTATCGTCCTCCATATTTTACTTTTGAAATTTATTTTTTAAGTCCCTGTTTAATTGCTCATAAAATGATTTGCCCCAAAGAAAGCGGTCTTTGTACCGAAGTGAAAGATTTTGTGACTCATTTTTTTCACATTGTCAATATAGTCCTTGTAACCTAACCATAATTTTTCAAAGTTTGTATTTGTGTCAAGACCCCTAAGATTTGTCAAGGTGTTGCAAACTCTAACGTCATAAACTGTGAAGTTGTCAGGATATCGCAACGATAAAATTGCAGAACTCATTGGTAGGCGAAACTGGTAGTCATCTATGAGAACTTTAAGTTTTTGTCGGTCATCTGTTGCCGAAAAGATTTTAGCCGTTAAGTCCTTAACGCTTTGGTTAATGTCAGGATTATATTTTAATAGTCGTTGAGCAATTTTTGTTTTAGCTCGGTTTGCTTTCCAAATAACAATACAGAAAAAGTCAAACGCGGTCAAATGTCCATTAATGTTTAAATTGTCTCGAACTTCTTTTAAAATATAATTTTCAAGATCATAATATTTAATATAGTGTGTCGCCATAATATTACTGTTAACTATTTTGTTGGCGTATTATTACCTAAAATGCCTTGTATTTCACAATCAAATTTAGTAATGTCCATATCATAATATTTCACTAAGTCAACAATACCTTCTGCTTTCCATGCATTCAAATTCATAAATTTAATATCGCCATTATTTCTAATACAGATTCTTTTATCCTCTGGCAAGCTACCATTTTTGCCACGCACACTTTTGTCAGAAGCTCCATCATATACAATATCTACAGGAGATTTTGCAGTTGCCAATAATAATTTCCCTAAGTCATTTTTTAAATCAGGAATTAAAACAGCCTTTCTTGAAAATTGATTGTCATGAACAGAAATAGCATAGCTGTAAGCTCCATAAGCAGAATCATTTACAGGTTTGCCAGTAATGTGGTAACTTACAATCGAAACACCAACCGTTTTATTATCTTGAAAAATATTATTGTAAACATCTGCACTATCTGTTGCCATAATAATCATACCAGTTCCAGATGGAATACTACCTACAATTGCTCCTGGTTTAGCAAAGTTTTTAAAATTATTATTGAGGCATTTATTATTAAAAATACGAGCATTTCTGCCATTTGCTTGAAATAGTTTTGGCAAATCAAAAATCAAAATTCCACCTGCATTATTTTCTGCAAGATTATCATAGACATCAGTATTTATGCAATTTTCAATTTCTATGCCAGCAACATTATGGTGTGCATAGCAATTCCTTACAATTACATTGGTGGATTGCCCAACATAAACACCAGCATCTGAACAATAAGAAACTTCACAATTTTCTACTAAAACATTTTTACATAAAACAGGATAATAGCCATAACTTCCATTGGTAGAATCTGCACCTGTTGTCCAAGTAGAATTCATATTTCTAATAATTACATTATTACAATCTTTTAATTTAATATTATCCCCTTTAGCATCTTGAACCGTAAATAATTCAATAGTAATACCATCACAATTTGTAATATTTATACCTTCTGCACCTTCTGTTTGATTAATAAACGACAAAATAGTTTTATCAATTCCTGCACCTTTTATAGTAATGTTCTTTTTACCTTCTAAGGATAGTGTTTTTGTAAAGGAATATTTTCCTTCAGGAATTTCGATTGTGTCACCATCTTCAGCTAGTATCAATTGTTCTTGAAGCTTTGTTTGAAATGCTTCATCTGTTAAAGCTTCAGTTTTCGTTGTATCTACTTTATTATTCTTACAAGTATTGAAAATGCCTACTGCAAAAAAAAATATGGCTAAAATTTTTAAAAACTTCATTGTAATGCTATTTTTGATAAAGTTAGCTAAAATTAATTAATTATCCGTAGTGATTTAACTTTTAATTGATGTACTATCCACATTAATTTAATTTCTCTAAATTTCTAAGGTTAAATTGTATCTTTAAAAATAAAATTAAATATGCAAATCTCTATCATCATAGCAGTTTCTAATAATGGTGTAATTGGGCGTGATAATCAAATGCCTTGGCATTTATCAGACGATCTAAAAAGATTTAAGAAGCTGACTACTTCACATTGCATTATTATGGGTAGAAAAACGTATGATTCTATTGGGAAACCACTACCCAACCGAACCAATATTATTATCAGTAGAAATAAAAATTTATCTATTGACGGCGTTGTAATTTGCAATACTTTAGAACAAGCTATTGACTTTGCAAAAGAACAACAAGAGCAAGAATTATTTATTATTGGAGGAGGAGAAATTTGTAGACAAGCATTGCCAATTACAGATACTATTTATTTAACTAAAGTTGATACGGAACTAGAAGGTGATGCTTTTTTTAGTTTTGATGAAAGTAAATGGAATATGTTAGAAATGGAATATATTCCCAAAAATGAAAAGAATGAATTTGATTCTGAGTTTATGGTTTTAAAAAGAAAATAAAACAATAAACTCATTTAAACTTTTAACGAGATTAAAGCAAAAGCTAAATAATGTCAATTTAACCAATGGTTATCCCTTTTATCAAATCGGATTAACAGGGTTTTGAAAC
>CAYYMF010000036.1:0-24954 GCA_964472755.1 uncultured Chitinophagales bacterium | reverse complement strand
AGTGCTAAGTTATAATCTGTTGCTCCTTCTTGTGATGCATTTCCAGCTAAATAAATAAAGTAATTGCCTTTCATTCCAGCCAATTTAGATTTGAATGCATCTAAACTCGCTTTTGCTTCTGCAGTTAATTCAGATTTATCATTTTCAAAATAGATAGATCCAAACTTCTTGAACACAATATTATCTAATCTGTTTGCAATTTCTTTAATATTATCTTCCTGTGCATTTAATTTTTCAAATGCTTCTTTAATAGAATTGTCAGCATTCTTCACTTGATCAGCTAAATCGTTTCCTTTATCCATTGCTTCAATTGCTTTTGACCCAACTTCATCTGTTTTCTGATTTAATTTAGCAATATCATCTTCTACTTTCTTCTTGTTTCTTTCATATTCAGACTTATCAACTTTCTTCGCTAAATTACATTGAATAGTAACTTCATGAGTATAACCAAAATTAGTTCTAACATCTTTAATTGGCATTTCAAAAGTATAGAAAATATTCACTCTCTCTTTTATGCCTGCTCCTGCTGTAACGTGAATACCTGCAGCATTAGATTTGATAATACCGCCATAACCACCACCAGTTCTGTAACCAGCACCTAACCATACTAAGTGTTTATAGCCCATCATTACATTCATATCAAACTGAGGATCAATTGATTTATATTTTCTAAACATAAATGATGGTGTAATCATCCACGATTTTTTATCTTTACCTCCAAATCTAGCTTCATAGCTTGCTAATACTAAATATTCTCTTTCATAATGAAACATATTTGTTTCTTTATCAATTCCATTTTCTCTAAACTTAGCTTTAGCATTTAATAATTGAGGCACAGAAAACCCAACATTCAAACCTTTCCAATGATAATTTATACCTAAAGAAAGGTCAAAGTTTGTTGCTCTTGAATTACCATTAATTAATGTATTATCCAAAGCAATTCCATCAGTTGTTATAGCTCCACTAATATCAAATTTTTGAGAAATAATACCAGCTTGAATACCAAAATTCAAACCATGATTTTTCTCTTTATTGAATGGTAATCGATAGTTATAAGTAACACTAGCCATTGTATTCATAATGTACTTACCAACTTTATCATGTGTTAGAGATACGCCTAATGCCATATTTGATTCTTTAATTCTTGAATCCCAAGTAGCATTGCCCGTAATTGGTCCATTAGGTATTCTATCCCATTGTTTCTTAAATCCTAAGTTGATAACACCGCCATCTGGGTTATCACCAGCACGAGCAGGATTATATAAAAAAGGATTTATGGTATAGTGATTATACACTGGAAGTTGCTGAGCTTTAACTGTAACAAAGGTAAAACTCAATAGTAAACAGGCTATTAGATATTTAATTGATTTCATATTCTTTTCTCTTTTTATTGATTTTCTATTGTTTTCTATTGCTTACCTTTTAATTGTTAAAGACCCTTTAAATACTTCGCCATTAGACAATTGAATTGCATACCAATAAACACCATCTGGTAATTCTTTTCCTTTGTATGTTCCGTCCCAATCATTACTATAATTATTACTAATCATAATCTTAGAACCTCCTCTAGCATACAAACCAATTTCGTACGATAATCCTTTGTTTGCTATGTAGTCTAATAAAACTTGTATATTCCATACATCATTAATACCATCACCATTAGGCGTTATTAAATCAGGGATAGGAACACTATCAATATTAACAATTGATTTCTCAACATTTACAATAACAGTATCCTTATCAGAACAACCAAACTCATTAGTTACAGTCAATTCCATTTCATATATACCCACTGAACCTGCAATAAATGTTGGATTAGGGATATTGGAGAAAGATAACATATTCGCTGGAGACCATAAATATATCAAACCTCCTGAACCATTCAGCTTAACTGGTACATTTGTTTGTGTTGTAATATCATCTCCAGCATTTGCAACTGGCTTGTCATTCATCTCTACAGTTGTTGTAACTTTTTCTGACAAACAAGTACCTAAAGTTATCGTTAATACATAATCACCAACTTTATCCGAGTTTAAGTCTGTAATAATAGGATTTCTGTCTTGAGATGCAAATCCGTCAGGACCTGTCCAAGTATATGTAGCTCCAATTATATTAGTTGCATTTAATTGTACCGTTCCTCCTTCACACTTAGGTCCGTTATTTACAGCCATAAGGTTATTTGGTTTTTCATTTATAACAACCCATGTGGCAACGACATCAGATTTACATCCTGTCGTTCCATCTGTTACTTGTAAAGTATAAGCTCCTTGATGTTTTGATTCTTTTACATCTTGGATAGATACATTCGAAGCTGAACCGCTATAATTATTTGGACCTTTCCAATCATAAACTGGATTAGCACTATTCGTTACTGAAGTAATTTCTAAAGTTCCACCCTCACAAACAGGTGTAACATCTGGTATCGTAACGGTAGGTTTTTCATTGACTACTAAATCAGTAGTTGTTGCACTTGACCAACATCCATTTACAAAAGCTCTTACCGAATAGCTTCCTGCTTGAGCTAAGGTAACTTGATTTAATGCAATAACTTGTTGTGAACCACTAAATCCATTAGGACCTGTCCATTCATAAGTAGCACCTGGGATTGTTGTCGCTGATAAAATAGCAGATCCACCTTCACATGCTGCTCCACTATTACTAGCTGTTGGAGCTGTTGGAGATACATTTACATTTACTTGTATGCTCGCTGCTATTGATGTGCATCCACTTACATTATCTTGTACTTTTAAGCTATACAATCCTTGATTTGCCATGGTTACTGAAGCTATCACTGGATTTTGGTCGCCTGATGTAAATCCTGCAGGACCACTCCAGATATAAGTTACGTTTCCAGCTGTTGTAGTTGATAAAGTAAGTTGACTTCCTTCACAAACTGGTGAATTTGAACTAAGCTCAGGTGTTGCAGGAATTGGATTTACAACAACTTCAACATCCATTGGCGCACTAGCACACAAACCATTTGAAGCAACTGCATAATATGTAGTATTTACTATTAATCCAGGTATTATTAATGTATTACCTGTACCTACTGCATTTGTTAATGTAGCATCACTATACCAAGTAATTACCGAATTTGAAGGTGTTACTGTTGCAGTAATTTGAGCAACTTCTCCTGTACATATTTCATCTCCTACTACATTATCTATAACTGGTCTATCTACAACTTCTACTGTAAATGTAGAAGATGAGGTAGCACAGAATATGTCTCCCGCTTCTACAACATAATAACTATATACACCAGCAACTGGTAAACCAGGCAATATTACTTGTGTTCCTCCTGTTGTTCCATTTATATCTTCAACTGCAACAATGTTTCCATCATAATCAAAGATGCCAACTAAACCAGAGAAATCATAAGATGCAACATTTACAACGATATCTTCATCTACACAAGTTGGTTTTGAAGTTGCTGTAATTGTAATATCTTTATTAGATGCAACATCAGCCCAAGTTGATTGAATTGCTCCTTCACAACCTGTAATTGGGTCTACTGCTCTATAATACCAAGCTGTATATTGCGTAAGAACTGGGGTTTCAAACTCATCTCCAATTTGCCATAAATCTAAACCAGCTGGATCTGAATACCACTCAATATCATAACCATTAGGATTATCCGCTTCAAAAATTGCCGTACTTCCTGAACAAACTTGTTGAGGATCTACAGGATCAATCGTAGGTAAATCATTAATCTCTACTTCCACTTCTGTTACTGCACTTTCACATCCATTCAATTTTTGAGTAACATAATAGCTTGTATTTGCCGTCAATGTTGGTGTAATATAACTTGAACCTATATGTAAAGCATTCGTCATTGCATTATCAGCATACCAAGTAATTATTGCATTAGCATCTCCTTGTGCTGATAAACTTGCACTTCCACTGCCGCATATTGGGTTAATAATATCTGCACTTGGTGCAGCTGGAATTGGATGCACGCTCACGGTAACTTCTGTTACTGGGCTTACACATAATCCATTTTCGTTTCTTAAATAGTATGTTGTTGCTGTCGTTAATGCTGGTGTTGTATAAATTGCTCCTATATTTACCTCTGTTGTCAAACTAGCATCACTATACCAATGTGTATTAGCTGTACCACCAGTTAAACTTGCACTACTTCCTTCACATACACTTGTATTGGATACATTAGGTGTCGCTTCTGATGCACTTATCAAGATTTGTACGCTTGATAAATCTCCAGGACAATTTGGATTACCATTATCTCTTGCATAGAAAGTTGCTGTTGCTAATAATGGTGCAGTCGTAAACGGTGAGCCACTTCCAACTACTGTCATTCCTGCATCACTATACCATACGGTATTGGCTCCAGCACTTGACGTTAATTCTGTTGTACCTCCTGAACATACACTTGTAGGATTCGCCGTGATTGTTGGTGCTGGTGCTGGTGTTGTTACTGTTACATTCACTGAAGATGATACACTTCTACAGCCATTTACTTCGTCAGTTAAATAATAAGTTACATCACTTGTTAATGCTGGCGTTATTAATACTGAGCCACTTTGAACTGCATTGGTTAAACCTGCATCACTATACCAAACAATATTTTGACCTATTGCACTTAAACTTGCTGATTGTCCACTACAAACCTCTGCATCAGCTGCACTTGGTGGTGGCGTTGTTGTGATATTAATAGTTACATCATCAAATGCACTTACACAAGAGCTTCCTTCATTTCTTGCATAATATAAACTTGCAGATTGAACATTCGTTACTATAATGGTTGATCCAGTTCCAATTAGTGTTGTTTGATCGGCTGCATACCACGCGGTACCAGAATTCCCTCCAGTTAATACTGCATCCGCACCTTGACAAACTGTAACATCTTGAATATTTGGTGCAGGTAATACAGAATCTACTTTTACCGTTACACTTGCTAATGCACTACAACCTATTGCTGTATCTTGAGCATAGTATGTTGTTGTTAATAATGGAGAAACTGAAATTGTTTGCCCATTTCCAATTATGGTTTGACCAGCATCACTGTACCATATTGTTGCAGTAGAAGATGAACTTAATACAGAAGCATCTCCAAAACAAATAACATTTGGATTAGCTGTTAATGTTGGTGCGTTACTACTTGGTTTAACATATACATTAAACGAACTTGCAGGACTAGTACAACCATCAACTGTTTGTGTAACATAATAAACAGCGTCTGACGTTAATATTGGTGTAATTAAAACTGAACCAACATGAATCATATTATCTAAACTTGGAGAATTATACCACTGAACAGTCGCTCCTGGGCTTACATTTGCTAAAGCAATACTAGCTGATAAGCCACTACATACTTCTACGTCAGTTGCTGTTGGTGAAGCTGGTATTGACTTAACTGTTACTGTTACTGTATCTAGCGTAACACCACAGCTACTTGGTACTCTTAAATAATAATTTGTTGTTGCTGTTAATACAGGTGTTTGATAAGTTGCACCCATATTTATATTATTCGTCATTGCATCATCACTATACCATTCTGTTGCAGAGGAACCGCCTGTTAATAAAGCAGATGTCCCACTACAAATGCTTACATCAACTATATTTCCTAAATCTGGTGCTGGAATTACATCTACTGTAATTGATGACAATGGACTTGGACATAATAAACCTGATGTATCTGCTGCATAATAAGTCATTGTTGTATAGATGGTTCCAGTGTTTATTGTAGAGCCAACGCCTATTCTATTAGACTTAGCTGCATCTAAATACCAAACTACTGTTGATGAACTAGAATATAAATCTGTATTCTGTCCTCCACATATTGGAGAATGTCCTAACGTTAACGTCGGTGCTGCAGGTGCAGGAAGTGCTACTACATCTACCTGAGTTGCCGTACTTATACATAAATCTTGTGTTTGTGTAACAAAGAATGATGTATTTGATGTAATTATTGGAGAAAATGATGTTCCTGTATTCACTAATGTTGTTAATCCATTATCGGAATACCAACGTACTGTTGATCCTATTGGTGCATTTGCAACTAATGTTGTAGATGCTCCTGTACATACTGTTAAATCTCCTGTGATAATTGGTGCAGCTGTATCTGAAATTACTGTCCAAGAATAATCTGTCCAATTACTTGCTGTACAACCGTTACATGCTGAAACTCTAATTCTTATTATATTTTCTGTGCCATCAGCAATTAAACTTGGAACTATTGAAGAAACTGCACTCCACGTTTGTCCTGCATCAGTACTTGACTGATACTCAAATGGACAACTATTTCCACTATTTGTACCATATTGAGGATTTTGAATCGTTAATGTTGTACCTATACAAACACTTGATTTATTTGGTAATTTAGTTGCTGTTGGTGCACTTGGTGCTGCAACTACATTAATTGTTATAGAAGCCAATGCTCCAATACAAGAACCAGCAGTATTCTCTGCATAGAACGTCGTTGTAGCAGTTAAATTTCCTGTACTTATTGGCGTTCCAGTTCCTAATACATCTGTTTTAGCTGCATCTCTATACCATTTTACGGTTGTAACATCAGAGGTTAATAAAGCACTATTTCCAGCACAAATTGTCGTATTATCTGCTGATAATACTGGCGTTGGTGCTGATGATATTAGAGCATCTATTGTAAAGGTTGCTGAAGTAGATGTACAACTTCCGTTATCTGCTGTTACAGTATAAGGTCCAGCTGCTCCTGTTATCTTTCCACTACCATCTATGTTTGCTGTGTTTGGTGATACTGTATAGACTAAACTACTATTGTAATTAGATACTTGTGCAGTTCCTGCTGCTGTACAAGTTGCTGCAATTACATTTACGGTTGGGACCATCGGTACAACTAATTTTGAGGCTATACTAAATGAAGCCGAAGTTGCACTACATGAACCATTTCCTACTGTAACTGTATAATTTCCTGCTGCTCCTGTTATCTTTCCACTTCCATCTATACTTATATTATTAGAAGACAATGTATAAATTAATGTACCATCAAAATTGCTAACCTGTGCAAAACCTGCATCTGTACAGGTTGGTGCCGTTACACTAACTGTCGGTGTTACCGGGGCTGTTAATTGTCCAGCTATTGTAAAGGTTGCTGAAGTAGATGTACAACTTCCGTTATCTGCTGTTACAGTATAAGGTCCAGCTGCTCCTGTTATCTTTCCACTACCATCTATGTTTGCTGTGTTTGGTGATACTGTATAGACTAAACTACTATTGTAATTAGATACTTGTGCAGTTCCTGCTGCTGTACAAGTTGCTGCAATTACATTTACGGTTGGGACCATCGGTACAACTAATTTTGAGGCTATACTAAATGAAGCCGAAGTTGCACTACATGAACCATTTCCTACTGTAACTGTATAATTTCCTGCTGCTCCTGTTATCTTTCCACTTCCATCTATACTTATATTATTAGAAGACAATGTATAAATTAATGTACCATCAAAATTGCTAACCTGTGCAAAACCTGCATCTGTACAGGTTGGTGCCGTTACACTAACTGTCGGTGTTACCGGGGCTGTATTTACTTTTATTACTCCAGTTGCTGATACACTGCTACAACCACCAGTTAAAGGAATCGAATAATTAAATGTTCCTGATGTTGTTGGAGTTCCACTTATTGTGATAACATTATTGTTCCAAACAACACTTATTCCTGCTGGCATTCCTGTAGCTAAACCAATACCCGTTGCTCCAGTTGTCGTATGTGTAACACTTGTAATTGCTTGATTGATACACACATTTGGAGAAGAAGATGCTGGAGATACTGTATTGGCATTGGTAACCGAAATAGTTCCTGTTGCAGATACATTTCCACAACCTCCTGTTAATGGAATTGAATAGTTAAATGTTCCTTGTGCCGTTGGTGTACCACTTATCGTAATCGTGTTAGCAGACCAATTAGCAGTTACTCCTGCTGGTAAGTTAATAGCTACTCCTATGCCTGTTGCTCCGGTTGTTGTATGCGTAATACTTGGCATTAAGGTATTTACACAAATGCTTGGCGAACTTGATGCTGCTGTAACTGTATTAATAGGATCTACTGTATAAGTTGCTTGTGCAAATTTTGTACCATCACAACCTCCAGTAATTGTATATACTATATTTGTAGTTCCACCACTCAAAGCAGTTACAACACCTGTTGTTGGATTCACTGAAGCAACTGTAGGGCTAGAGCTAGACCAAGTTCCAGTTCCACCTCCTAAAACTGAACCAACTGCAGTATATGTTGTTGTTTGACCAATACATTGTGGCGTAGTACCTGCAGTTACTGTACCTGCATTAGCATTTGGTGTAACTGTAATCGTACCAGCTGCACTACCTCCAGAGCAACCGCCAGTCAAAGGAATGGTATAATTAAAGACACCACTTGCTGTTGGTGTTCCACTAATGATAATGGTATTTGGAGACCAAGTAGCAGTAACACCTGCTGGTAACCCAACTGGAGCTCCAATTCCTGTCGCTCCTAATGTTGTATGTGTAATATTAGGAAGTAATGTTCCCACACATAAAGTTGGTTTAGCAGAAGGTGCTCCAGCAGTATTACTTGTTACTACAGTGATAATACCTGTAGCATTACCATTAGGACAATCTCCAACTAAAGGAATATTATATGTAAATGTACCTGTTTGTGTTGGTACACCTGAAATTGTAATTGTATTACCACTAAAGAATGCCGCTACACCATTAGGCAAACCTGTCGGTGTACCTATTCCAGTAGCACCAGTTGTCGTATGTGTAATTGAAGGAGTTATAGAGTTTCCTAAACATATTACAGGCGTAGAAGAAGGCAAACTAGCCGTTGTTTCTTTTACTATTAAATCTACTTGAGTTGGTAAGGAAGGGCAACCTGTTGCATCTCTTGATTGTAATACCCAAATAGACATATTATTATTTACAGTGAAATTCTTACTTTGAGTTCTAGGAGTAACTTCATTTGTAAGTGCTGCATCTAAATACCATTTAACAGTTGCTCCTGGTACAACATTTGTAACAGTTAAAGTTGTAGTTTGTCCCTTACAAACATTTCTATTACCAGAAACAGTTGGTGAAGTAATATAATCTACAGTCCAAGTACGTTCCATCCAAGGACTAGGATTACAACTTCCATAATTACAATTACCTTTAACTCTTGCTCTAATAATATTTATACTCTTAGTCGGATCAACATTGCCTTGAGCTTGAATTGAAGGTACTGTATTGCTAATTGCACTCCAAGTATCCCCATTATTAAAAGAATATTGATACTCAATACCACAATTTGTAACCGCATCTTCTGGTACACCATAACCAACATTTTGTAAAGTAATCGTTTGACCCACACATACTGTATTAATATTTGGTAATTTATTACCAACTGGAGCTACAGGTTGTGGAACAACTTCTACTATAATTTCATTTGAGATTACATCTTTAAAATCTAAAACGCCATTATCTCCAGTACAGAATCTTGCAACTCTTCTATAATGCCATCTACCCAATCCAAGATTATTATCTGTAGGCGTTAAACCAACAAATCCTAATGTTTCCCATTGGTCTGGCAATAAGATACCACCACTACCTTCTCTTTGTCTTTGCCAAAAAACATTTTCCCAAACATTAACTGTATGAGGAACTGGGTCAATAGGACTAACTATATTAGCAAATGAAACCGTTCCAGGCGTACAAAGTTTAATAAATGTAGGATTACCAGCATTATTAAAAGCAATTTGACCAGCATGTTCATTTGTAAGAGAAGGACCATTCCATGACCACTTCCAAGCCCATCTTGTACCGTAGTTTTCTGTAGAACCATCTGATGAACAAGTAATTCTAGATTCTTGCAAGTCTGAATTTACACATGGCTGAACAGAAGTGATTTTCATATTATTATTACCAAAATGGATATTTTGCATATTACAAACACCATCAGAACCACCACTTAATCCACCATCTCTTTCTTGACCTGCCATCTGAACGTTCAGTAAATCATTCATAGGAACAGCAGCTCTAACTTGAGGTGAGCCTCCAACAGGAGAAAGTGTCAAACCACCAAACCATCCTCCACAAGCAGTCCCATCCCACATATCATCATTCGTTGAGGTTTGAGGTAACCAAGTACTCGATGAACTGTTTTTAACTCTAAACTCAATTCTTGGGTCAGGTTCGTTAAATGCACCTACACCAGCACAGTCATTATTCCCACAATTGGTACCCCAACCACCTTGTAACATAGCCATCGTATTAACAGTTACTGTTAAATCAATAGTAGGATCTGCAGCAAAGGAATTTTTCTGCAAGAAAATTAAAACAAGTAGTAAACTTGTTAATTTTAACAATCTTAGTTTCATTCTATTTATCATATTACAAAATATTTACAAAATAATATTAAAAAAATTGACCAAAATCAAGGTAAAAATATCAGAATTTAGTCAATATTATGCAAATATTATAAAAAAGTAGATTATTTATCAATTTATGTTAATTTTATTATACACAAATAAATCATACTTATCCACATTTTGATATAAATTATGTGCATAAAGCTAAATTTATGATCTTATTTTATAATAAAAATTAAATGAATATGATTGTAGTAATAAGGTATTACATTGATAAATTTGCAAAATCCTTTGCAGCATAAGAGATTATGATATCTGCTCCTGCTCTTTTTATACTTAATAAAGTTTCGTGCATTGATTTTTCATAATCCAACCAACCGTTTTTAGCTGCAGCTTGCAACATTGCGTATTCACCACTTACATGATAAGCAACAATTGGTAAATTATAATTCTGTTTCAATAATTGAATAATATCTAAATAATGTACTGCTGGTTTTACCATCAAGAAATCAGCTCCTTCATTAACATCTAAATCTGCTTCAATAAGTGCCTCCTGACTGTTTGCAGGGTTCATCTGATATGTTTTTTTATCGCCATGTTTTGGAGCAGAATCTAAAGCATCTCTAAATGGACCATAAAATGCACTAGCATATTTAGCTGTATAAGACATTAACCCTACATTAAAATAACCCTTTTCATCCAATGCAGTTCTAATATATTGTATTCTTCCATCCATCATATCTGATGGTCCAAGAATATCAAAACCAGCCTTTGCTTGTGCTATTGCCATTTTAGCTAATATAGATAATGTCAAATCGTTGTTAATATTACCGTGTTCATCGACATAACCATCATGTCCATCAGAGCTATATGGATCCATAGCGATATCACTTATTAGACATACATTGGGAAATTTATTTTTGATTATAGGAATTGCTTTTAAATAGAAATTATCTTTATGATAACTATAAGAGGCTATTTTGTCTTTAAGAGCTTCATCAATCACTGGGAACATAATAAAAGAATGAATACCTAATTCTATACATTCTTCTATCTCCAACAATATATTATCCAAACTTAATTGAAAAACATTAGGCAGAGATTTTATTTCATTCCTAATATTTACTCCATCAATTATGAATAATGGATATACCAAATGTTGTGGTAAAAGATGCGTTTCTTGCACCAAGCCTCTTACGGCATTGGACATTCTATTTCTTCGTGGTCTAATAAGCATAATGTAAAATTACATTATTTTGGTCTTATAACAACAGAAATCTCTTTATTTTCTTTTGATTTAATCTCTAATAATTGGTGTGTATTATTAAAATTCACAGTAAAATCTGTTACTCCAGACACTTCATAAGTATATCCGTTTGGATAACACATAGCTGGAACAACTATTTCTGTTGGTTGATTAATATTTGCATTATTATTATACTTAAAATCAAAGTTTTTAGAAGATGGATTATATTCGAATGATACTATTTTCCCCGCAACAGCTCTTGGGTAAACACGCACTAAATGTTCCAATATAGGTGTTGGTGTTCTATCTCCATTAATTGGACTCCACCCACCTCTATCATTGCTCCAATAAGCCCAATGCCATTGGTTTCTATCCGACATATTATTAAAATCCTTAAGATAAGTATCAAAGCCATCTTGCCATGGACCTAAACCAAATTCACCAGTTAATAAAGGAATATTACCATGAACTACAGGGCTCACTTCTTTTTTACGTTCTCTTTCCCAATCTATTAAATTCTTTTTTGAACTTTGCGTGTAGCCCTTACCTTCATGTGTGTCAAAAGGATAACAATGTGGTGCATAAACTAAACGACTTGGAACTCTAGTATCTTTAATAGGCTTTAATGTCGAAGGAAAACCAAAAGTAACAGGTGCAGGTGTTGGTTCAAAAAAGATATAACCATCATTATCCACTTCTCTAATTTTGGGAATTAATCTATTATAAAAAGCCGTCAATTGAACTCTTTCAAATTCTCTAGTAATAAAAGACTTAATCAAATCACCGCCCCATGGTTCATTCATTAAATCATAGCCAATAACATAAGGATTATCTTTAAAACGCAAGATAGCTTTTTGCCACATTAAAGCATAATGTTCTTGTAAATCTTTATGTTCTTTATATTCCCAAAAATTAATCCATGCCGCAATTATAGCTGGGTCTATATTTTTCAGCCACCAAGGCATATCATCTCCTAACTCAATAGGCTTATTATTTCCAGAACGGATTGCCCAAGCAGGAGCACCATCTCCATCAAACTCTATTGAATATAAATCTTGATGCATATCTAACATGACATACATTCCTCTTTTTGTGTACCATTCTACACGCTCTTGTACTCTATCTAAATAAGCCTCATCAAACACTCCTTTTTGTGGTTCGATAGCATCCCAAAAAATTAAATATCTTACAAAATTAAACCCAAATTCCTTTACTTCTCTATCCACATCAGATTCTATAATCCAAGGATTTCTTAATGGATCTGATTTAGAATTACTAGAAGTATTTAATCCGTGAAGGATTAATTGTCTTCCATATTTATCTTGAATAATAGAAGGGTCTTCAACAAATGAATTATTTGCAATTCTTTTATTATCTTCCTTTTTACAGGAGCTAAAAATAAGTCCAATTCCTACAATAAATCCTAATAAAACAAATCCTTTTCTCATAAAAAATTTAATGTAGCACAAGATAGTTATACTTTTTCTTCTACCCAAATATAGTTACCATTATATTATGACTAAGCGCTGTTAAATAATCTCTAAAAAAAAACATTAGGAACTCCTAAATATTTTATACTTTTACTATTTAAAGCTTTTAGTATGAAAAATATTGGTTTTATTCTGTTGTTAATTTCATTAAAATTAAGTTTAGTAGGCGCTTCGATTGTTCAACCAAAATTAGATTATATTGAAAATAAAGGACAGTGGCATGAGAATATTTTGTACAAAGCTGATTTAAAAGGTGGAATCGCATTTTTAGAAAAAGATGGCATTACCTATTCCTTTATAGAAAAAATGGATCATCATCACGAACACAAAAATGACATTTGGAATTTCCTAAAAAATATAGATAACCTTGAACCTAAAAAAAATGAAATTCAAAAAGGACACGCTTATAATTTTAAATGGGTTAATGTTAACCCTGGAGTAAGTATTTCAGCTAAACAAAAGCAAAACTACTTTAATAATTATTTTATTGGAAATGATGAAAATAAATGGGCAAGTTCAGTGGGGAATTACAGACAAGTTCTTTATAAAAATCTATACTACCAAATCGATGCTTTACTCTATAGTGAGCAAAATTCTATGAAAACTGACTATTTAATTAAAGTTGGTGGAAATCCTACAGATATAAAACTTCAATATAATGCAACAGATGGATTAACACTCGATAGCAAAGGTAACTTAATTATAAAAACTTCTATCAATGAAATATACGAATTAAGACCTTATGCCTATCAAAACATAGGAAAAATTAAGATTGAAATTCCTTGTGAATATGTATTGACTGACAATATTATCTCATTTAAATTGCCAAAAGGTTATGATAAAAGCTACGAATTAACTATTGATCCAACTTTAATATTCTCTACTTATTCAGGTAGCCCAGTGGACAACTGGGGTTCTTCAGCAACAAATGATGCTGATGGCAATATGTTTTTAGGTGGTATCGCTTTAGGTCAAAATTATCCAACAACTTTAGGTGCTTTTCAAAGGAATTATGGTGGTGGTGATTTAGATGAGTCAAGCGATATTGTCATCACTAAATTTAATGCAACAGGTACAAGTAGAATTTATTCTACTTATTTAGGTGGTAATGGTAACGAATTATTACAAAGTTTATATTGTACACCACAAAATGAATTGGTTATTTTAATGACGACAGGTTCTATTAATTTTCCTACTACTACAAATGCATTTGACAGAACTTTTAATGGTGGAACATCAAATTATATAATGGGGATAGCTTTTCCTAACGGAACAGATATCGCACTTACAAAACTTAATGCAAATGGTAGTGCATTGGTGGGTTCAACTTTTTTTGGTGGAAGTGAAAATGATGGGCAAGGGATTTATGTAAACTATGGAGATGTTACACGTGGAGACATTGCACTTACACCACAAGGAGACATTGTTATTGGAACAAGTACAGCATCCAATAATTTGCCTGGAACATCAGGCAGATTTCAGCCAAATTTTGGAGGTGCTGCAAGAGATGGATTTATTGCTAAGTTCAATAGCAATCTTTCCTTATTAAATTGGGCTAGTTATTATGGTGGTTCAGCCAATGAAAATTTGAATGGGATAAAATTAGATAAGAATGGTAATATATTTATTTGCGGAGGTACAAATAGCAATGATTTAAAAAATAGAACCAATAATTTTAATGGTTATTTTGATGGATATATTGCTAAAATTAATAGCAATGCAACACAAGTGATTGCATCGAGATATTTAGG
Source organism: uncultured Chitinophagales bacterium (assembly GCA_964472755.1). Classification (GTDB taxonomy): domain Bacteria; phylum Bacteroidota; class Bacteroidia; order Chitinophagales; family JADIYW01; genus JADJSS01. Next base: position 10,151 of record CAYYMF010000036.1, on the reverse strand, counting down.
AACAACAGATTATGACCAAGCATTTTTAATTGATTTAGATGACAATGACAATATTATTTCATTTGGACAAACAGCAGGTGCTTATCCTATAACTTCTGGTGTGTATTCTAATAATCATGCTGGACAATTTATACATAAATTCAACAATCAACTTAATTCTACCATTTTCTCAACTGTCTTTGGTAGTGATAGTGCTATGAATATTACACCAACTGCATTAATGGTAGATATTTGTGGACATATTTATGCTGTTGGTTGGGGTGGAGGTTTTTATATTAATGAAAACATTGGCAATACTTTTGGCATGCCTGTAACGCCAGATGCATTCCAAGACTCAACAGATGGAAATGATTTTTATTTTATTAATCTCAATAGAGATGCAACACAACTAATATATGCAACTTACTTTGGAGAGTACGGTGGCATTGGCGATCATGTGGATGGTGGAACCAGCCGATTTGACAAACATGGAGTTGTTTACCAAGCAGTTTGTGCTAGTTGTGCAGGAACAGATTGGTTTCCAATTACACCAGGAGCTTATGGACAACACAACGAATCGAATAATTGCAATATGGCAGGGTTTAAATTTAAGTTTGATTTATTATCAATGGAAATTACAAGCGTTGAGCCTAAAACTGGTTGCATTAATGATTCTGTTCAATTTAGTTTTACAGCAACCCAGCCTGCAAAATTTTACACTTGGGATTTTGGTGATGGTACAAGCTCCAATTTAGCTGCACCAAAACATAAATACAATCAAACAGGAATATATACAATCAAACTTAAGATTACCAATGAAGATAATTGCAACGTAGTAGATTCTACAACATCTACAATAACAATTAGTGTACCAAGCAACCAAACAATTGATACAACGATTTGTCAAGGTCAATCTATTATTTTAGGCAGTCAAACTATTTCAGCAACAGGGAAATATACAGAAAACTTCAAAAACGCTGGAGGTTGTGATAGCATTATTACTTTAAATGTAATAGTAAAATCAAGTAGTTTTGCTACAATAGACACAACAATTTGTCAAGGAGAGTTTGTAACAATCAATAACCAAAAATATACCAATTCAGGTATTTATACCATAACAATTCCACTAGCTTCAGGTTGCGATAGCACCATTACCTTAAAACTAAAAGTCAATCCAACCAATAATATTAGAACAACCACTTATATATGCAAAGGAGAAACATATATTTTCGACAATCAAATTTTATCTGAGCCGGGCATATATATTGCCAAATTTAAAAACTCCAGAGGTTGTGATAGTACAATAACAATGACTTTAAACGTTATTCAACCTGATTCTGTTAGTATCGATACTGTAATGTGTTTTGGACATCCTATTGTATTTAACAACCAAACAATATCTGCAATTGGTTCTTATACCGCAGTATTGAAAAATACATTTAATTGTGATAGTATAGTTACGCTAAACCTTACAGCTATTAATTTACCAAGCAAAACCACTATAGATACAACAATCTGCCAAGGAGATATTATTAATTTTCATGGGCAAATAATTTCTACGTCTGGGGCATTCACTTCTACATTAACAAATAGCAAAAATTGCGATAGTATTATTACATTAAATGTAAAAATTAATCCTTTAAATTTGGCTACAATTGATACAAATATTTGTCAAGGTGGTTCAATTATTTATCACAATCAAGTGATTAATAGTAGTGGTATATATACTATTCAATTTAAAAATACAAATGGATGTGATAGTCTAATTACATTAAATGTAACCATGAATAACGTGCCTATAATTATAAACCAAGATACTACCATCTGTCAAGACGATTTTATTCAATTTAATAATCAAATCATTAATAGTGCAGGAACTTATTCTGATACAATCAACAATACAATAGGTTGTGACACTATTAATATTTTAAATGTAAAAATAAATCCACGAAGTGCATCTCTACAAAACAAAACTATTTGCGAAGGAGAGTCGGTTGTATTTAACAATCAAACAATAACCAAACAAGGCGTTTACTATGATACATTACTTAACTATTTACAATGTGATAGTATTATAATTCTCAACTTGAGTGTAACAAATCAACCTAAATTTATAAGCATTGATACTAGTATTTGTCAAGGTGATTTTATTGTTTTTAATCAACAAAACATAAGTACTGCGGGTATTTTCTTAGATACTATTTCTAGCCAATCAGGGTGCGATACTATAATTGCACTTCAATTAAAAATAAATCCTTCTAATAATTTATCCATCAACAAAACGATTTGCGAAGGAGATTCTGTAAATTTCAACAATAAAATTATTTATAATGCTGGTGATTATACTGAAAAACTAAAAAATCAATATGGTTGCGACAGTATAATTACACTTCATTTACAAACTACAAACCAGCCATTTTTAATTACTATAGACAGTACAATTTGTCCAGGCGAATCAATTATTTTTAATCAGCAAATTATTCAAAATAATGGAACATATAAAGACACATTAAAAAGCCAACTTTTATGTGATACTATAATAACTTTAAATGTACACATAAACAATGTACCAATTGAAATATCAAAAGATACAGCTATTTGCCAAGGCGAAATGATTATTTTCAACAATCAAAATATATCATCAGCTGGAATTTATAAAGATACCATTACCAATTCAATAGGTTGTGATACAATAATTACTTTAAAAGTAGGCATAAAACAACATCATAATATTACAATCAATCATACAATATGTTTGGGCGATTCAGTCATCTTCAACAACCAAGTTTTATACAATACGGGAACTTATACTGCCAACTTAACAAATACTTTTGGTTGTGATAGCACAGTTACGCTAAACTTACAAACCAATAATACTACAGTAACTATTACAATTGATACTAGTATTTGTCAAGGACAAACGATTTTATTTAACAACCAAATTATTAACAAAGCAGGAAATTATTCTTATACAAAACATAGTCCATTTGGTTGTGATACGACACTTAATTTAAATGTACAAGTAAATAATACGCCTATTCAAACATCAATAGATACCTCAATTTGCAAAGGCGATTTTATAATTTTCCAGCAACAAATCATTAGTACTTCTGGAATTTATACCTCAACAATCAATAATCCTTTTGGCTGTGATAGTTTAATTACACTAAATGTTTATCTAGATCAATCTATGGTTCATAATATAGATACAAGTATTTGTCAAGGCACTTCAATAATCTTTAATAATCAAAACATTACTAAAGCTGGTACATACACTTATTCTATCCCAAATAATCATACTTGCGATAGTATTATTACACTTCAATTAAATATAATATCCTCAGTTGATACTAGCATAAATCCTCAAATTTGTAAAGGAGAAACGTTTACAATTGGAAATAAAAGTTTCACAGAAACTGGACAATATTCAGTTACTTTAACCTCAACAAATACACATTGTGATAGTATTGTAAATATTAATCTAACTGTAGTAGATACGTTAAAAACTACGCTGAATCACAAAATTTGTAAAGGGGATAGTATAGTCATTTCTAATAAGGCTTACAAAACTAGTGGCACCTTTTTAATTTACCTTAAATCATCATCAAACTGTGATAGTTTAATAACTTTAAATCTACAAGTTATTGAACCTAGCTTTTCTACAATTAATGAAAAAATTTGTGAAGGCGACTCTATTTTAGTTGGTGGCCAATATTTTAATAAGAAAGGAACTTACACTATTAAAACAAAATCTTCAGAGCATTGTGATAGTACAATTACTTTGAATCTAATTGTAAATGAACAAAAGCAAACAAATATTGACACTACTATTTGTAATGGAACTATCCTATACATCGGAAATCATTCCTATTCAGAAACTGGAACGTTTAAAGACACTTTAAAAACGACTGAAGGTTGTGATAGTGTAATTAGCTTAAACTTAAATGTTTTACCAACTTATAATTTAAGTTTATATCCTGAAATCTGTGAAGGTGATTTTTATAAAAATGGAGATTCAATCTTTACAAAAACTGGCAATTATTCTATTGTTTATACAGCTGCGAATGGTTGTGATAGTACTATAAAAATTCAATTAACAGCACATCCAAAAAAGACAACTAATTTAGAACAAAATATTTGCGAAGGTGATTCTGTCGTTATTGGAACTCAAATTTTCAAAACTACTGGAATATATACTATCTTACTAAAAAGCTCTAAGGATTGTGATAGTACTGTCAATCTAAACTTACAAGTATTCCAACATCAAAACGTAACCATTGACTCTACTATTTGCGAAGGAGAAAGTGTAACTATCGGAAATGAAGTATTTAAGATTAGTGGAAATTATACTGTGCATTTAAAAACTACACATCAATGCGACAGTACTATTTATTTGAACTTAACAGTAAATCCTGCACCTTCAATTAATGCGACTGTCGATTCAAGCATTATACAGAAAGGAAAACAAGTTCAACTAAACGTTATAGCTAATGAAACCTATAATTATGTATGGCATAACAATAACATTTCTAATCCGCTAATACAAAACCCAACATCCATTATTACTGCACCAATTTGGTTTGTAGTGGAAGCAAATAATCCAAATACCAATTGCAAAAAGGTAGATTCCGTATTTGTAGATGTTTTAATTCTTCCTTGCAACAAAGATTATATCTATATTCCTAGTGCGTTTACACCAAATAATGATGGTATCAATGACATTTTTAGGGTACGTTCCAATAATTTAATAAAAGGTACATTAATCATTTTTGACAGATGGGGTAATAAAGTTTTTGAATCAGATGATATCAACATTGGTTGGGATGGTTTTTATAAAGGCAACAAGCAACAAGTAGAATCTTATGGTTATTATTTTTCAGGCACTTGTGATGGTGGAGCAACAATAACATTAAAAGGCAGTATTACAATTTTAGAATAGAATTGACATGTGTTGATATTCCTAAATAAATAATCCAAATAAAAAACTTTCTTTTGCAAAAAAGGAAAAGTGATGCAAGATACGTTTAGACATAAAGGGCTCAGAAGAAAACTAGTAGAAGAACTCAGAGGGTTAGGCATAAAAGATGAACAAGTACTTCAAACCATTGGTTCTATTCCAAGACATTGGTTTATTGAATCATCTTTCGAGCAAAAAGCTTATGAAAATACGCCTTTCCCGATAGGAAGTGGACAAACTATTTCCAATCCATATACAGTAGCTTATCAATCTGAATTATTACAATTAAAGCCAACAGATTTCGTACTTGAAATTGGAACTGGTTCTGGCTATCAAGCAACGGTATTAGCTTTATTAGCTGGAAAAGTATATTCAATCGAAAGACATAAACCTTTGGTTAATCACACTGAGAAATTACTAAAACATTTGAGTTTAAAAAACCTACAATGCTTTTACGGCGATGGATTTGAAGGCTTACCGCAATTTGCACCATTTGATAAAATCATTATAACTGCTGCTGCTCCAGAAATTCCTTTAAAATTAATTGAACAACTAAAACCAGGTGGCTTAATTGTTTTACCTTATGGAGAAGGTGATGTCCAACAAATGATGAGAATAAAAAAGAAAGAAGATTTAAGTATTGAAAAAGAACTTTTTGAATATTTTACTTTTGTACCAATGCTAAAAGGAACTAAATAGGCAAATAAGATTATTTAAAAATACACTTTATACATCATTTATATATTATAAACATCTCAGCTACTTAACTTCAAATTAAAATAAATAATTTTCTTTTTTATAGTAACCTTTTCATTTATCATTTCCTCTAATAGGTTATAATCAATTTTATAACTCTAAAAAAAATTAAAATCAAAAAGTTAAAAATGTTTGCGTTTTTCGCCCTAGTAGCAATGTTAATTTTTCAATCTTGTAAAAAAGAAGAAGCCTCTCCACTTAACAGTCCAAAATTTAAAGAATTAAGTGCTAATATGCAAAAATTATGGTCTGAACACATGCAATGGACTTATCAAACAGTTGATGCATTCTTTCATGAACCAGATGCATTAAATGCTAATTTAGAGCGATTACTAGAAAATCAAAAAAACATTGGTGCCGCAATTGTACCCTATTATGGTCAAGCTGCTGGCGACACCTTAGCTAAATTATTAACTGAGCATATTCAGTTAGCAGTTCCAGTCCTTACAGCTGCAAAAGAAAACAATGAGACTGCATTAAATGATGCCCTAGCAGATTGGAATGCAAATGCGAAACAGATTGGATATTTTTTAAGTGCTGCAAATCCTTCAAATTGGGCAAAACATGATATGGAACACATGATGCAAATGCATATTGACCAAACCTTAGCATATTCAGTGGCATTACTTCAAAACGACCATGCTAAAGCTGTAGAACTGTACGATGAAGCCAGTACACACATGGTTATAGAAATGTCAAAAATATTATCAGAAGGAATTGCCAAACAATTTCCAGAAAAATTCTAACAATTGCGAAAACAATATTGAAATGTATTTGAGGCTGTCTAATGAGGCAGCCTTTTTTAGTGTATCTACTTCATATTTTATCAGCAAGTTTCCAAAATAAGAAAATAATATTCAAACAATTGAAAAAGAATGATTTGATTTTTTTACATTTGTACTTATGCAAAATATTCTAAAAATAATGCAGTTTGTTTTACTTACTCTTTTATTAACTTTCATTTATATTCCAGAAAATTTTGCCCAATCTGATGTTACTAAAAATTTGAATAAAATGAGCTTTGAAGAATTTGGTGTATCAAAAGATAGCATTCCAAAAACCTTTAATTTACCTAAAGCAGAACAACCTGGCGGTACTACTCAAAAGGAACTCAATAAAATTCAATTAGAAAAATTCCAACACAAACAAAGAATAGATTCTTTAAAAAAAGACAGTCTAAAAAATATAATAAATGATATAAAAAGCGATAGTTTAAACAAAACGATTATACCGAAAATAGATACAATAATAACAAAGTTAAACAATCAGACTGATAGTCTAAAAAATCAAACTATTCACTCTAAAGAAGAAAAGGAAATAAAAATTAGTATTCCGAAAGATACGACACCAATCAAAAATACTGAAATAAAGAACATTTCAAATAACATCGTAGAAAAGGTAATAAAACAAGATACTATTCCTAAAAAAATGACCTCTATTTCAATTGAAGAAAAGAAAGATACTATTATTAATATAGATGAAATAAAAATCACAGAAACTAAGCCCATTGAAAAAACAGAAAACAAGAAAGCAGATACCATTCTAACAACAAAACCTATATCAAATAGTATAAATATTTCCAATATTGATACCAAAAAGAAAGAAGTCATCCAACAAAAGCTATCAAAACCTGAATCAGATTTTAGCACACAACCTATCACTAAAACGACAAAAGAAACTATAAAGAATGAAGTAAATGATGTTGCTATTCAAAATAAAAATCAATTAGATTCAATAAAAGACAAACCATTAAAAGAATTCTATTTTGAAACTCAACCATTAATTAATAAAAATGGAAAAATCGTTGCAGGAGAATCTGCAAAACAAGTTGAAATAAAAGCGCCTACTGAAATAAAACCAAATTATACCGCTGAAGAGTTAGCAGAGCAACTAAAGAAAGAAAAATACAATCAATATTTACGGGAAGCAGACTCTATTCGATTTAGTAACCAAAAAATGTTAGACAGTTTATTAGCCACTTTAAATGTTAAAGTTCCTGTAGAAGTCAAACCAAAAGATTATATAGAAATTTATGTAAGTGGTGGTGGCTTAACTGGTGGATTGAACTCAAAAACTTATGACAGAACTATTTTTTATCCAAATGGATTAGTACAAAGAGAATATCATTCAAAATTAGGTGGCGTTGTAAAGTACGAAACGAAAATTACCAAAGAAGAATTAACCCAATTAGCTCAATTTATTGTAGATTTAGGCTTCTTTGATTTTGAAGATGAATATGAATGTGCTAAAGATGACGTTGCATGTAAATATAGAATGTCCGAAAACCCATCTCCTATTCCATTAACTATTACAGTTGCAGTTGGTGTTCGAAGAAAAAATATAGACATAGATTTTTTTGCTCCTAGAATGGAACAAAACTGGGTAAACTACCCTAAGAATCTTGAAAAAATACTTAATGCTATTTATAGCTTAGCAGAACAATAAAAAATTTGTATAAATAAGTTTTAATCAATAATTGGTTGCAATTGATGCTTTATTATGGTATAAATTTTGTAGCTTCATAAACTCAAGCAATGAAAACTTTAAAAACAATACTATTTAATCTCAGTTTATTAATAAGTGTAACGATAATAGCACAAGATGGCGTAAATGGGATGTATTATTCATTTACAGAAGCACTTAAAAATCCTTTAGCTGTAAAACAACTTATTTTAAATAATAAAGGTTACTATGAAATACCTGACACACTACAAGCATTTCCAAATTTAGAAATTCTAGATTTATCATCAAATCATTTGACAGAAATTCCAAATTGGATACTACAATTACCAAAGCTTGGAAGCATCAATCTAAACAATAATTACTTTAAGTCTATTCCATTATTTTTATGCTACATTCCTAATCTAAGCTACTTAACCATTAACGGCAATTGCATCAACGCCATACCAAAACAATTAGGACAATTAAACAATTTAAGATACTTGGATATTTCTAACAATGAATTTGAAGCAATTCCGGCTCCAGTTTTTGAATTAAATAGTTTAGAACAATTAATCATGTCTGAAGGAAAACTAAAAGAAATACCAAAAGAGATTTCCAAACTTAAAAATTTATATAAGGTAATTTTCAGTTTAAACCAGGTATCCGAAATTCCTGATGATTTAATTTTACTTCCAAAAATAAAATATATTGCTTTTGCAAACAATCAACTTAAAGAAATAAATCCAAATATTTATAAAGCAAAAAACTTAAATTACATTGCTGTTGTTGGAAATAAACTTACTGAATTTCCAGAATGCATTATAGATTTACCAAATATTGAATACATAAATGCTGGTAATAATTTCTATTCAAAAGACAAAGAAAATAAATACAATAAGCTGTGTGAAGAAAAAGGAACTTTACAATTTTATTCTTTCGATCCTAAAATGGATTTTTATAAATTCCATTAAGTTTATTGCTATAATTTTAATATCTTCGTAAAAAAGGAATATTTATGAAACAAATCAGTATCACTTTAGTTTTAGTGTTTTTTATTTTTGGAATTACCGTTCAGGCTCAAGAATTCACGGTGCCTGTTTTAAGTCCAAGTGCAAAAGTATGGCAACAATTTTCAACCTCTTCAATAAGCATAGAATATAGCAGACCATCAGTGCGAAATCGTATTGTTTTTGGCGATTTAGTACCTTATGGTAAAGCGTGGCGAACTGGTGCAAATGCGGCTACAAAAATTACTTTTGGAGAAAATGTAAGTTTCGCAGGTCAAAATATTGAAGCAGGAACATATAGTATGCACACCATTCCTAATCCTACTGAATGGACTGTAATTTTGAGTAAAGACTTGGAAACAACTAATGCTGCAAATTATAAAGAAGAAGATAATGTTGCTAAGATAAATATTAAAGTAAATAACTCTAAAGAAAAAATAGAAACATTTACTATAAACATCAATTACATTACAACAAATTCAGCAATAATACAATTAGCTTGGGAAAATTCTATTATTAATATTCCTGTAATTGCCGATAATAAAGCTAAAATTTTTGCTTATTTAGAAAAAGAGCTAAAAAAAACTAATCCAATTTATCAAAAAGCTGCAAATTTTTATTTAGATGAAAATTACAAACTAGATGATGCATTAATCTATATCAATAAAGCAATTGAAGGCAACCCGAATGCATATTGGTTGTATTGGACAAAAGCTCAAATTTTGGCCAAATTAAATAAAAAGACGGAGGCTATTCAAACTGGAGAAATTACTTTAGAAAAAGCTAAACTATCAGGAAGTGTCGACGAATATCAAAAGAAACTTGACGAATTAAATCAAAGTTTTAAATAAAAAACATTCTATACTAATAATAATGAGAATGTCCGAAAAGTAAATATGAAGGTAATTTGAATTGCATAAACCAAATTTTATCCAATACCTATCCAAATAAAAGGAGGCTGTCCAATAATTTTCGGACAGCCTCTTTTTTTATCAACTATATAGCAAGAT
>CAYYMF010000035.1:0-25075 GCA_964472755.1 uncultured Chitinophagales bacterium | reverse complement strand
TATATTTTATTGGTATTTTCACTTTCATAACGAATCCTATTGCATAATTCGGGTTAAAATTGATTTGAATTTTTGCATAAATTAATCTATTGGACAGATTTATTTTTATAGCTTTGTACAATATGCAAAGACCAGTTATTTTAGTTAGTAATGATGATAGTATAAATGCTCCAGGCATTAAGGCCTTAGTTGAAGTGGCAAAGAAATTTGGTGATGTGGTGGTCGTCGCACCAGACAGTCCCCAATCTGGTATGGGACACGCTATCACCATACACGATCCTTTACGACTGCACAAAGTGGAGGTTTTTGAAGGTGTTGAATCTTATCAGTGTTCTGGAACTCCAGCAGATTGTGTGAAGATTGCTATTGATAAAGTTTTATATAGATTACCAGATTTGTGTATTTCTGGTATTAATCATGGTTCTAATGCCTCTATAAATGTTATTTATTCAGGAACAATGTCTGCAGCAATGGAAGCTGCAATATCTAGTGTTCCTGCAATTGGTTTTTCATTATTAGATTTTTCATTTGATGCAGATTTTGAAGCATCAAAACATTTTGCTGAAATTGTCATTAGAGAGTTTTTTAATAATGGTTTACCTGATGCTTGTTTACTAAATGTAAATATTCCCAAACTACCTCTTGAGGAAATAAAAGGTATGAAAGTTTGCCGCCAAGCAGTTGCTAAATGGGAAGAAGAATTTGAAAAAAGAGTAGACCCCAATGGTAATGAATATTATTGGTTGACAGGAAATTTTGTGAATTACGACAAAGGAGAAGATACTGATGTTTGGGCATTAGAAAATGGTTTTGTTTCTGTAGTGCCTGTTCAGTATGATTTAACAAACTATCAAGGGATTACACACATTAATAAAAATTGGAATATTTAGGAATGAATAAACTTTTTAAATCGCCTATTTTTAATGGTTTTATGTTGGGAATCATTATACCTATTATAGTTTTTTTAGTTTGGCATCAAGTGAAATACAGTGCAATGGATTTGAGTGGTTTTATAGATATGACACTAACAAAAGTCCATGTACCTGCAACAATTAGAATGTGTGTTTTTGCAAATTTACCTTTGTTTCTATTGTATAATTTTGCTCAAAAATTTGAAGTTTGTATAGGTATTTTTTTAAGTTCAATGCTATATATTTTAGTTATGGCTGGTTTTTATTTCTTTGGGTAAAAAATCTTAAATTTTTCCAAAGGTTTGAATTCTAGTTTTATCTAAACTCCAATTCCATAAATGCTGTGCAAATTCCATATTTGTAGCATCTTTCGATGGTTTTTCTATCTTTTGTTTGTACCAATATAAGCCAGTTTTACCTTCTACTTCGGGTGAACTTGCTAAATAGATACTTGTTTTCGCACCTTTATTTGGATTGATGAGTGCAAATGCTCCAATTTTCACTAAATAGCCAAAAAAAGAGTTGTTGTTTTTTCCAAAATTAGAAGCAATATTGCCAGGATGTAAAGCGTTTGATGTGATATTGGTATCTTTCAAATATTGGCTCAAATACTTTGAAAATAGCATATTGGACAATTTGCTTAATCCATATTGTTTCATATATTGATAACTTTTCTCAGCATTCAAATCATTAGGTTTGTAACTGGTAAAACGATGAGCTACGGAAGCTACATTTACAATACGTGCTGCATCTGCATTTTTAAGTGCATCTAATAAATAATGTGTCATAAGAAAATAGCCCAAATGATTGGTTGCCATTGTCAATTCTATGCCTTCTTTATTTTCCTGTCTTTCAGTATAGATTGCTCCCGCATTATTGATTAAAACATCTAATTTATCGTATTTTTTATAAAATAGATCAGCAAATCGACAAATAGATGCTGATGAACTTAAATCCGCAATCAATAAATCGGTGTTGTTTAATTTAGAATTTGCATTGATTTCCTGTTGTGCAATTTCTGCTTTTTCTTTATTTCGACAAACCATAATAATGTTTGCACCCATTTTTGCTAGTTCTATAGCTGTAACTTTTCCAATACCAGAATTTGCTCCTGTAATTAAAATATTTTTCCCTTCAATCATAATTTATTTTAATACCATAATCGTGCCTGAACTTTTTGGAGATATGCCATACCTTTTTGTGTCATTGGTACTCTTTGTACTAATTTTATTCTTTGTTTTAATTGCATTATTGCTTTGAAATAAGCGACTATATTTATTTTGGAATGGTACAAAAAATAAAAACTCCACATTATAAATTGAGTAATCACATAAATCAATGGAAGATGTTTGTAAACGACAATCATTCTATTTTGAAATAACCTTGATTTCGTTTGAATGTTTGGTTCTCTGCCATTTGGATTGACTTTATGCAATATCAAAATATCTTTGCTAAATAAAATGGCGTACCCTTTTTTTATTGATGCATAAGATAAATCATTCTCTTCCATACCATAAAAAAAATCTTCTTGATAATAGCCAGTATTTTCAATTAAAGCTTTTGGAAATACGTGTCCATATCCATAAAATAGATTATAAAAAACTTCATTTTTATCCTTCATTAAAGCTTGGTTTTTTATAGGACTTTGGTAGGTATCGTTAAATGGATTTTTGCCTAAAAAGCCTATGATTCCTAAATTCTCAGGCTTATATTGTTCAAACTTTTTTAGAATTATAGCAATTGCATTTTGCTGTATAATTTCTGCATCATCATCTAAGAAAAAAAGGTATTTTCCAGTTGCTTTTTTGATACAAAAATTACGACCACCTGCAACACCTAAATTCTCAGTGTGATGAATATAATGAATCGTTTTTTGTACTTTATTAGAACATTGTGCAATATAATGTTCTAATGGAAGATAGTCTTCAGATGAATTATTATTTAAAATTATTATTTCTTTTTCCCAACCTTCGACATTATCTAGCCATAAGATATTTTTTAAAGCATCAATCGTATCTTTTGCTCTGTTATAACTTATAACTATAAATGAGAAAGTATTAAGCATTCTCTTCCTTCTTTCTTCTATTCAAAAATAAACCCACAATTGCACCAATGAATAAAATTTCTAAAACTACATTTGATGCTGTAATAATGTTATAAGTTGGTTTATATAATTTTGGCATAAAATCAAAAGTGATGGTATGTTTTCCAGCAGGTACTTTTATAGCTCTCAAAATATAGTTTGCTCTGATGTGTTCAGCTGGTTTTCCATCAATTTGAGATGTCCAATCTATATTTGGTTTATAAACTACTTCAGAAAATACAACAAATTCATCTTTTGGAGATTCAAATTCATATTTTAAATGCATTGGATGTTTACTTATTTTTCTTATATATCTGCCATGTGATGAACTGTCTTGGTTGGGTGTGAAATTAGCATAGTAATTTTTAAATTCATCGTGAATGATGACATCTTTTGCGGGATTAATAGTACGAACTTTTAAGATTTCATCTTCATTGGTTTGTACAGGAATTATATTAGAAATAAACCATGCATTTCCTAATGAATATGAATTTACAATAACGCCATTTGCTTCTTTTGATTGCTTTAAATATTTTGTATTGAGCATATTTAGGAAATTTGCTTTTTGCAAACCTTGGCTGTTGATGATGCTAAAATCGTGTTGAATACCATATTCTATTACGTCTTGGTATCTTTTTAATTTAGCTGGAGAGTAACCACCAATATCTTTATGAAAATATGCAGGCGACGCATCGTTAAATGGACTAACAGTAAAATCAATCATTCTGTAATCGCTTGTATCTTGTAAAATAAAATTGTCAGCTGGAGAGGCAACAAATGTATTATTCAAAATATCATCTTGTTCGATAAAGACATCGTTATTTATTTCACGTCTATTTATACCCCAAAAATCTACAAAACAAATCAAAGTCAAAAGCAATAAACCTACATTGTCAGGAAGTTTTTTCTTGGCTAATAAATAAACAACTCCAGCAGCTAATAAAATAAAAACAAGTGAACGCATAGTGTCGCTGTTATTGGTTGCCTTTCTATCTTTTATTAATGCAGTATATATTTCATTTGCAAATTCTGGATTTCCAGTCATCTGTTCTAATTGACTTACATAATTATCATCATTACCATTTTTTGTAGAAGTTTTATTATTGAAATCTTGCGTAAATGTTATCATCCAGAATAAAGCTATTGTGCCAACTGCTGCAAATGTTGCTTTTTTGAAAATTGCCATTCGTTCATTTAGCTCTGTTTTCTTTAAGAAATAATACATTCCGATTGCACCAACGATAACAAATAACATTTGTGTTTCCCCTAAAATCATTGTTGGAGCTCTAAATTTATTGAAAAGCGGTAAGTATTTGAATAATAAGGTATAAAATCCAAAGGAGTTTTTACCTAATGCAATTAAGGTAGTTAAAACAATCATTGGTAATAACCAAAATAAGATATATTTATTTTTTCTAGCAGCAAATATGCCTACAAAGAATAAGAAAAGTACCACAGCACCCATATAAAATCGACCTAAAACAAAAGGTTCATCTCCCCAATACAAAGGTACTTGTTTGATAAACTGCTCGGCTGTTTCTACAGGTACACCTTTCCCAACTAGTGTTTTGTAAATATGTGAATCTGGTGTAAGTTGGGCATTAGATGAACCACCAACATAGTTTGGAATAAATAAAGAAGGCAATTCATTCCAACCAAAGCTCCATTGTGTTGCATAATCAATATCCACACCACTTTCAGCTTTGAGTGGTGTTGGCGTATCGCTTGTATCTTTTATATGAATAATATTTGTACCACGATTCGATTCATCGGAATATTCTTTAATATAAATTTGGTTGAAGTTTAGACCAACACTAAGCATAAAAGCTATGGAAACCAAGCCTAGACAAATAGCTAAATTTTTAAATTGTTTTTCTTTGATGGTTTGATATATTAATATTCCTGCAAATGGAAGCGTAGCAATTAAACTATAATAACCTAACTGAATATGAAAACTACTAATAAGGAATTTTAAGAAGAAAGTTGTAACTAATAAACCAATTAAATACCGTTTATTGAGCAATAAAATTAAGCCAGCCCAAAATGGAAGAATACTGGCCAATACGTATTGTTTATTGGTGTGTCCAGCGGCAACACTCATAATGGCAATATTACTCCAACTCGCAGCAATGGCGAATAATAAAGCAATCCAAAAATTTTGAAATAGTACCCAAAAGAATAAAAACGCACCTCCAAAAAATATAATTTGATTAAAAGTTACATCTTTAATTGTTTTTTGAGCTAAATTATAGATGAGATTAATAGGTGTATATTTTACCCATTCAGCATAGAAAACAGTACCAGCCGTCATTGTGGTTGGACCACCAGAAAACATTTGGTCATTCCATAAGAAGTTTCTTTCGCCAAATTTTTCTTGAAAATCTCGCCAAGGTTTCATAGACATTGCTTCTCCTTGAACAACGTCTCCAGTGCCAATATGTTTTCCTTCTAATAATGGAAAATAAAATACAAAAATTGGAATAATGACTAGGGCAAAAATTACAATATATTTTGCAGCTTTTGAGTTTAGGAATTCAAAAGATGAACTTGATTCACTTTTCTGAATAGACTTTTGTTTTAAGGGTTCTGTCTTTTTATTTTTCGACATTTTTAAAGTATTTTATTGTTTCAAAAATAATATTTTAAATTCACAAATTTAGATTTATAGATGTTATTTTTGTTCTTCCTATTAAATAGGATATTGTAAATTTTACAAGGCAAAAATGAAAGAAATTATTAAAATAGATTTTTCAGATTTTAGTGATGGGATTAGTAAACAAAACAATTTTATTTACAATACGCTGATACAAAAATATGAAGTACAAATTTCTGCACAACCTGATATCTTATTTTTTTCATGCTTTGGAATGAATTATTTGAAATATAAGAATTGTAAGAAAGTATTTTGGGCAGGAGAGAACCTTCGACCAGATTTTAATGGTGCTGATTATTGTATCACATTTGATTATAACAATAACCCAAATCATTATCGATATCCACTTTGGGTATTGAGTATAATAGAAAATGATTTAGTGAAAATTCCAACAATAGAAGAAGTAAATGAAATTGTGAAAAGCAAAAATAAATTCTGTGCAATGTTGGTTTCCTATTGTCGAGCAAGCAAACGAAAGGAATTATTTAATTTTATAAGTAATAATTATAAACGAATAGATTCTGGCGGAAGATGTTTGAATAATATGAACAATCAACCGATTGATAATCCATTAGATTTTTTTAATCCTTATAAATTTTCATTGTGTTTTGAAAATTCTTCTCATCCAGGTTATTCTACAGAAAAGATAATTAACGCATTCCGTAGCAATTGTATTCCACTGTATTGGGGCGACCCAGAATTAAAAAATGAGCTGAACCCGAAACGATACATTTCGCTACACGATTTTCCAAATGAACGTGCATTCTTAGATTATATTATTGAAGTGGATAATAATGATGATTTGTATAAAGGCATTTTGAAAGAGCCACTATTAATTAATGGGAATATTCCACCTGCTTATAAAAAAGAAAATTTTGAACAATTTTTAGATAAGATAATCACAGATAGAATGCCACCCAATAAAACTAATTTACAAAAGGTAAAACATTTTATGGGCAATTACTATTTTAAATATAAATGGGACAGAACTTGGGGTTTCTAAATTAAACGCCATATTGATTTTAGTTTATTTTATAAACTTATCCAACTTGTTGGGACAATATCGTTATTATTTAATTCATCAATTAAAAACCAAGTTTTTGGTGCAATTACGATTTTATTTTTATTTGAATTTAGCCAAGCTGCCCACCAACTAAAAGTACTATTTGCAATGATATTGTGTTGGCAGTTACTCATTAATTGCATATCGATATAACTCTGTTTGCCTTTGTTATGGTTGATGAATATTGTTTTATCATGAGTTTTTAAATTTTCTTTTACCCAATTTATATCATCAGAAAATATAAAAAAGGTGATGTTCTCCATTTTATTTTCAAGAATAGACATCGCATTTTTGTAATAATCTAATTCTAACGCTCTGAATTTTGATGCATTATTTTTGATAGATAAATAATCTCCACGACGAATATGTATGGATACGGAATTGCTGGATTTTATTTGGTTTAAGATTTGTTGATTTTCTTCTTCTAATAGATGAATAAATTTAAAATCTTCACGAATATCTGCTTCAATCTCTTTAAAATATAATTCAGATTGAAAATTTCCTTGTATAAAAAGAGGTTCATCTTTCTCTAAATATCTTGCATTGAATTGCATTCCAGATTCAATCAGTGTACTATAATTATTGGAATTTCGTTTAGTTTTGAAGTAATATTCTAATTTAGCAAGTGGATAAGTTATCCCATTTGAAAAATAGAGTGATTTATAATCTACATTCAAGTTGAAAATATCCAATTCATATTGCATTGGCGTACTAAATTTCTTAAAAGGTAACTTGCTTTGAATATAAGCTAAATCCAAAACTAACTCTGATTGTGTAAGTAAAGCTAAATGTTTTCCAAAGGCATATTGAAACATTTGGTTGCCCAATCCTCCAGAAAGTTGAACTTGAATCATTGTATTAAATTGGAGAGTAATTTAGCAATTTATAAAAGAATGCTCTAATAATTAACTTAAAATAAAATAGTTTCTGTTTAATTGAAACTTTGTTGCTTTGGTTTCCTTCGCCTCTCAAAAAGGTATGTCCGCCTAATTTGCTTTTATCCAATAGTAATGTTTTTTGTTCAAATGGTAAATACCAATCTTCTGGATAACAAAACCCTGGATGTAATTGCTTTGGTTCAATTTCGGAGAAATATTTATTAATATGCGATTCATCGTGCCAGACTGCTGTAATAGTATTGTTTTTATCGATATCGATATTATTTTTTAATTGATGACACATTTGTAAAAATGCATTCGTTTTTCCACCAATTAATCCACCAGCAAAGTAATATTTACCTTTGTTGATTGGAATATATGCTGTGGATTCTTGATTGTTTTCATAAGCAAATTCATTTCTTTTTTTATGGTAAGCAACAGGATGAATTTGACCAACTAAATCATTATCTTCTAATTTTGGGAGCAATTCATTTTTTGTAATTGATTTTGTAAAAGTATAATTGGCATTGAAAAAAAACAGAAAATCCATTTTTTTTAATTCGGTTTCAATATTTAAAAATAGATGAAATCGCATTAAAGTATCGTTTGGCCAACCTAACCTTTCTTGATAAATTTTATGTATAAATGTTGTGTTAGAAATTTTCTCACTTTCAGTAAAAACAAAATAATGTTTTTCGCAATCAGGTAATAAATATTGCTCAGCACTTTGATAAAAAGTATCAAAGAAAATATCATAATTTCCTGTGCATATATATAAAATGCCTATTTTATCCATTTGAGGTGATAAAGTTTTTTAACTGATTTTTGAACAATAGAATTGCACTAATAAGTAATAAACAGAGTTTAATAATAATTGTAATAATGAATCCTAAACTTAAATTTTCAAGTACGTAAAATGTAATGGTATAAATTATTATAATACTAATTGTAGGAAGTAATGTTTTTATGCGAATGTAAAAATTAGTTGAAAATCGACAGAATAAATAACCTAAAATTGCCATAACTAAATACGAAATTAAGGTATTTACACTTGCAATCTTATAATCAAAAATTGGAATTAGATATTTGTTTAAAAGTATATTTAGGACACCACAAATGAATATGATTATCGTGATATTTCTTATTCTTTTTGAATGAAACAGTGGGATGTTGTATAAATCGTAGATAAAGCAAAAGAAGTAACCTAATACAATAATTGGACAAATTATAAGTGCGGCTTCGTATTCTGGATTTATTGACAAAATAATACCTAATTCTTTAGATAATAGAATGAAAAGTCCTGAAATAAGAACTACAATTTTTAATAGACTTTTGAGTTCACTTAATATATCTTCTGTTTTATTATCATGGAAAAAAGTGGCATATTTTACATTAAAAATGACTTGGAAAGATTGAATAAAAGCAAAATAAATTACACTAATTTTATAGGCATAACTATATAAACCTGCTTTTTCATTTCCTAAGGAATTATTTATCATTAAAGTGTCGAAATAGTTCAAAATAAAGCTACTTGTACTGAGTAAAATAATTGAAACTGAATAGGTAAAAATTTTTATGATATAATTTAAGTCGAGCTTAAATTGGATATAATCTTTTAGATATTTTATAAAAAGGATGGATAATAAAACATAGCCAACAATTTCTCCGATAAGTCTGCCTTTATAGTCTTTAAATATTAAAACGATTAAAAGCAAAGATACCACAACTTTAAGTAAAGTATTAAAAATTTGTTGTAGGGCATTGAGTTTAACATCAGAATTGTAAATAAAAATGGCATTGATAATACCAAAAATAATTCCGAAAAAGATAATTGGTGGAATGAGTTGAAATGCAAATAATGGGATATTGAAAAATTCAGCAATTGGATGTTGAAATAAATAAAATATTGCACTGATAATAGAAAAAGATACTAAAGAGATAAATAAAACTGAAGTGATTAATTTGCTATTGTCAATATCTTTTCGATACCAAAAATAAGCAATAGAGGAAATCGTATTTAAAGGAAAAAGTATCAAAAAAAGTCGAATATAGTTATTGGTTACTTCAATAATTCCATAGTCGCTTACCGATAAAATACTTGTAAAAATTGGTATGCTTATAAAATTGATAAGGTTTACAATTATAGTTGCAAAAAATAACAAAGAGCCTTTTTTAAATGAATCGTAAAAGCTGTTGTTTTTGATGATATCTATAATTTTAAGCTTCATTCAGACGAAACAATTTAATTAGTTTTTCTGAAAATTGTCGAATATCCTCATCGTATTTTCTATCATTATCTATGCGTTTAATGTCAAATTGAGTTAGAATATTTGCTAATTCCTCCGCATCGTCTGGATTGAAGAAAGTACAATCTTTATTTATTTGTTCTACATTTACATTTATATTTGAAGCAATCACATATTTATTTAATGCTTTGGCATCTTCAATGACAGTACTCCAGCCTTCAAAATAAGATGGTTGCACCACAGCAATTGCATTTTTTATCAATGCAATTTGTTCATCTCTATCAATAAAACCTGTAATGATGATGTCATTTGTAAGTTGATTCTTTTCTATAAAATCTTTCAAATCGTTGAAAATGTTTTTATTTCGATAAGATGAAGTATTGCCTGTAAATACAATTTGGAAAGGTAGTTCTTTGCTTTTTAATTGACTAATTGTTTCTAAAACTCTGATGTGATTTTTGTGTGGCCAAAATTGATTGCACACAATATAATAGGGTTTTTGAATTTGAAATTTTTCCTTTATTGAATGGAAGTCAAATGCTTTAATTTTTAAGAAAGATACAAATGGAAGAACAAAAACTGGGTTTTGATGATTAGGATAAAATTGCTTAAAACTTTTATAGGCATCTTGACTACTTAAAACTAAAGTAGATTGCTTATAATCTAAAAGGGTTGTAAAAAAACTTTCTGAATAATTTATGTCATTCGCAGTAAAAAAAATAGGTAAATATTTTTCTTGAAAATCAGCTTTCCAAAAAATTAATTCTTCTGCTTCAACAAAACTATTATCAGGCAAAGCAGGAAAAACATAATCCACTTTTTGGCTATAAGTTTTGAAAATATTTTTTTTAAAAAGTTTTCTAGAAATTAAATTCATTACACGTTTAATGTAGGGAACATCATTTTTAAAATTGAAATAAGAAAGATAAGGATAGTTGATTTTTTTAAATTCTTCAATGGGAGTTTCGTTATCGTGATAAAGAATAATGTTTGGTTTATTTTTATCTGCTGTAATATTATTCAATCCTTTAATAATATTGAGCAAATAGATAATCATAGATGCTGCATTTTGATAACTACCAGATGTAGGAATTAAAATTGATTTTCTTCTATCCATTTTTTATATTTTTCTAATCCTTGTTCTAAACTAATTTTTTGTTGATAACCAAATGATTTTAATTGAGTAATATCAGCAGCCCATCTCAATGGATTTCCAATTAAATTAATACCATTAAATTCATATTCTAAAGTATCATCAAATACGTTAATAAATGTTTCAATACATTCTTTTATCGTAACTTCATTTCCATTTGCAATATTTATGATATCATTATTAAAAGTAGCATTATTTATAATACAATTAACGGCATCAACAAAATCATCTATATAAATAAAATCTCTTGATTCTGTTCCATTTCCTTGTAATTGAATGTTCTGATGACTTTGTGTCTTTTGGTAAATATCCCAAAATAATAGCTTTTTTTGACCAGGTCCATAAACAGAAAATGGTCTAATACTACAAGTGGGTATATTAAATAATGTATTAAATTCTTCGCATATTAATTCAGCTTGATATTTATGAAAACCATAAGGGGAAATTGGTTTTTTTGGAGCATGTTCGGCAATAGGAATTTGAGTTGGATTGCCATAAACAGCCGCACTCGAAATATGTAAAAATTTACAATTTTTCTGATAATCTTTTATATGAAATAATATATCGTGTACAAATTTTGTATTACTCAAAAAATCATAATCTATAGCATTAAAAGATTTCTGTACGTTTGCATTACCTGCACAAAATATAGCAATGTCATATTGTTTTAGAGTGAAAATTTCTCTTAAAGTTGTGTGAGTTATATTGAAATAATCAATATTATCAGTTTTTTTCTCAATAATATCAAGAGCTGTAATTGAATTTCCTTTAGCTTGAAAATTACGGTTTAAATTAGAACCAATAAATCCTTCTGAACCAATTATGAGTATATTCATTTCAAATTTTTAATGATTTTTGCAGGATTCCCGCCTACTAAAGTCCAATCCGGAACATCTTTAGTAACGACACTTCCTGCTGCAACAATCGCTCCTTCGCCAATAGTAACACCTTTTAAAATGATTACATTCATACCAATCCAAACATTGTTTTTTATTAAAATTGGAGCAGATGACACAACTGACCAATTTTTATTTTCAATAAATGATTTACCCGAGCGTAAATCTTTCAATTGATTTTCCATATCCAATTGTCTTAATTTATATTCAATAGGATGTGAATCATTATCGAAAAGAGTAGTTCCCCAACCAATAAATACATTATCGCCAATTTCAATTTTATGGACACAAATAAAATCTCCATTTGTTTGTGTATTATTTCCAATTTTAATAATACCTTCTTGATTGTTTATCTGAAAATTACCCAAAATAATATTGTCTTTTCCAATAAAAAGATATTTTTTATTTTTAATTGCAAATGGTATTGAAAGTCTAAAATCTTCAGTTATTATGGAAGATTTATCCATCTCAATATATTGATTGATTGACTTTAGATATTTTCTTCTTTTATATTTTTTGTAAAAATCTAAAATCATGGCTATTTATTTTTGATAATAATTCCTTGTCCTGTTGGCAGTGAAATAATATTATAACCTAATACTTTGGCTAATTCATCATGTGCATCCTTTTGGTTGATATGATTTGGAAAACCATAATCATCTAACACAATTACACCACCAATTGTAATTTTGTCCCAAAAGTATTTTATGGCTTCAATTTCAGGCAACACACAATTCATATCAATAGAAAGGTATGCAATTTTATTCGTATCACATTGGGTCAGTGTTTCAGGAACACTACCTTTTATAATTTTTACGGGATGTTCTTTAAATGTATTGACAACATCATCATAGCAATCCACATACATATTGTATTGTTCTTTTAAGCCTAAATTTTTCTCATCAGTAGATAAGTACTTCTCGTCATAACCTTGAAACGTATCTAATAAATAAAAAGTCTTATTAAGTT
This sequence comes from uncultured Chitinophagales bacterium, assembly GCA_964472755.1. GTDB lineage: Bacteria > Bacteroidota > Bacteroidia > Chitinophagales > JADIYW01 > JADJSS01. The sequence goes on along the minus strand of CAYYMF010000035.1, from coordinate 12,223 downwards.
GATTAAAATTAATGTATTCAATAATTCCTATTGATAAACCACCTTTATTTACACCGCATTCTACAAAATCTCCTTCTATATTTTTTACTAAATCAGCAAAAGAATAAGCAATATAAGCTCTCCAACGAATATCAAATCCTTCCCATGATTTTGTTTTATAAGATTTGGAATATGCTTTTATAAATTTTTCGTCTTTTAAAAAATCAGCATTATTTCTTGTCGCTAATCCATCTGTATTATAAGTTAATGGACCATATACAATTTCAGAACTGTCATATAGTACCTTATAGTTTTTTATAAACCAATTTAACTTCCTAAAAAATATTTTTATTTTATTAAACATTTTTAATTTTTATTCTAAACATAGAAAGGAAAACAATATAAATCGAGCGGTTTATATTGAAAAAGATATTTTTAAATCCAAGTAGGTTAAAGCATTTTATTAAATAAATTGTGAGCATAAAGCTATTTGCTGACATTCTCATTAATTTTTTAGTCATTCTTTCTGACAAAACCTTTTTTAAAGCAATTGGATTATAAACTTTAAATTCATTATTCAAATTTATAATTTTCTTCAACCATTCATAGACATTTGGCAACTCATCGAGTTGATTCATTCGATTAAAATTTATCAAACTATAATGTGCTTCAACATCATCATTAGTTATTTTTGATTGAAAATAATAGAAGAGTTGCTCTTTAATAATATTAAACAAGCCATCATCTAATTTGTACCAATTACTATGAATCATATTGCCTTGATGAATTCTATATCTTAGCATTGGTTTGGGTATATTATAGATTTTACTGTGTTTTGCAATTTGTATCCACATATCAAAATCTTCTCCGGCTAATTCTTTATAGTTTAAATGATTAGCATCTAAAATGGATTTCCTAATCAAAACAGAGGTGTGTACAAAGCAATTATGGAATAATAGTCTGCATTTTAATTCTTCTGGCGAATAACCAAAATTAAAACCTTCTCCAAATGGTTTATTATCTTTATCAATCCATATTGCGTTAGTTCCTACTAACCCAAAAGATGAATTTTTATCAAGGAAATCAACTTCTGCTTCAAATCTATTTTTATCTGAAATATCATCGGCATCCATAATAGCAATATATTTACCTTTGGCTTCTTCAATCAATCTTCGTTTTGCTTTGTAATAACCAAATTTTCCTTCATTGATAATTCTTATTCTTTTATCATCGAAAGACTGAATAATTTCCAGTGTCTTATCTGTTGAACCATCATTTATAATTACAAACTCAAAATCACTGTAAGTCTGTTCCAATATTGACTGAATTGCTTCTTTAACATAGTTTTCAGCATTGTAGGCTGTCATCAATACACTTACAGATATTTCTTTGTTTATACCCATTTATAGTTAATTATTTTCTTGGATTATTTTTTGCTTTTTATTATCTTGTTGCCAAATTTACAAAAATGTTTTTAATTGGTTTAGGAAAGGCAGATATTACTGCATTTGAACGTGGCTCAAGTATGCTAGGTTATGGTATGTATTCTCATATTGCCTTAGATGTTGAAACGCCATTATTTGCTCGTGCTTATTTAATTCAGGATATCGATAAGCAAAATAAAATCGCTATCGTGAATTGTGAAGTTTGCTTTATTACACCACTTTTAAAACAATCTGTTGTAGATTATATTGCAAAGCATTTTCCTGATTTAGGTTTGACAGACGATAATCTTATGCTTTCTGCAACACATACACATTGCAGTCCAGCGGGATTTTCTAGCCACGCAACGTATAATATTTCTGTTCCGGGTTTTGTGCAACATATTTTAGACAAATTGGTAAAAGGCATTGTTGAAGCGATTGTTGAAGCAGATAAAGTAAAAGTAAAAGCAAATATTACAATAGGAAAGAGTAATTTTGCCAATGATATTCCAGTATCTTTTAATAGAACCGTAAATTCTTACAACCAAAATCCTGAAGTAAAAAAATATTCCTTCTCAGAAAGACATCTTGCTGTGGATAGAGCAATGACTATGCTAAATTTTGTAAGCGAAGAAGGTGCGTTACTAGGTTCTATTAATTGGTTTGCGGTACATACCAGTAGTTTGCCAAATAATTTCTTAAAATTATGTTCTGACAATAAAGGTTATGCCGCTGATTATTTAGAGCGTGATTTACAAAAGAAAAATAAAAATTATATTGGAGCATTTGCTCAAGGTGCTTGCGGTGATGTCTCTGCTCGTGTGCGATATAATCCAAATTTGCCTTTCCAAAGAGGAAAATATGAAGGCTTTTATTCTGATGATTTGAAAAGCTCTAAATTCTGTGGTCAGTTGCAATATGAAAAGGCAAAAGAAATAGTTGAAAATAATCAAACTCAGATTAATAATAACACAATCGACTTTGTTCAACAATACATAGATTTTAGTAAGATTGATATTTTGCCAGAATTTAATAATGGTAAAACTGGAGGCGTTACATCGCCTGCGGTGATGGGTGTTGCTTTTTTAGAAGGCTCCAAAATGGACGGTCCAGGGATGCATCCATTTATTGGAAATTTTGCCAAAACCCTTTCAAATATTGTTAGAAATAAAGAAATTAATAAAGCCAAAAATAAGAGTGATATCGAAAGTGAAAAAACACATAGAAGATACACCGCACAAGGTAATAAACATTTGGCTTTTGAAACTGGTGAGAAAAGATTATTTAGTTTTACAGACATTAAAAATTTTTTTATACCAGGTGCTGTTGATCCAATGATTCATTATTTAAAACATTTTGCAAGTTTAGGCTTGTTAGATGAACATCCTTGGTCGCCACAAATTTTACCTTTACAAATTTTTAAATTGGGTACAATTGCAATTGTTGGTTTTCCTTTTGAAATCACTACTGTTGCGAGTTGGCGTTTGAAAAAAACACTAGAAGATATTTTATTCAAACAAGGTATTGAGCATATAATTTTATCGCCTTATGCAAATGCTTACAATGGCTATATCACTACTTTAGAAGAGTATCAAGTGCAAGATTACGAAGGTGGACACTGTGTTTTTGGTCAGTGGAGTTTGAATGCTTTGCAACAAGTAAGTTCTAATTTAGCTACTCAAATGGGTAAAGAAAAAGCAGATAGAGATATTCCGTTCTTGCGTGAAGCTCCAATTTCTGATAAATATTTAGAACGTTTTGCCTATACTAAAAGTTTCTATTATCAAAAAATTGAAAAAAAATTAGCAAAAAAGGAAAATAAAATCTTGTTAAGCTCTGCCAATTACGATAAGAAAATAGATGCTCAAATAGGTCAATAATTTCAAATTGCTTATAGATAAAATCAAGCAAAAGAAAATTTTTAATAATATTTTTTTAGCGGTTAAAAATAGTTAAATTAACTATTTGTTCTGAATTTCATTTTATATTTGCTCTCGTGAATAGGCGGATTATTATTTTAACTACAGTTTTGTTGCTCTTAGGTTTGTTAGGAATTGCAACAGTACAAGTGTTTTGGCTACAAAAAGCGATTCAATATTCAGAACAAAATTTTGATAAAAATATTTTTCAAGCCTTATATGATGTTTCTACAGAGATTGATAATTTAAAAGTTTCGCCTTTAATTTCTGAGGCAATGGGTGCTAAAGATATCAATTCAAAAATCAAAGGAGATATCATTATGAGAACAATTGATGAGGAAGGAAAACCAACATCTTTGTTTTACAACGACTCGATGACTGCCGAACAATATGCTGCAATTCGTGAACAAATTGAAGAGTCAATGCCATTACAAATTGATAATTTACAACAATTAATGGCGGAACAAATGGTTAGTTTGACACCAATTCAAGAATTATTAGATACAACCAAATTGGCTTCATTAATTTCAAAAGCATTAGCAAGTAAAGGTATCGAAATTTGTTTCCGCTACGGAATTACAGAGTTTGCACCGAATAACTTTGTGTTGATTTCTAAAAATACACCTTTTGGAGAATTATATAAAACTAAATATTTCATAGAATTATTTCCAAGAAGTATCATTGATCAAAAGAAAACCCTACGTTTGTATTTTCCGCATAAAAACCAATATATTTATGCATCGATTTGGCAAATTATTGTTAGTTCAATATTCTTTTTCTTATTAACTGTAACAGCATTTATTTTAGCTTTTAAAATCATATTCCAACAGAAAAAATTGTCGGATATGAAAAATGATTTTATCAGCAATATGACACATGAATTAAAAACACCCATCGCTACAATATCGATTGCAAGTGAAATGTTAAAGGATAATACCATTTCGGCAGATAGTGATAATAGAAAGAAATATGCCAATATTATTTTTACTGAAAATAAGAGATTAGCGAACCACGTGGAGCAAGTTTTACAAATTGCCAGATTAGAAAATGGAGAATTAGAATTAAATAAAGCAGATCGTCATTTACATCTCATTATTGAATCTGTAGCTGAGCGTTTCTTATTGCAGTTAGAAGAGTTGGGAGGCGAAGTTGTCTTGGAATTGGATGCTAAAAATGATATTTTCAAAGTAGATGAATTGCATTTCTCTAATATGATTAATAACTTGATAGACAATGCGATAAAATACAATGATAAACAACCTTTAATAAAAATTAACACTTATAATGTAATAACGGGCATAGTTATTGAAGTAAGTGATAATGGAATAGGATTGACAAAAGAAAATCAAGCCAAGATATTCGATAAGTTTTATCGAGTTTCCAAAGGAAATGTACACGATGTGAAGGGTTTTGGTTTAGGCTTGAGTTATGTAATGTCCATTGTAAAAGGACATTTGGGAGAGATTTCTGTTGAAAGTAAATTAAAAGAAGGAACTAAATTTAAAATACAAATACCAAATAATCAAACAGAGTAATTATGAATAAAAAAGTTTTATTAGTAGAAGATGATCCAAATTTAGGAGCCTTACTACAAGAATACCTAAAGCACAAAAACTTTGACGTAGATTTAAAAAGAGATGGCGTTGAAGGGCTTTTTGCTGCCAAAAAGAACAAATATGATATGTTACTTTTAGATGTGATGATGCCAAAAAAAGATGGCTTCGAAGTCGCTGAGGAAATCAGAAAAGATAATCAAGAAGTGCCAATTATTTTCTTAACAGCAAAATCTATGAAAGAAGATAAAATCAAAGGATTAACCATTGGTGCCGATGATTATATCACCAAGCCTTTCTCTATGGAAATCTTAGAATTAAAGATGAATGCTATTTTAAGAAGAACAGACAAAACCGATGTGAAAGTAGCTCAAGATACCTACAAAGTGAGCAGTTCTATTTTGGATTACAAAAACCATAAATTAAATATTAATGGCAAGGAAACAAAACTGACAACAAAAGAAACGGAGTTATTACGTTTGTTTTTTGAAAGAAAAAATGAACTTTTAGAAAGAGAATTTGCACTTAAACACGTTTGGCAAGATGATAGTTATTTCACAGCTAGAAGTATGGATGTTTTTATCTCTAAAATTAGAAAATATTTAAAAGAAGATGAATCATTACAAATTTTAAACATTCACGGTCAAGGCTATAAATTAATTGATAATAGCAAAACGCCAAGCTAAATATTAGTATATTTAAGGATAGAAGCCTAAATTGTTATATTGCAATTTAGGCTTTTTTTTATGCTTAGAAGTCGTTTTATAGTAAACCTTGCTCAACAAAAGATAATTTAGTTTGTTACAAATAGAAAATCCCACAGATTTTTAGTATTTTAGTACTTTAATTTAATTAAAATAGATATTATGGTAGCAGAATTATCAACAACAATAAATGCAGCTGAATTAGTTAGAAAACAACGTCAGTTTTTTAATTCAGGCAAAACTCAAAGTTTAGAATTTAGATTAGAGCAATTAAATAAATTACGTAATCTTATCAAAGAGAACGAAGGTAAAATTAAAGAAGCACTAAAAAAAGATTTGAATAAATCTGAATTTGAAGCTTATGGAACTGAAATTACTTTTGTATTGAAAGACTTAGACCATGTAATTGCATCATTGAAAAAATGGATGAAACCGGAGCGTGTTAAAACGCCTCTTTTTCATCAATTGGGAAGTAGCTGGATTCAGAGTGATCCACTTGGTGTGGTTTATGTAATTGCACCTTGGAACTATCCTTTTCAATTATTAATTGCTCCTGTAATTGGTGCAATGGCTGCTGGTAATACAGTGATTATGAAACCATCTAGAATGAGTGCAAATACTTGCCAATTAATAGATGAAATGATTTCTAAAAATTTTCCTGCTGATTATTTAAAAGTGATTACCAATTTTCAAACAACACAAGAGTTATTAGAAGAAAAATTTGACTATATTTTCTTTACAGGCGGTAAAGAAGTGGGAACGGAAATCTACCAAAAAGCTGCAAAAAACTTAACACCAGTTACATTAGAATTAGGTGGCAAATCGCCTTGTTTTGTCGATGAAACGATGAATATGAATTGGGCAATGAAGCGTTTAATTTGGGGTAAATTTACCAATGCAGGTCAAACTTGTGTTGCTCCAGATTATTTCTTGGTGGACAATAAAATTAAAGCAAAATTTATTAGCGAAGCCATTAAAACCATTAAGGAATTTTATGGCGAAGACCCTAAACAAAGCCCAGATTTCGGTAGAATTATTACAGAAAAACACTTTCAAAGAGTTTCAGGATTGTTTAAAAATGCTCAAGTAATTCATGGTGGCGATACAGATGCCAGTCAAAAATATATTGCTCCAACTATTTTGGATAATGTGAAATTAGATGATGCAGTAATGCAAGAAGAAATCTTTGGTCCATTAATGCCAATTATTGGGTACGATAGTTTAGATGAAGCCATTAAAATTGTTAAATCTGGAGGTAAACCATTGGCATTATATGTGTATTCTGAAGATAAAGCATATCAGCAGTATGTACTTAATGAAACATCATCTGGAAATGGCTCTATCAATGAATGTTTAATGCATGTTGGACAGTTTAATTTGCCATTTGGTGGTGTAGGAGATAGCGGAATTGGTCAGTATCATGGAAAATTAAGCTTTGATATTTTCTCACATAGAAAAGGCGTTTTGAAAAAATCTACATTGACGGATTTGGCACTACGTTTCCCGCCATATAATTCTAACAAAGTTAATATGTTGAATAAATTGATGGATTGGTTGATGTAATACTATACAGTTTATCCTAATAAAGTAAAAAGGCTTAGATTTATCTAAGCCTTTTTGTATTTTATAGTCTAATTCTTATTATTTCACCTTCAGATAAGTGCCTAATTTAACGACATTATCTTGAATATTATTCCACTCAATTAATTGAGCAACAGTAATACCGTATCGTTTGCTGATATTGTATAAAGTATCTCCTTTTTCAACTAAATGTACAGAAGCATTTGGGTCAACTTTTTTTAATTCAATGATTGGAGTAGAAACTTCTGTTTTTTTCTCTGAAACTTCTATTGTTTCTAGATTTGTAGCAGTGTTTTTTATGGGTTCAATTTTTTCTTCAATTTTTGTATCAGGAAAAGGCTTTACTGGATTATTTTCAACTAATTTAGTGCCTTCTTCCCAAGATAAAACTTTTTCTTCATCAACTGAGGTATTTTGTTTAGGAATATTTTTATAAATAGTATCTTTTGAAGTAGAAACCGTTGTTTTTACTTCAATTGAAGTCGTTTTTATAGTTTCTTGTTTATTAGGAATAGTTTCTGTTTTATTTTGAATGGGTGTTGTTCTGAGTTGAGGTTTAACTTTAATTGGTTTCTTTAAATTGATTAATTCACCCACTTTTGGCTCTTCACCTTTAGACATTTTATTCAATTTTAATAAGGCATCTAATTGTATAGCGTGTCTTTGAGCAATTTTCCACATGGTATCATCTTTTTTGATAAGATGTGTTTTGTGCTTTGCTTTAGTTCGCTTTGGCTCTAAATAAATATATTGACTATTTAGTCGAATAGAAGCATCATCTAAATCATTGTATTTTAATAAATCTTTCAATGAAATTTTAGCAGATTGTGCAACCAATGCCAAATCATCATGACTAAATACTTTTACTGCTCTTAATTTATTATATAAAACAACTCTCTTTTTTAAAGCCTTTGAATTAATAACATCTTGATTTTTATTTTCTACTTGATGCAATTTGGTATTTATACTTTCAACTTTATTGATATTTTTTTCATCTTTTTTATAATTTTCTGCCAATAATTCTTCTTTAGAGAAAGTGCCGTTATCTAATTTATCTAAATTATAAGTCTCTATATATTTTATTAATAACTCAGGATATTTTGGATTGGTTGCATAACCAGCCTGTTTCAAACCATAAGCCCAAGCTTTGTAATCATTAATATCTAATGTAAATAAATTTGCATATCGACTACGATTGACTAAGAAATCGGAATGGTCTTTATAGGATTGAATTGGGTCATCGTACACTCTAAAACATTCATTGGGTGCATCGTCATCGTATTTGAAAGTTTTGCCTGTCCAATTTTGATGACATTTTATCCCAAAATGATTATTTGTACTTAATGCTAATACACTTTTTCCAAATCCTGATTCTAAAATGCCTTGTGCAATCGTAATGCTTGCAGGAATTTTTGCTCTCTTCATTTCTAAAATTGCAATCTCTTTGTATTTTTCGATATAGGCAATAATCTCAGGACTCTTTATTTCTTGAGCTTGTCCCAAAGTGGTTAAATTAAATAAGCAAAATAATGCTATTAAAATTTTAGTTCTCATTTGTTGTCTTTTTTCTTATAATATTGATACCATCACGAATTGATAAAATAACATTTTCTACGTTAGCATCTTTAGCTATTTTTTCATTGAATAAATGCAACGCCTCAGTATCTTTATCTTTTTGTTCGTTAATTATTTTTCCTTTCCACAAAACATTATCAGCTAAAATAAATCCGTTAGGTTTTACTTTATTAATTACTAAATCATAGTATAAAGAATAATTTTTCTTGTCAGCATCTATGAAAACAATGTCGAATGGATAATCTAATTTTGGAATTTCGATTTGTGCATCACCAATGAGCATAGTTATTTTATCTTCTAAACCTGCCTTTTTCCAAAATTTTTTAGCCACACTTTCCAATTCTTCATTCACATCAATCGTAAATAATTGACCATCATTTTGTAATCCCTTTGCTAAACAAATTGCAGAATAACCCGTAAACGTTCCAATTTCTAAAATATATTTTGGTTGTACTGCTGCCGAAAATAATTGTAAGAAAATACCTTGTGCTTTACCAGAAAGCATATTCGGTAATAATACATTTGCATTTGTATATCTTTCTAATTCAGCTAAAACGTTTGTTTCGCCTGATGCATATTTGGAAATATAGCTTTCTATATTTTCTGGGATAATTTCCATATTTTTTATTCCATTTCAATAAGCAATTGATTTTTTTCTACCGCTTGTTTTTCAGTAACTAAAATATTTTTCACTTTACCAATACCTGTTGCCTTGATAATATTTTCCATTTTCATAGCTTCCAGTACAATAAGATTGTCGCCTTTATTGACTTCTTGTCCAACTTCAACAGTAATTCTTAAAACTAAACCAGGCATCGGAGCTTTTACATTATCCATTGTGTTGCTGACTGCGGTACTCATACCCATTTGTTCTAATAGCATATCTAATTCATCTTCTAACTGAATAGGATATACCGTATCGTTCACTTTAATTTCAAATATTTTATTTTGAAAATCAGCTCGAACCACTTCAATATTAAATGATTCATTATTATCTATAATATGATATTTTTCTTTGTAAATGTGTACTAAATCAATATCGGTATTTTGCCCATCAATGATGATTTTATTATCCTTCAACTCAATTTCATGAGCTTTATTCTCATTATAAATGATATTGTATTTCATTAAACTGCAATTTTTACAATATTAGAAATAAAAACGAAAATTTTTGCCTTTTAGTTTTAAATACTTGTTGATAATAACTATTGTTAATATAAAAGAGATTTTGAATGGAATAAACAAAAAAAAACGCCGACAAAAGTCGGCATTTTAGTATTTAAAACTATCAAATATTAGCCTTGGCTAGCTTTAAAAGCTTTGATAGCTTCTGTTAATTTTGGAACAACTTCAAATGCATCTCCAATAATTCCATAGTCAGCAGCCTTAAAGAAAGGAGCTTCAGGATCTTTATTGATAACAACGATTACTTTTGATTGGTTGACACCAGCTAAATGTTGTATTGCACCAGAAATACCTATTGCAATATATAAATTTGGACGTATAGCAACACCTGTTTGTCCAACGTGTTCGTGATGAGGTCTCCAACCCACATCAGCAACTGGACGAGAACATGCTGTTGTAGCACCTAAAACATTTGCTAAATCTTCAATAATACCCCAGTTTTCGGGTCCTTTCATACCACGACCAGCACTTACTACTAATTCAGCTTCAGGAAGTGGAGCAACATTTCCGCCTTCTCTCTTAACATCTTTTACAGTAACTTTTGATGCAGCTGGAGCAATATCAGAAGCCTCAACAGTTGCACTACCACTTCCTTTTGTAGCACCAACTGAATTTGGAACAAATGCAATGACTTTATTATCGCTAGTAATTTTCATAAATGCGAATGCTTTTCCTGAAAATGCAGTTTTCTTAACAACGAAATCTGCATCAGGTAGGCTCACTGCACCACTGATAATACCAGCATTTAAACGAACAGCAACTCTAGGAGCTACTGCTTTTCCTGTTAATGTTTGAGGAATAATTACAACTTTTGCACCGTTTGCAGCAGCAGCATCGCTTACCGCTTTTGCCCAAGCACCAGCATCAAAGCTATCAAAACCTGCATTGTTTGCATGTACAACTTTTTTTGCACCATAAATTCCTAATTCTGCCAATTCAGCATTGTCTGAAGTTCCTAAAGCCAAACCTATAGCTTCAGTTCCTAATTGTGTTGCAACTTGTGCTGCATAACTTGCCGCTTCATAAGAAGCTTTTTTTACTTTTCCAGCGGCTACTTCTACTAAAAATAATACTGCCATTTTAAATTACTTTTGCTTCGTTATGTAATAATTGTACCAACTCGCCTACATTATCTGGAGAAATCATTTTACAAGCAGATTTTGCAGGAGGTAATTCATATTTAACAGTTGCTGTTAAAGATGCAGTACCTTGTGGCGTAACCACATTTAAAGGCTTGGTTTTTGCAGCCATAATTCCTTTCATATTCGGAATACGTGCTTCAGCCATTCCTTTAGCACATGAGATAACAAATGGAGCATCTACACTCAAAATTTCTTCTCCACCTTCGATATCTCTTTCGATTGTTGCAGTACTTCCAGCAACATCTAATTTACTAGCATAGGAGATGAAAGGCAAATCTAACAATTCAGCAACCATACCACCCACATTTGAGCCGTTATCGCTAATTGTTTCTTTTCCTAAAAGCACCAAATCATAGCCACCAGATTTTGCAACAGCTGCAATTTCACTTGCAATTGCATAAGAATCTAAATCGCCACTTGCATCGATACGGATAGCATCGTCAGCACCAATAGCTAATGCTTTTCTGATAGTAGCATCATTTGCTGCTCCTCCAACGTTAACAACAGTAACTGTTCCACCGTTTGCTTCTTTTAATTCTAATGCACGTACTAGTGCATACCACTCGTCGTAAGGGTTCAAAATCCACTGTACCTTATCTGTGTTGAACTTTGTATCGTTGTCAACAAAAGAAATTTTGGTAGTCGTGTCTGGAACCAAGCTTATACAAACTAAAAATTTCATAACCTTGTTTTTTTAATTAATAATTTAATTTTGATGCTACTAATTTAGTTCATTTTTATAAATTCAATGCATGCATTTAATCCGAATACAACAATTGGAAGAAATTGTAAGAAAAAAACCACAAGATTTGTTTGCTATTTTTGCTTTAGCAAAAGAATATGAGAAAATAGATAAAATTAAAAATGCCATAGAATTAATTGAAAATCTTTTAGTTATAGATTTAAATTATCTTGGAGCATATTATTTTTTAGGTAAGCTTTATGAAAAAAATGAACAGATTAATAAAGCATTAAATATTTATGAAGCAGGAATATTAATTGCTCAAAAACAAAAAAATCTTCATACGCTTAGTGAACTTCGAAATGCAAAACTAAATTTGGAGCTAGAGGATATTTAATGAAGGGCGTATATCTTTTTAACCCGTATTGTGCAATAGGATTCGTTATGAAAGTGAAAACACCAATAAAATATAAACTTTT
>CAYYMF010000034.1:0-27512 GCA_964472755.1 uncultured Chitinophagales bacterium | reverse complement strand
GAAAATTTATTATTACGCTCAGAATGTATAATTTAATTAAAGAATTAACAAATTGATTATTAGTACAATACAGAAGTTCATCACTCAAAGATGAGTTTTTTGTGTGTTCATTTTATTTTATAAATTACGCCAAAGAATTATATAAAACGAATTTGCTATATTAAAAATATTTACCTTTGTATCTAAAAAAAACGATTAAGAACACTAATAACAGTCAAATATTGTTAAAAAAATTACATATTTAATGAAATACCTAATAAAACATGCTCAAATAATCAATGAAAATAAAATTGAATACAAAGATATTATAATTAAAGATGGCATTATTCAAAAAATCGATACGGATATTTCTGATATAAATTCAATCCTAATTGATGCCAGTAATCAATTTGTAATACCAGGCATCATTGATGATCAAGTACATTTCAGAGAACCTGGACTAACACACAAAGCCAATATTTATACCGAAAGCAAGGCTGCGATTGCTGGTGGTATTACTTCATTTATGGAGCAACCAAATACCAAACCTGCTGCATTAACAAAAGAGTTATTAGAAGAAAAGTATGCTATCGCTGCTCAAACTTCCTTAGCCAATTACACATTTTTCATGGGCGTTAGTAATGACAATTACGATGCAGTAATGAAAACTAATCCCCGAAATGTGGGTGCTGCAAAAATTTTCATGGGTTCTTCTACTGGAAATATGTTAGTAGATAATGCATCTTCCTTAGAAAAAATATTTGCCAATGTTCCAATGACCATCGTTACTCACTGTGAAGATGAAAAGACAATTTTAGATAATACGGAATATTACAAAAGATTATTTGGAGAAAATATTCCTATGAATTACCATCCCATTATCAGAAATGATGAAGCTTGTTATTTATCTTCAAAATTTGCAACAGATTTAGCGAAAAAACACAATACAAGATTACATATTTTTCATATCAGTACCGCAAAAGAATTGGCATTATTTAGAAATGATATTCCATTAAAAGACAAAAGAATTACAGCTGAAGTTTGTGTTCATCATTTATATTTTGATGAAAGCGATTATGCATCATTAGGCAGTAAAATAAAATGCAATCCATCTATAAAATATGAAAGCGATAAAAGTGCATTATTGAATGCCCTTTTAGACGACAGATTGGATGTTATTGCGACAGACCACGCCCCACACACATTAGAAGAAAAAAATAATGCTTATCTAAAAGCACCATCAGGTTTACCTTTGGTACAACATAGTTTACAATTGATGTTGGATTTTTATCATCAAGGAAAAATAAGTTTGGAAAAAATAGTTGAGAAAATGTGCCACGCACCTGCAATATGTTTTAATGTAGAAAAACGTGGCTTTTTAAGAGAAGGCTATCACGCAGATATCGCTATTATTGATATTAATACACCTTATACTATCCAATCCGAAAATATATTATACAAATGTGGCTGGAGTCCACTAGAGGGCAAAACATTTAAAGGAAAAGTTACGCATACTTTTGTAAATGGACATTTAGTGTTTGAAAATGGGCTTTTTAATGAAAGTCAGAAAGGACAAAGATTATTGTTCAATCATTAAAATAAAAAAATGACAGAGAAAGATTTAGAAATTGAGGAGGAAGGTATATTTGAACATTATCGATTTGAGATAGACAAAGGACAAGAACCCATTCGTATTGACAAATTTATTACAGAAAAATTAGCTTTTGCATCAAGAAATAAAGTACAACAAGCAATAGAATCTGGCAATGTTGTTGTAAATGGAAAAGCGATAAAATCAAACTATAAATTGAGAGGAAAAGATATTATCCAAATTATCTTACCCAATCCAACTTATGATTATACCGTAACTCCAGAAGATATTCCATTAGATATCATTTACGAAGATGAAGAGGTAATGGTTATCAATAAGCCAGTAGGCATGGTAGTACATCCAGGACATGGAAATGCTACTGGAACTTTGGTGCATGCATTACTTTGGCATTGCAAAGATTTACCACAAATTACAGGCAAAACACGACCCGGTTTAGTGCATAGAATTGACAAAAACACAACAGGATTAATGGTTGTTGGAAAAACAGAACATGCCTTAAATTTTTTATCCAAACAATTTTTTGATAGAACAATTGATAGAGAATATGTGGCTTTGGCGTGGGGAGATATTGCAGAAAATAAAGGCCGAATAGATTGTAATATTGCACGAAACCCAAACAATAGAAAACTATTCAAAGCTGTACCAGACGGCACTTCTGGAAAAAATGCTGTAACGAATTATGAAGTTTTAAAACGATTTGGTTATGTTACTTTAGTGAAATGCAAATTAGAAACGGGCAGGACACATCAAATTCGAGTGCATTTGAAGTATATTGGGCATACGCTTTTCGGCGATGAAGTTTATGGTGGACATGAGGTTTTGGCAGGCACAGTATATACCAAATACAAACAATTTATTTCCAATTGCTTAGAATTAATGCCACAACAAGCCTTACACGCTAAAAGCATAGGTTTTATCCACCCAACAACTAAAAAATATATGTATTTTGAACAAGAAATACCTAATAATTTCTTAGATTTATTAGCCAAATGGGAAAATTATACAAAACATTTTGAAATAGAAGCATAATGACAGAATTAAACCAAGTGAATGAATTTAAAACCTCTCCCGATTTAAAAGAAAAACTATATCAATATAGTATTATCAAAAATTATCAGGAAGGAACGACCGTCTTACGAGAAAACTCAAACATTCATTCCATTCCTATCGTAACAAAAGGCAGCATTAAAGTAATGCGAACGGACGACGAGGATAAAGAAATTTTGCTCTATTATATCAAACCTGGAGAAAGTTGTATTATGTCATTTTTAGGAGGATTACATCAAGAAACAAGTAAAGTAAAAGCTATTGTAGAAGAAGATGCAGAAATTTTATTCTTGCCTATTGATAAAGTAACCATACTTATGAAAGAATACCCACAATGGTTGGAATATATTTTTAAACTTTATCATAAAAGATTTGAAGAACTATTGGAAGTCGTTAATGCTATTGCATTTAAAAAAGTTGATGAACGCTTATTGCTTTTGCTCAATAAAAAAGTAGAATTGACAAAAAGTAAAGTTATACAAATTACCCACGAACAATTGGCCAATGAACTAGGAACAGCTAGAGTTGTCGTTTCTCGATTATTAAAACAACTAGAGGAAGAAAAAAAAGTAGTATTAGGAAGAAATAAAATTACGGTACTTTAGTATAATTTATTATTTTTTTATACTTTTGCCTAATACTTAATATACTCTATGGAAATAATAGGCTATTTGGCATTTGTCTTTATAGGCATTTCGATTGGATTGATTGGTACAGGAAGTGGCACATTAACAATTCCTGCTTTAATTTATTTATTTAGGGTAGATGTGATTACGGCTACAGCTTATGCTTTGTTCATTGGAGGATTAACGAGTGCCGTAGGTTCAATTTCTTATATTAGAAATAAGCTTATTCATGTTAAAACGGTTATATCTTTTGGTATTCCATCTATATTAGGCGTACTTTTCACTAGAGCTTATATTATCCCCAATATTCCAGAAAAAATAATAACGATTAATGGATTTACCGTTACAAAAGATTTATTTATCATTACTTTCTTTGCAATACTGATGGCAATTGCTTCTTATAGTATGATAAAGAAGACCAACGATAATGAAGTAAAAGAACGCAAAAAATTAAATATAAATTACACATTAATTTCCATAGAAGGGTTAGTGGTGGGAATTATTACAGGATTAGTGGGTACTGGTGGTGGATTCCTAATCGTTCCAACATTAGTAGTCCTATTAAAACTCCCCATGAAAGAAGCGGTTGGTACTACTTTATTAATAATTGCCGCAAAATCACTAATAGGATTTTTAGGTGAACCAAATATTGCTGGTATGAATTGGAAACTTATCATTTCAGTTGTAGCTTGTACCATATCTGGTGTTTTAATCGGCACTTTTTTATCTCGAAGAATGGATGGCAGAAAATTAAAGCCATTTTTTGGTTGGGTGCTTTTAATTTTAGGACTCAGTATCATCATTAAAGAAATATTTATGAATAGATTGTTAGTGTCTTAAATTCTCCTATGCTTTAGAATTTAAAAAACAATACAATATGGATTTTGTAATTTAATTTATAATTGATAATTTGTATTAATGTTTAGTCGCTCTGATATTTTGATAGAATGTGTTCCTAATTTTTCAGAAGGAAGAGATAAAACTATAATTAACGCAATCGCTGATGAAATTCGACAAACACCTTTTATTCAATTATTACATATAGATATTGGTTTTGATGCTAACAGAACAGTCTATACCTATATCGGAAAGCCAGAAGCAATTGTAGAAGCAACCTATAAAGCCATAAAAAAAGCTTACGAGTTAATTGATATGCGTGTGCATAAAGGAAAACACCCACGAATGGGAGCTTGTGATGTTTGTCCATTTATTCCCTATCAAAATATTTCTATGGAAACAACCAAAGTATATGTAGAACAATTGGGCAAACAACTTGGAACTATAGGTATTCCTGTTTATTTATACGAAAAATCAGCCACAACTGAAGAACGAAAAAATTTAGCCTATATACGAAAAGGAGAATATGAGGCAATTCCTGAAAAAATAAAACAAGAAATTTGGAAACCAGATTTTGGATCAAGCGTTTTTAATCAAAAATTTGGAATGATGGCTTTAGGTGCAAGAGCATTTTTAATTGCCTATAATATTAATTTAGATACTAAAGATTTAAGTATAGGTAAAAAAATTGCCCACGCAATTCGAGTTGAAAGAGATATCAAAAAAAATAGTCAATTACAGCATTGCAAAGCCATTGCTTGGTATATCGAAGAATATGGATTTGTACAAATTTCTACTAATATTACCAACTATAACTACTCTCCTATTTTTTATATTTTTGATTTTGTTAAACAGTTAGCAAATGAATTTGGAATTAAAGTAAATGGCAGTGAATTGATTGGTCTAATTCCTGAAAAAGCATTGCTTGTTCAAAATCCGTATCTAGAAAAATCTAATGATACTAAAATAAAAGATGCGATTGAATATTTAGGACTAAATCAAGTTTTTCCTTTTCAAAAAGAAAAACGTATTATAGAATATATTCTCGAATTAAAATAAGTTATTCATTATCACTTACCATAGCTTTTGTTGCTTCCAAATTTTCAAAAAAGTGACCATAATGTTTTTTCATTTGTGCAACAAACATATCGTGTGGTATGTCATGAAAAGTACCATAATCGTGCAAATATTCCATAAATTCTCGACCACTTTTATCAAATGCTTGGAAAATAGAATCATTTTCGCCATCAAATTCTAAAGCAGACACACCTAGTTTATCACACAACGATTTATTGAAAGCTGGTGTTGCTTTTATCCATTTTCCATCTAAATAAACATCCGTACAAGCATGAAAGGTAAGTACATCTGTTTTAATAATTTCAATATATTTTTCCACGCCAATATGATTTCTAACATCGAAAAAACACATTCGACTTGGAATACCTACCACACGTAAACAGGCTGCCAACAAACAAGCTTTCTCGGTACAATAGCCACTTTTTGAAGCTCTATTCAAAAGTGTACTTGCTTTTAATTCTTCGTGTTTTAAATTGATATTGTATGGATTATAACGGAATCCATCTCTAATTGCGTTGTATAATTTGATAGCTTGTTGCTTTTTATCCTTTTCATCTCCAATGATATTTTTTGTATATTCTATCACATCAGGATGATTACAATCAATAAAATAAGTTGGATAAAGGTATAATTCTATTCCAAATGGGGCATTTTTCATACGCTAAATATAGTTGAAAACATTAAATTAGCCTAAGAAATAAAAATATTTTGACTACCATCAATAAAAGGATAATTGGACTAGATGCTTTACGGAGTTTTGCTTTATTTATGGTGTTATTTGGACATAATGCGACATTATTTAATCCATTAATACATCTTTCAATTATTGGAAATTTAGCAGGGAAAGCTTTAGCTATTCACGAAATTATAGGATTTTCAGGTGTCGAAATATTCTTTGTATTGAGTGGTTTTTTAATTACTGACATCGTTTTCAAATACTTTAATAACAATAGTAATAATTTCGCTAGTTTAAAATTATTTTTAATCCGAAGATGGTTGCGAACTTTGCCCAATTATTATTTTATGTACATTGTAAATACAATTTTATATGTATGGATACTTAAAGAAAAAACATTCGATTGGAAATTCATTTTATTCATTCAAAACTTAAATTATCCGCATCCTGATTTTTATCGAGAAGCTTGGAGTTTAGCTACCGAAGAATGGTTTTATTGTCTGTTACCTATAATTTTAATTGCAATTTATAACTTCAAAAAATTTGACTTTAAAAATTCAATATTGCTTACTTGTATATTAATGTTTTTATTCAGTTTTACATTAAAAATATTCCATATTCAGCAATATGGAATGCATCTAAATTTTGATGAAAATATTAGAAAAGTTGTTTTCCTAAGATTTGACAATTTGATAGTAGGCATTTTAGGTTACGTATGTTTTTACTATTATAATACTTTATTTTTCAAATATAAAAATCGATTATTTTGGCTCGGTTTATTAATATTATTTCCTACAGTACCGCTTTTTTATGCTGCTTATCAGAATAATTTTTATCTATATCATCAAAGCAAAATGGTAGCTACCTATTGTAATTTTGTGTTCTTGCCGACGCTTGGAATTATTACAGCTTTAATCATACCAAAATTATATTACTTAAACTTGGATAAGCACAAATACCTAAGTTCATTTTTCAAAAAATCTAGTCAATTGGCTTATAGTATGTATTTGATAAATCTACCTATATACAAGTTATTTTTCTACAGGAACAATTTAATACCTGATAGTATTATTAGTAGCATTTTATATATTTTACTATTTCTATTGATAAATTATGGTATAGCACAGTTAATTTACAATTATATCGAATTACCATTTTTAAAGTATAGAGATAGAAAATTTCCTAATGTTTATTAAATCTTTTGTCCAAAAAAAATAAATTGATTACTTTCGCTTAGTTTATGGCGGAAGATCAAAAATATAAACCCAAAAAAAGATACCAACCTACTTACAAATATGCTATTTTAACGATAGGTCTAAACTTATTTATTATTGGATTATTTGCTATTATTATTTATTATTCAAATGCTTCACTCATCAAACTTAAACAAAGTTTTGAGATTGAATTGATTTTAGATGATAGTCTTCAAAAATCAAATATTGATGTAATTAAAGCAACACTTCAAAAGAAAGACTATTTACATAAAATCAATTTCAGAAGCAAAGAAGTCGCTGCAAAAATGTATGAAAAAGAGTTAGGACAAAATTTTACTGAAATTTTAGGCTACAATCCAATGTACAATGCATTTATTGTAAATTTAAAAGCTGAAAAAGCCGACAAATCTTCCATTAAAGCTATAAAATCTGACTTTTTATCCATAAATGGAATTAAGGAAGTCAATTATTCTGAACCAATCAGTGATATGTTTGGCAACACTGTAAAACCCGTATTTATAGGAATCTTAGCCATTTCATTGATATTATTCATTATTGCATTTTCAGTAATTGATAGCACGATTCGATTAATGATGTACACTCAAAGATATGCTATTAGAACCATGCAATTAATTGGTGGAACAAAATGGTTTATTATCAAGCCATTTTTAATCAAAGCTATTTCTGCTGCATTAATTAGTGCATTTATAGCTATACTAATATTGGTAGGCATAGTATTTTTCTTTACAGACAAATACAGCATTCATTTAGTACAAATGGATTATTTAGTATTAGCTGGCATTGGCGGTGGCTTATTGCTGATGAGTTTGCTAATTTCATTAATTAGTACTTATTTTGCAGTAAATAAATACTGGAATATAAAATTAGACGATTTATTTTAAAATATATTTTATGGCAAAAAACAATCCATTACAAAACAATCCAAAACCAAAGGTTGCTCCAATTTCACAATCGAAAAAGCCTATTTCAAAAACAAGCAATTCAGGTTCGCTTTTTAAAATTCCACAAAGTTCAAATACTGAAATTTTATTTGATAAAATAAATTATATACTAATTGGAATAGGTGGTATTTTGATAATTCTAGGTTTTATCTTTATGAGTGGTGGCAATCAAGACCCAAAAGTATTTAATGAAGCTGAGTTGTATTCTTTTAGAAGAATTACACTCGCTCCTATTACAATTCTACTAGGATTTTTATTAGTAGCAATAGCAATTTTAAAAAAACCTAATTCAGCAATCAATTCAGTAGAAGTTTAATCATTATGGATATTTTTCAGGCAATTATCATTGCAATCGTAGAAGGATTAACAGAATTTTTACCAATTTCTTCTACCGCACACATGATATTTACAAGTACATTTTTTGGTATTCAAGAAGATGAATTTGTAAAGATGTTTCAAGTGTCCATACAGTTTGGAGCGATACTTTCAGTTGTGGTATTATATTGGAGAAAATTTTTAAATTTCAAATCTTTTGATTTTTATATTAAATTAGCAATTGCAGTTGTTCCTGCTTTGATTCTAGGCAAACTATTTGATGATAAAATCGATGAACTTTTAGGCAGTCCAATACCAATTGCAATCGCAATGATTTTGGGCGGAGTAGTTTTATTGTTTATTGATAATGTTTTCAAAAATCCAACAATAAGAAAAGAAGAAGATATTACTGTAAAAAAAGCAATAAGCATAGGTTTTTGGCAATGCTTGGCAATGATGCCCGGTGTAAGTCGTTCGGCTGCATCAATTATTGGTGGTATGCAACAAAAACTAACACGAGATGTTGCTGCAGAATTTTCGTTCTTTTTAGCTGTTCCTACAATGGCTGCGGTTACTTTATATTCTGTTTTTCTAAAAGATTGGAATTATAACGGCATAGAACAAAAAGGCTATGAAATGATAGCACAATCTGGAAACTTATCTATTTTTATAATTGGAAACATTATTGCTTTTCTAGTAGCCCTTTTAGCTATTAAAACATTTGTAGAAGTCATAAAAAAATATGGATTTAGGTTTTTTGGCTATTATCGTATTATTGCAGGAATCGTGATATTAATTTTACTTTTAATAAAGTAGAATCCTCTTTAAAATTTGTATCTTTGCACCGTTGGTTGATAAACCAAAATCAATTTTAATTTAAAAAAATAAATTTCGTATGGTAACTGTTCAAAACTTATCATTACAGTTTGGTAAGCGCGTATTATTTGATGAGGTAAATATTAAATTTACTCCAGGAAATTGCTATGGTGTAATTGGTGCAAATGGTGCAGGAAAATCTACTTTTTTAAAAATATTATCTGGAGATATTGACCCAACAACTGGACAAATTGAAATTTCTCCTGGCGAAAGAATGTCTATTTTAAAGCAAAATCACTTTGAGTTTGACGAAGAGCAAGTGATTGATGTAGTTATGATGGGCAATCAGAAGCTATATAGCATTATGAAAGAAAAAGATGCAATTTATGCAAAAGCCGATTTTACTGACGAAGATGGTCTGAAAGTTGGAGAACTTGAAGCTGAGTTTGCAGAAATGGACGGCTGGAATGCCGAAAGTGATGCCGCAGAGATATTAAGTAACTTAGATGTAATCGAAGACAATCACTACAAACTAATGAAAGAATTGCCTTCAAACCAAAAAATAAAAGTATTATTAGCACAAGCTCTTTTTGGCAATCCTGATATCTTAATTTTAGATGAACCAACCAACGATTTGGATTTAAAAACCATTACTTGGTTAGAAAATTTTTTAGCGGATTTTAAAAATACCGTAATTGTCGTTTCGCACGATAGACACTTTTTGGATATGGTGTGTACGCATATCGTTGATATCGACTTTTCTAAAGTAAATTTATTCACTGGAAATTATACTTTTTGGTACGAAACTTCACAATTATTATTAAAACAAAGAGCAGATAAGAATAAGAAAAATGAAGCTAAAAAAGCTGAATTATTAGACTTTATAGCTCGATTTAGTGCAAATGCCTCCAAATCTAAACAGGCAACTTCCCGTAAGAAAGCTTTAGAAAAATTGGACATAGAACAAATTAAACCATCAAGTAGAAAATATCCAGGCATCTTCTTTAAACAAACTAGAGAAGCTGGCGATAAAATTCTTGATGTTCAAAATTTAGCTTATAAAAATGAGGAAGGGAAAACCTTCTTTAGCAATGTAACATTTACAATTAACAAGAATGATAAAGTAGCTATCATTTCAGATAATAGTATGGCTGTAACAACATTTTTAAGAATATTATCAGGTGAAGCAAATGCTAATTCTGGAACTTTTGAATATGGTGTTACGATTACCAAATCTTATATTCCTAATGACAATAAAGCCTATTTTGAAGTTGATTTGAATTTAATTGATTGGTTACGTCAATATTCTACAGAAAAAGATGAAACTTTTGTTCGTGGATTTTTAGGCAGAATGTTATTCAGTGGCGAAGAAACTTTGAAAAAATGTTCTGTGCTTTCTGGAGGCGAAAAGGTGCGTTGTATGCTTTCAAAAACAATGTTAGAAGAAGGCAATTTCCTTATTTTAGATGAACCTACCAATCACTTAGATTTGGAAAGTATTACAGCATTAAACAATGGTCTTATTGATTATGCAGGTACAATGATTTTCACATCTCATGACCACACTTTCACACATACTATTGCCAATCGAATTATTGAAATTACACCGAAAGGTGTTATTGATAGACTAATGTCTTATGATGATTATTTAGCAGATGAGAAAATACAAGCATTAAGACAAGAAATGTATGCTTAATTGAAATAAGCATAGTATTCTGATAATTTATCGTCATCATTTTCTGGTTTATCTATTGTATAATTCGGATTTAATTCATCTTTGATTGAACCCGACCAAAATTAATCTTTACCTAGATATGCAGTTCGAGCAACAAAAAAATGCTTCAACAGGGAAAGTTATAAAAATAATGAAAATAGCTACTAAGCCATTAAAAAAAAGTTGTATACACACTCATTTGAAACTAAGCTCAAACAATATGTTTAATAAATGAAAGGAATAATTTTCTTAGTTGTTTTACAATAAGTCAAATAATCTTCTCTAAATGTTTCGATTAATACTTTTTCTTCAATATTAATACAATATAAAAAAGCTGAAGTTGGAAAAATAAATACACACAATAAGGAATACCAATTATTTAGAATAATTCCTAAACCCAAAAATGTCAAAATTGAAAATGAATAAGAAGGATGGCGAATGTATTTGTAAAATCCATCTTTTTTTAGTAGATGATTTTTTCTTATCGTAACATCTACCGTAAAATATTTTCCTAAATCTTTAATTACAAAATAACGCATTAAAATGCCAAGAAAAACCAAAAATAAGCCAAAATAAGCAACTATTCTCCTTGATAAATTTTTGAACCATATAAATAACGAATACTATTAGCAACCGATATACTAAGTGCAATGACCAACCATAACAATCTAAAAGAGGACTTATCCTTATCTTTTTGGTCAGTTTGAACTGATTTTAAATGAATGGCATAATAAATTTCAGAAAGCACCCACAATACATTAATACATAAAATATTACTGAAAAAATATCCATAATAATACACTATCCTAGTTTTGTCTAAAACAATTCTAGTAAAATTAAAAAATAAGTGTACCTATTTTTTCACCTTGTAAAATCCTCAGAATATTACCTTTCTCTCGGATATTGAAAACTACAATAGGCATATTATTTTCTCTACACAATGCGAATGCCGTTTGATCCATAATTCTTAGATTTTTGACTAAGACTTCATTAAAACCAATGGATTCATACTTAGTCGCTGAGCTATCTTTTTTTGGATCGGCAGAATAAACACCATCAACGCTTGTTCCTTTTAAAATAAGGTCTGCTTCAACTTCATTGGCACGTAATGCAGCAGCAGTATCCGTTGTAAAAAATGGATTTCCTGTTCCAGCAGCCATAATAATACATCTTCCTTTTTCTAAATGCCTAACTGCACGTCGTCGTATATATGGTTCACAAACTTGTTGAATATTCAATGCAGACATCAATCGTGTATAAACGCCCTTGGATTCTAACGCACCTTGCAAAGCCATGCCATTGATAACTGTTGCCAACATACCCATATAATCTCCTTGCGAACGTTCAATCCCAATATTTCCAGCTTGTAATCCTCTAAAAATATTTCCTCCTCCAATTACTATTCCCACTTCATACCCATGTTCAATAACTTCAGCAATTTCTTGAGCAAAACTATCTAAAGTTTGTGCTTGTATTCCAAAATTTTGATCGCCCATTAAGGCTTCACCGCTCAGTTTTAGTAAGATTCTTTTAATTGGTTTTGACATGTTATATAAATAATTTTAATAGAATAAATAATTTAAGGTATAGAAGGCGTAGGACACTCTTTTCTAAAAGTACCATATTCATTACCATTTATTTTTACTGGCTGTCCATCAATTTGATCGAGTATTTTACACCAATCAGATTCATAGACATTGGGATATCTCATTTTTACAGAATCAAAATTCCATTTCAGGACATCTGCTCCCAACACTTCTACTATACCAAAACAACCTGCACATTCAGATTTTTTTTTTGTACACGCCATAGGAAGCAATAACGATAAAACAAAAATTGCTAATAAGATATAGATAATTATTTTCACGTTGTAAAAGTAAGTAAAAAAAAAGAGAACTTTAAAAGTTCTCTTTTTTTTAATTTATGATAAAGTTACTCTTCTAAACGAAAGCACTTGCAAATCTTTATCTTCAGATTTTACATATTGTTCAACCGTTTTGCTAGAGTCTTTCACGAATGGCATATTTACCAAAGTATTTTCTTTAATCATTGAATTAACTGCATTATCAGCAATTTTTTCGATGATATTTTCTGGTTTTCCAGCTTCGATAGCTTTTTCTTTAGCAATAGCTCTTTCTCTTTCTTTCATTTCTTCAGAAACTCCAGAAGCATCAACAGCTACAGGATTCATAGCAGCAATTTGCATTGCCACATCTTTACCCACAACAGCATTACTTTCTGTTACTGCTTTGTTTAATTCAACCAAAACACCCATTCTGTAACCCATGTGAATATAAGCAACCACACCTTCTCCTTGAATAAAATCAAATTTTTTAACTTCTATTTTCTCTCCGATTTTTGCAACTGTATCTAACAATTTATCTTTAATTGTTACACCATCAATAGTACAAGCCTCTAAAGCTTCAGCAGAAGTTACTCTATTATCTAAAGCGATTTGTGTAATATTTTTAGCTAAATTGATAAAATCTTCGTTTTTTGCTACGAAATCTGTTTCTGAACAAAGATTTACAGCAACCCCAAACTTTCCATCTGGAGAAGTTAATGCCACGACTACACCTTCATTTGCTTCTCTTTCAGCTCTATTCGCTGCAATTTTTGCACCTTTTTTTCTTAAATAATCGATAGCTGCTTCAAAATCACCACTAGTTTCTACTAATGCTTTTTTGCAATCCATTAAACCAGCTCCTGTTTCTTGTCTTAATTTATTTACGTCTGCTGCTGTTATTGTTACTGACATCTTTATTTTAAATTGAATGATTGATAATTTCCATACAATATTTTGTATGAATTATTCTTTTGTGATAGCTGTTTCTCCAGTTGATTCTGTTTCCTCTTTATCTTTCTTACGCTCAGCCAAACCTTCTTTAATTTGCTCTGTAAGGTAATTTACAATAATTTGGATAGATTTTGTTGCATCATCATTAGCAGGGATAGCAAAATCCACTAAATTTGGATCAGAGTTGGTATCTACCATACCCAAAGTTTTAACACCTAATTTTTTAGCTTCAGCTAATGCTAAATGTTCGTGAGAAATATCAACCATAAACAAAGCAGCTGGTACTCTTGGTAAATTCTCAATACCACCTAAAACTTTATCTAATTTTTGTTGCTGACGGCTTAAAATCAACTTCTCCTTTTTAGTGATGCTGTTTAAGTTTGTATCAGCCAACATCTTTTCGATGTTTTGTTTTTTCTTGATAGATTTTTTGATAGTAGCAAAGTTAGTCAACATACCACCTAACCATCTTTCAGTTACAAATGGCATATTTACAGACTTAGCAGCTTCTTCAACGATATCTTTCGCTTGTTTTTTTGTTGCAACAAATAAAACTTTTCTTCCAGATTTAGCAATAGATTTCAAAACTGCACCAGCTTCTTCTAATTTGTCTTGCGTTTTATTCAAATCTATGATGTGGATACCTTTTCTTTCCATAAAGATATATGGTAACATTTTTGGATTCCACTTTTTCTTTAAATGTCCGAAGTGTACTCCGGCATCCAATAATTCTTGTTGAGATATTTTAGACATTCTTGTATCTTTTTTAAAATGTAATCAATAATAATATTAACGTTTGCTGAATTGGAAGCTCTTACGTGCTTTCTTCTTTCCAAATTTCTTACGTTCTACCATTCTAGGGTCTCTCGTTGTTAATTTTTCAGCTTTTAATGCTGGCTTGTTAGCCTCATCAATTTTGATTAAAGCTCTAGAGATACCCAAAGAGATTGCCTCTGCTTGACCTTTAATGCCTCCACCTTTTACATTGATATTTACGTCAAAATTATTTTCCTGAGCAACCACATGTAATGGTTTCACTGCTCTATCCAAAAGATATTTTAGAGAAACATATTGGTCTGCCGGCTTTGAATTGATGGTAATAACACCTGTACCCGGCTTTAAAAATACTCTTGCTACCGCTGTTTTTCTTCGACCTAAGCCATTTATTGAAGTATTTGCCATATTTATAGTTATTATTTAATTAGATATTTAATGTTTTAGGGTTTTGTGCAGCGTGTGGATGCTCAGCACCTACATAAACGTGCAATTTCTTAGCCATTGCTCTTCCCATTCTAGTTCTTGGCAACATGTGTGTGATTGCATTTTCTAAAATAAAAGTTGGCTTTTTAACTAAAGCTTCTTTTGGTGTCATGAATCTTTGACCTCCAGGATAACCAGTATGTCTAATATACACTTTTTGGGTTAATTTATTTCCTGTTAATGCAACTTTTTCTGCATTTACAATAATTACGTGGTCACCATTGTCAATATTTGGTGTATAAGATGGCTTGTTTTTTCCTTGTAAAACTTTAGCAATCTCAGATGAGATTCTACCTAGAGTTTTGTTCTCAGCATCTACCACGTACCAAGTCCTATCTGATTCACTTGGCACAACTGTTCTTGTTTTATAACTTAATCGTTTCATTTTGGTATATATTCTATTTTTAAAAACGTTTTAATTTGGAGTTGCAAAGGTACTATTTAATTTTAGTTTTTAAACTATCCAAATAGCTGCTTGAAATAAATCAAACACAAACAACTGATTATCAATATAATTTTTGATGTTAAATTTTCATTAAGTAGCATTTTGAATTTTAAAATGAATATTAGTGCATTTAAGTCATATACTAACATTTACTGCTAAAATTATGCTTGTTCATTCCAATAGTAACTATCTGGATATATTCTTGAACCAAAAATTGCTGTTCCAACTCGTACTATGGTTGCCCCTTCTTCGATGGCAATTTCTAAATCGCCACTCATACCCATAGAAAGCTCCTGAATATCAATATTTGGAATATTCTGAGCAATAATTTCTTGCTTTAAATTTTTAAGCAATTTAAAACATAGTCTTACTTTTTCTTTTTCTGCACTGAACAAACCAATTGTCATTAAGCCTTTTATTTTTAAAGTATCTAATTTTGCTACACTTTTTACCAATTCAATTGTATGCTCTGGAGTTACTCCAAATTTACTTTCTTCTGCTGATGTATTAACTTGTATAAAAATATCCAATTGTTTTTGCTCTATACTTAATCTTTGATGTAATTTTTCAGCCAAATCTAATCTATCTACAGATTGCACACATGTAACGCCATATTTCAGAATATCTTTTATTTTGTTCGTTTGCAAATGTCCAATAAAATGTTTTTCGTGTGGAATAGTTTGTAAGGCTTCAAATTTTTCTTTTACCTCTTGTACTTTATTTTCACCAATCAAGTTTACACCACTTTCTATAGCTATTTTTATATTTTCAGCACTTACTGTTTTCGTTGCCAATAACAATCGAATTTCATTTGGATTTCTATTTGCCTTAATACAAGCATTGGTAATTTTGTTTTTAATGTTTAATATATTTTCAACGATGTGTTCCATTTGTAATTTTAGTAATAAAAAGGCTAAGTAAAAAATAACCAGTTAAAAATAACGTAGCAGAAATAAGGTTAGAGTTATTAAAAAAGTATGGTAGTATTTCTTTAGAAAGATGACTATTGTGCTTAAATATAAAAATTAATATATCTACGAAATTTATTAAAATAAATAGTGCTAAAATTGATATAAAACTAAATATAAAAGCTTGTCTTATTTTCTTGAATATAAAAAACAAATGCAATAAAAAGCCGAGAAAAAAGGTCATTACTAATTGTAAATGGTTTAAAAAACTAGTATCTATTAAATCTTTAAGATTTCCACTCTTATACTCATTTGTAAAAAATGATATTTGAGATAATCTGAATATGAAATTAATAACTAAAATGATTAGAATAATACGATTACTGACATTAAGATAGGATTTAATTTCATCTTTCAGCTTTGGAATAAAAGAAAAAGCTAAAACAATTATTGTAGAATAAATATAACCATTGATTATATTATTAAGTAGCCAGCGTATTGTCATTTTGGTAAGATACAAAATGTATCTATTTATTTCTAGAAGCTTAGAAACTTATTTTACAAACTTTGTTTTATAATCTGCTCTAAAATCGCCACGCATGATTTTATTGAGTTTCGATTGAATTAACTTTTTGGTTAAAGGTTTAACTTTATCTGTAAATAAAACACCTTCAATATGGTCATATTCGTGTTGAATTACACGAGCATTTAATCCCGAATAAGTTTCAGTCAAAGTATTAAATTGCTCATCTTGGTAAGTAATTGTAATATCAGGTTTTCTTTCTACATTTTCTCTAATTCCAGGAATACTTAAACAGCCTTCTTCATATTTCCATTCCGTACCAATTTCTTCTGTAATTTGTGGGTTAATAAATACTTTTTTAATTCCAACAAAATCTGGTTCATCTTTTTTTCTATCTTCTAATTGAGCGGTATCTACGATAAATAATCGAATGGACTTATTAATTTGAGGAGCTGCTAAACCAATGCCACTTGCTTGATACATTGTTTGCCACATATTTTGGATTAACTCAGCAAGATTTTCATACGTCGCATCAATATCAGATGCTTTTTGTTTTAAAATTGGACTTCCATAAACAACAATAGGTAAAATCATAATGCAAAAATACAATTATTGTTTTAGTTTTTATATTCCAAATAATTTTGGAGTAATATAGTAGCAGAAATCTCATCTACCAAGGCTTTATTACGTCTATCTTTTTTCTTCATACCACTATCTATCATTGATTGGAAAGCCATTTTAGAAGTAAAACGTTCATCTAATCTTTCAATTGTAATTTGCGGATGTTGTTGTTGAATTTTTTCGATAAAAGCTTCAATTTTTGGAACAATATCAGCTAATTCGTTATTCAATCTTTTAGGAATGCCGATTAAAATGGTATCGACATTTTCTTTTGTAATTATATTTTGGATATACTTCAAATTATTTGGCGTTTCTTGGGTACTTAATCCAAATGCAAATATTTTACTATCGTCGCTGATAGCAAATCCTGTCCTTTTCGTTCCATAATCTATACTTAAAATTTTGGGCATCTATTATGGAACTAAAGGAAAGAATTATATAATATCCAACTTGAAAATAAATTCAATTATAAAATTTATTTATTTGGCTGTGGAGTTAATCTCAAATAAGGTTTAAGCGTTTTGAAACCTTTTGGAAACTTCACTTTTGCATCTTCATCAGATATATTTGGAGCAATAACTACATCTTCGCCTTCTTTCCAATTAACTGGAGTTGCTACATTATAATTGTCAGTTAATTGTAATGAATCAATCACTCTTAAAATCTCATCAAAATTTCTACCTGTGGAAGGTGGATATGTTATGATAGTTCTGATTTTTTTGTTATTGTCAATAATAAAAACAGAACGAACCGTAAATTTATTCGTTTCATTTGGGTGAATCATATCATACAATTCAGCTACTACTCTATTTTCATCTGCTACGATTGGGAAATTTTGTTTCACGCCTTGAGTTTCTTCAATATCGCCAATCCAACCATTGTGAGAAGCTAAGTCATCTACGCTTAATGCAATTGCTTTTACATTCCTTTTCTCAAACTCCGATTTTAATTTTGATGTATAGCCTAATTCCGTTGTACAAACTGGAGTGAAATCTGCTGGGTGTGAAAAAAATACAGCCCATTTGTCGCCCATCCAATTGTGGAAATCGATATTCCCTTCTGTGGTTTCTGCTGTAAAATTTGGTGCGATGTCGCCTAATCTAAGTGCCATAATAATTTAATTAATTGATTAAAAAATATTTTGAATTTTTGAAGAATTTCAAAATTCGATGAGTAAATGTATAGATTACAAAACAAAAAAGCGAATAAAAAAAGTATATTTTGTGTTATATAATTATGGAAATTTTGTTACAACTTCATCTATTACTTTAAAAACAGCTTCCCAACTGTATTTTTCTTGTGCTAAAATTCTACTTTCTTTGGATAATGTATTCCATTTATCTTCATCATTTAATAGCGTTTGAATAGCAATTGTAAATGCTCTCGCATCATTAGCTATCATAATTTGTTTGCCATTTTCAACCATCAAGCCTTCTACGCCAATATCCGAAGTAACACAAGGAATGCCACGATACATTGCAGAAATCACTTTAACTTTAATGCCACTTCCAAAACGCAAAGGCACAATAAATAATTTAGCATTTTGAAAATAAGGTTCTACATCTTCAATAAATCCAGGAAAAGATATATTATCAAATTGCTCTTTAAATTTCAACAATCTCTTATCTGGATTTTTACCCATAATGGTTAAAGAAATTCCTTTATTTTCCTTACTTAAAGTTTGCCAAATATTATCCAAAAACCATATTAAACCATCAATATTTGCTTCCCAAGTAAGTGTGCCAATATATAACAAATTCTTATTTTCTTTGTTAAAAACTAATGGAGCTTGATACAATAAACTATCGTCGCCTAAGTGGTAAGTTTCGAAGAAAATTTTATTACGAACACCTATTCTTTTAAGCTCTATTTCATCATTTGGCGATGCCAAAATATATTTTGCTTGATTGCAATAAGTATATTCTAATTTCCCTAACAAATAAAACTGCACAAACAATATAATTTTCTTGATGATATTATTTTCTACTTCTGCAGCACGCTTCCACATTACATATTCTGCATTATGTTGGTGCAAAATTGTTTTATGAAAATATTGCTTTGGAATATATTGAAACATATCGACATGATCGACCACAATGATATCGTAATTACCAAAAACAGATTGAAGTATTTTGGCTAATGACTTACTATAATTTCTATAAAATGAGATTGGCTTAAATTGAAAATTGGCTTTCAAAATATTTACCATATTTCTTTCGATATTTGATGGAACAGTAAAAAATTGCTTTACATTCGGAATACTTGCTTTAAATTCCTCAAACAATTGAATATCTTCTCCTTTTAATAATGACGCAAAATCTACATCATGTTGAGCAGCCAAATGAACCAACATTCTGTATGATTTTATGAATCCACCACTATGCACAGGATAGGGCAATTGTGGTGTAAGAAATAATATTTTTTTTCTTTGATTAATCATAAAATTGCCATTTTACACCAACACGAAAAGTTCTATCTAAATAGCCATAATTAGGCGAAGTATAAATACCTTTTTGCTTAAACATACCTTGATTCGCATGTTCTAATCGCATAAAAATAGTTGTCTTGCTTACATATAAATTAAAAAACACATCAAGGATAGGATAAAATTTCATTCGTTCTGTATTTTGAATATAAAATTCAGCTAAAGAAGGTTGATATTTCGGTGCGTTAAAATTGGTATTGTAACTAATATTAAAGCCAAGATGTGCATTCAACTTACCACTTATCCAACCGCCTTTATAGTAAAATGTTTCTAACATAGCAAAAGTAGGCAACTTGATGATGTCTTTATGATTAAAGAATTGAACCCAAAAAGTATTACCTATATAAAAATTTTTAAACTCAAAATCCTTTCTAAATTGAACATTTAAAGCAATCAGATTTTTTTTATACTGTTGTAATGTTGTCGCGGTATCGTAGTAAATATAATTTTTTAGGATATGGTTTTCTAAGTTGATATAAAACTTTTGTTTAGACCAATTAAAAATCAAATTCGTTTGATTATGTAATATTTCCTTGAAATTATTTTGCCATAAAAAATGATTGGAAACTAAAAAGCTTTCTTTTTCACTAGGCGAACGATGTTGGATTTTATTCGTTATTGCAATAGAGATTTCCTTATTTAAAAAATAACTTGCACCTACATTCACTTCAAAATCGCCAATATATTTTGGAGCGACATCAATCATTGCTTTTGCAAAATATTGTAATTTTGATTGCTTGTTTTTGTTCTTTATTTCAGCAAAAAGCTTAATGTCTGTAAGGAATTTATTATTGTAAAATTGTTTATATTTAATCAAATCCAATTGTACACCCACTTTATATAAAAATGGCATTTTACTGCTACTATCAGCGACATTTTTAAATGCTAAACTATTACTGACATTCCAAGTCTTAGTTGCATCGTGTGTTGAGTCATTACTTAAATAATGATGCTGAAAGAATGCCGAATCTTGTTTATCATTTTTAAATAAATAAGTCTCTTTTTTGTAAGAAAACTCGTGTTCTAATGTATATTTTGGAGTAATTTTCGTTTGCTTTGTAGAATCATCTACTTCAATAATTTTTTTCTTCCCAAAATGAATATCTTGAATAAAAAATACATTTTTTTCAGTATATTTTTGGGTAGCAGTTTGTAAATTTACTTCAGCAAATTGCTTATTTTTTTTTCCTTTATAAATAGGGTCATTGTAAATATTTTCAACTGTCCAACCACCATTTTCTTGATTTTTTATATTGTTAAATAAAAATGCAGATTTTATTTCATAACGATTGCTTTTACTTCTGTACCAATTGTTCAAACTTAAATTATTATAGACACTTTCCTGCAATATCGCTTGTCCTTTAAAACTATTTCTTCGATAGTACAATCCAAAATTTACTTGCGGATTGACATTCATTGAAAAGTCAGCACCTCCTGTAATTTCTTCTTTTGCACCAAAAATAAAATCTAAGTCAGTATAAGGTGTTTTGGTATCAAAAAATTTAATTTCTAATTTATTTCGTTTATACAAATTAAAACTATTATATCCACTTGAAAATCCAATATTTTTATTGGATTGAAACATCAAAGGATAATAGGCTGTTCCGTAATTTCCTAAATTATAATAAGGCACGGCTTGTTTTTCAGTTACATTATAACGATGAAAATTGTGGTTATTTGAATCTAGTTTTCTAAGCTCTTCATTATCTAAAGTAATATATTTTGTATCGTAGCGAAGTATAGGATTTGGTGTCGTAATACGCGTTTGTGCCTTTGCATTGAAGACAAATAAAAAGCTAATCATCCAAAAGCCTAGCACATTTTGACACATTTTACAAAAATACACTTTATGCATCAATTAGTTTCAGTATTGGTTTGGAAATAATAATCTAAATATTGATGTATTAAATCATCAAAAGAGGCATTATATATCGAAGCTATTTCTAATTGAATGGGTTGCACCCATACATTGATTTGTTTGCTTTCAAACCAAGATTTAAAAGGGAATAATTTTACTGCATCTTTTTCAGTCGTAATCCAATTGTTTGTTTTGATTTCAACATACATATCTTCAAAATCTTTGATAGAATATGTATGATGGTCATCAAACTGAAAATGAAAAATTCTAAATTTAGGATTTAAGTATTGAAAAATAGAGTCTGAATTGGCGATTCCAGTAAATAAAATATATGGATTTTCATCTGCTTTTGGAGATATATTATAAAACAAGGCATATAGGTTTTTATATTTAATTTTAGCAAAAAATACTTTTTGATTAGGCAGTGCTTGTATTTTTTGAATACAATTTTCCATATCCACTTTGCTTATATTATCAGGGCATTTATTTACAATGATAATATCGGCACGTTTGTAGCCTTCTTTGGGTTCTCTCAAAGTACCTAATGGTAAAATTTTATCTGACCAAAAAGGCTGTTGATAATCTGTCATTAAAATATTAAGTTGAGCTTGTACACTCAAATGTTGAAACCCATCATCCATAAGTACAATTTGTGTTTGTGGAGCATCACTCAATAGATGTGGAATAGCATAAATTCTTTCTTCACCAACAGCAATTTCTATTTGTGGATGTTTCAGTTTTAAAAGCAAAGGTTCATCACCCACATCTAAAGCGGTGTGTTTGGGTTTAATTCGGATAAAACCTTTGGTTTTTCTTTTATAACCTCGACTAATAATCCCAATTGCAAATTGATTTTCTAGAAGTGTACATAAATAATCTACCATTGGCGTTTTTCCTGTACCACCAACACATAAATTTCCAACACAAATTATTGGAATATCAAACGATGTTTGACCTAAAAAATGATGTTTATACAATCTAAATCTAAAGCGAATGATTGCTTCGTAAATTAAGGCAACGATATATTTTAGTGGCTTTAACAACATATTGTGTTGTCCAAAATAACACTAAAAATGCGATTTATTATTAAAAAAATAAAACTATGCGATTTCTTCAGCAGAAAGTTCAACGTCATCTTTCACACCGTATAAAATTCTTCCGCAGTGTTCACAAGAGATGATACGTTTTTTAGTACGAATTTCTGCTTGCGTTTGAGCTGGGACAAAACCGAAACAACCACCACATGCATTACGCTCAACATTTACAACGGCTAATCCATTTTTATAATTCTTACGAATTCTTGTATATGCATTTAATAATCTTTCTTCAATATGAGTTTCTAATTCTGCTGCTTGAGCACTTAATTCCTTTTCTTCCTTCTCCGTTTCTTCAATAATATGTGAAAGCTCCTTTTTCTTAGAATTTAAATTAGAGATTTTTTGTGCATGTTTAGCTTCTGCATCTTCTAAATTAGTTTTTGAACTTTCTAAAGAAAATGTTGCATCTTTAATTCTCTTTTCAGCTAATTGAATTTCTAATTTTTGTAACTCTACTTCCTTATTCAAAGCATCGTACTCTCTGTTATTTTTAACGTTAGTCAATTTCTTATCATACTTCGCAATCAAGTTGGTAGCATCTTTTATCGCTTGCTTTTTTTGAGCAATATTATCTTCTGTTTCTTTTAGTTCATTTCCAATTTTAGCAATCCTTTTTTCTAAACCAGAAATTTCATTTTCTAAATCTTCTACCTCAATTGGTAATTCTCCTTTTAAAACTTTAATTTGGTCGATTTTAGAATGAATAGCTTGTAATCCTGCTAATTGTTCTAATTTATCAGTAGCCCCTGTAAGTTCTTTCTTCTTTGCCATTTTATATATAATTTATTGGATTGGTATTATTTTCCGAAATTTGAATGGCAAAATTACGAAATTTTTTTGTTAAAATATCAAGAAATATTTCTGAAGTAAATTGCTCACTTTCATAATGCCCAATATCCATTATAATTATTTGATTATCAGCATCAAAGAATTTATGATAAGTAAAATCACCAGAAATAAAAACATCTGCTTGATGTGCAATTGCATCTCCTAATAAGAAATTCCCAGCACCACCACACCAAGCCACCTTTTGAATAGGCTTATTTTGAAGTGATGTATATCTAATACACTTTGTATTCAATTGTTGTTTTACAAAATATAAAAAATCAGTTTCATTCATTGGTTTATCTAAAGCCCCAATCATTCCAGAACCTATTGTTTGGTTTTTATTGTCTATTGTAATAATTTCATAAGCAACTTCTTCATAAGGATGATTTTGAAATAAGGTATTTAAAATTTTTTGTTCTAAATGAAAAGGAAATAACACTTCCATCTTATCTTCATTTTCAGTATGACGCTCTAATTTTTTTCCTAATTTTGGGTTTGCATTTTCGTTTGGCAAAAAAGTTCCATTGCCATTAATTGTAAAACTGCATTCGCTATAATTTCCAATATTTCCAGCTCCAGCTTCAAATAGTTTTTGCACTACATTTTGTGTGTGTGTTGTAGGAATATAAGTATAAAGTTTTTTAAGAACTTTACTTTTAGGTTGTAGAATCTTTGTATTTTTAATGCCTAATTTTTCACCAATCTTAGCATTTACACCATGTTGCATATTATCCAAATTTGTATGTGCTGCATAAATTGCGATATCATTTTTTATTGCTTTTATAATAATACGTTCAATATAATTTTTTCCTATAATCTGCTTCATTCCACTAAAAATAATTGGATGATGTGCTACTACTAGATTCATCTTTTTAGCAATTGCTTCATCAATTACAGACTCTATACTATCCAAGCAAATTAGAATTCCTGTACATTCATTTTTTGCATTGCCAATTATTAAACCAGTATTATCATAAGACTCTTGATAACTTTTGGGTGCAAAATCTTCTATGCAAGCAATAATATCAGCAATTTTCATATCAATTTAATTTAGTGTAAAATTAAGAAAATAAACGTATATCAAATTAATATGACAACAAACACTTCTCTAAAATAAAAGAATGATATATTTGTAAACAAGTTTATTATAGATAAAATTAAATCTTAAATGACAAAAAAAATAATAGGCACTATCGCAATCATATTTGTTAAGATAATGTCTTATCTATCTAATCATTTTTTTTGCATAATAAGTTTTTTTTTCTACACCCTTATTTATAAGATAATAAAATATCGAGTTACCACTGTAAGGATAAATTTAATGACTGCTTTCTCAGATAAAAGCAGTTATGAATTAAAACAAATAGAAAAGCAATTTTATAAATACTTTGCTGATTTGATAGTTCAAAATTTACAATCTTATTCTTTTAATGAATACCAAGTAAAAAAGCATATTTGGCTTCACCACGACGCAAAACAATTAATTTGGACTTTAGAAAAAAATAATCAGCCAATTTTTGTTGTTACTTCTCATTTTGGAAATTGGGAATTGTCGGTTTTATTAACGGCAATGGAAACAAAATTCAAAACTTATGGTACCTATCAAAAATTAAGCAATCAAACAATTGATAGTTTTGTTAAGAAAAATAGAGCTAAATTTGGAATAGAATTGATAGAAACTAAATTTATCAAAAATCAATTTAATAATTTAGACAATAATAATTCTATGTTTTGCTTTGTCGCCGACCAAACTCCTGTTGCTGTGGATAAAGCAACTTGGATTAATTTCTTTGGAGTGGAAACCCCATTTTACAATGGCTATGCACATTTAGCACAAAAAATTAATGCCGTAATTTTATATGCATCCATTGAACCTATCAACAATACACATTTCGAAATAAAGCTAAAGGAAATTACAAAAAATGCCACTAATGAAAGTATTGAAAATATTATTAATGGATTTGCTAAAAATCTAGAACAAGATATAAAAAAACAACCCGCTTATTGGCTTTGGACACACCGTAGATGGAAACGTGCTGATGTAATTTATTATGACAAATAATTCAAGCATCTCAACAATATGATTGAGTGTATAATGATTTGTTATATTCTTATTAATTAAAGAAAAAAACAAAATAAGACAACATAAGATTTCTTATTTTTGTATAGTCTAAATAACAAGCACAAACAAATGAAACATATTAACTCACAACAAATATTAGATGATTTGAAAAATTGGCAATCTATGGTAAAGAAATACCAAGTTCCCAATACAAAGGAAGCTATTATTCAAATGGCAAATAGTTTTTCATTTTATGTTGTTTTATTAGGTTTGCAATTCTACTTATACGAAAAATCTTTCTTTTGGTCTGCATTAGTTGCTCTATTAAATGGCTTTATTCTTTCTCGAATTTTTATTATCCAACATGATTGTGGACACAGCTCATTTTTAAAAAGCAAAAAAGCAAATACCATTATTGGAACAATTTGTAGTATTTGCACACTAATTCCATATAAATATTGGGCAAAAAATCATGGATTTCATCACGCACACAACGGACAATTAG
Organism: uncultured Chitinophagales bacterium; assembly: GCA_964472755.1. Taxonomy (GTDB): domain Bacteria; phylum Bacteroidota; class Bacteroidia; order Chitinophagales; family JADIYW01; genus JADJSS01. The sequence continues at coordinate 1,248 of CAYYMF010000034.1, read as the reverse complement.
AAGTAAGTGATATCGGCGATGTCGATTGTATGACAGTAGAAGAATATGCTAAAGCAAATTGGAAAACCAAAATTTATTATCGGATTTATAGAAATCCATTTTATTTATTTACGATTGGTGGCTTTATATATGTGGTGGTATATAATCGCTTTGCTTTTACTAATTTGAGTTATTTCAAAAAAGTAAAAAACAATGTAAATATTAGTAATGCTTTATTTATTATTACTTATGCGATTGCTGCATATATTTTAGGTCCTGAAAGATTTCTAGTAGTTCAATTTACAAACTTATTCTTTTTTGGAATTTATGCTTTATGGTTTTTTTATATTCAACATCAATACGAATTTATATATAAAAGTGGAAAGGAAAATTGGAATTATGTTGTTGCAGCAATAAAAGGAACAACTTATTACAAATTACCAAAAATTTTCCATTGGTTATCTGGCAATATCGGCTATCACCATATCCACCATTTAAGTTCTTCTATTCCGAATTATAATTTAAGAAAGTGCCATCAGGAAAACCCAATTTTAGCAAAACACACTAATACAATTACATTTTGGCAAAGTTTAAAAACTGTTCATTCTAACCTTTGGGATGAAAATCAAGGCAAAATGATTTCGTTCAAAGAATACAAAAGAAGAAAGAAATTAGCAAAGCAAATGGCTTTGAAATCTCAATAATTTCACTCTAAAAAAGTATTTAATTATACATAATTATTGGAATACTATTTCAATCTAGTGGAATACACAAATATTAAATGCTTTCATAATAAATTTCAACAAAATAAAAGTAAATATTTTTATACTGAATCTTGAATTATTTACAATCAATATTTATTAGATAGTATTCTTAGGATCTAACATTTTAAACCAAAATAGTTACAAATATTGGCACATCTGCAGTAAAAAATTTATAGAAATTTCAAAATAATACAATTCTATTCAATTTGAATTAGTTAATTTATAATTACGACTAATTAAATAAACTTGTTATAACTAAAAATATGTAGATTTATATACTAAGTGGTCAAATCCAATTACCTATTTGATTCATTACAAACGAAATCATAAAGAAATCCAAACTTGACAATATATCATCTAATACTTTATATTATTACAATTACTTGTAAAATATGTAAAAGTATCCGATTAGATAATATATAAAAAATAGATACTCCGAAAAGTAAAAATGAAGGTAATTAGAATTGCATAAACCAAATTTTATCCAATACCTATCCAAATAAAA
>CAYYMF010000033.1:0-27933 GCA_964472755.1 uncultured Chitinophagales bacterium | reverse complement strand
AGCAGTTGGTCGCACGTTCGAATCGTGCCGCGATCACTTAATTATCAAAGCGTTATGATGTTTTTCATTATAACGCTTTTTTTATTTGCACAAAATTAGTCTTTTTATTTTCTATTTTAGGATTCATCGATTTAGTACATCACCGCTGATATTTAAAAGCTCATTCAACCTTGTTGTATAACGTGGAGAACGTAACATTGCTTTGCTTTCCCATAGTTGTTTGTTTAAGCCACTTGTTGCCAATCTGATAGTATCTTGTTCGTATTTTAAATTTAATTGGTCAATTACTTTTTGCAAATTGCTATGTTTGGGATTGTGATTCACAAACAAATTTCCTTGTATTGAATTGTCAGGATATAATCCAATCAAAGAGATACCTACTCTTTTATATCTTAAACCATTTTTAAAAATTCTATTTAAGCCATCAACCGCATTTTTGACTAGGTAAGTGGTGTTATTACTTGCTATTGGTAAAGAAACAACCGTTCGGTTATAATATTGTTCATCTGATGTGCTAAATGAATTGGTTTCTAGAAGTACTACAATTGCAGAAGCAACAGAGTTTTGTCGTCTTAATTTTCCAGCACAATATTCAACATAGCTACTCGTTGCTTCTTTTATTAATTCATAGTCAGCAATGAGCTTTCCAAATGCTTTTTCTGTACCAATGGCTTTTTTAGGTTCTTTTATAGTTTCTAGTTGCAAGCAAGATTTTCCTTCCAATTCATGCTTCAATCGTAACCCAACTACTGTCATGTTTTTTAGTACCCAGCTATCTGTTAATTGTGTAAATTGGTAAGCATTTTTAATATTTAGTTGTAATAATTTTTTAGCAAACCCTGAGCCAATTCCCCAAACATCGCCAATAGGCAGCCATTTTAAGGCTTTAACTCGTTTTTCCTCAGAGTCAATTACATAGACATTGTTGGTGCGTTCTGTAAATTTCTTTGCAATTTTACTGGCTACTTTACAAAGTGCTTTGGTGGGTGCAATGCCAATCCCAACAGATAAGTCTAAATTTTTAAGAATAGTTCTTTTGATGAGTTGCCCATAATCAGTAAAGTCTATGTTTTTTATATCTAAATCTAAAAAAGCTTCATCTATAGAATAAACTTCTACTTTGTCTGTGAAAAAGCTTAATTCTTTTATAAACCTTCTGCTCATATCAACATACAATTCAAAATTAGGAGAAAATCTTAATACATTATTTTTATTAAGCACATCTTCTAATTGAAATGCAGGAGCATACATTGCAAAGCCATTCAGTTGTTTGGCTATTTTATTGGCAGCAATAATACAGCCGTCGCCATTGGATAATACAACCGCAGGTTTGTTTCTATCTGCTGGTCTGAATACCATTTCCATAGCAACAAAAGCACCATTTATATCTACCAATGCATACATCATTCTTTATGTAATATCCACGTAACCACACCCCAAAAAATATCGTCAGTATTCACTAAATAAGGTTTTAAATTACTATTTGCGGGTAGTAAATAAACCAATCCATCTTTCATTAATAACCTTTTTACAGTCCAACCTTGTTCTTGTGCAATCCATACAATAACTTTTTTTCCATCTTGTAGCGGCAGAGATTTATCGACAATTACAATATCTCCATCTTGCAATCTTTCATCTTTCATACTATCTCCATTTACACGACAAAGAAATGTGCTTGATGGTCGTGTAATGAGCAATGGCTGCAAATCAATCCATTCAATTACAACATCACTAAACAATCCTGTAAAAGTGGCATTTAATCCATTTTCAGCAAAAGGTACAAGCAATTGTCGTTCTGCATCTATCTGAAAAAAGCTAAATATAGATTTCTTGTTGGATTGCATATTCTCAAATATAAACGAATTTATGGAGCTTCAGATGTTAATTTTTAGAGTGGAATGTTAATGCTTTAATCCTGTGATTGTTAGAAATTAGAATAAGTTGCTTTTTTTTTATTCACTAGATATTTTTGCTGAATTGGATAAGGAAATGTTTGTTTTTACTTTATTGGGTATAATTGGTTATGATGCTAACCTTTTCTTTCTAATCAAACTATTAAAGTATTTCGAAAGAATAGAATATAGTACTATTGAACCCGAATTATGCAATAGATATTCTATTACAATCGAAAACGCCTGCAAAATATAACGCTACGCTAACTTTTGCTCATTCACCATAGAGGTTGCTATGTTTCAATCGCAAAAGTTAATATTTTATTGGTGTTTTCACTTTCATAACAAATCCTATTGCATAATTCGGGTTGGAATCATAAATCTATGGATATTCTAACTTGAATATAAAATAATATTGTATATTGTACGGAATAAATTAAAGCTTTATGGCAAATACATTTTTCGATAAATATGGCTCTTGGGCTGTGATTACTGGAGCTTCGAGTGGAATTGGTGCAGAATATGCTAAACAAATTGCTACTAAAGGATTGAATATTGTTTTGGTTGCAAGAAGGAAAGCAAGAATGGAAGCATTAGCATCAGAATTAGAGCAAAATTTTAAGATTCAAACCAAAATTATTGAGTGCGATGTTGCAATTGATGGTTTCCATGATATTATTTTGAGTGCAACAAAAGATTTAGATGTTGGTTTGTTAATTAATAATGCAGGAATTAATTGTGAGGGGCAATTTTTTAGAGGCGACTTGGCACGTAATACGCAAATGATTCAAGTAAATGTGAAAGCACCTTATATTTTGGCTTATGAATTTGCCAAAAAATTTGTTGAAATGGGTAGGGGTGGAATTATTTTTACTTCTTCTATTAGTGCATTTAATGCTCACCCATATTTAACGCACTATGCAGCTACAAAGGCTTATATTTTGTCTTTAGCAGAAGGCATGAATTATGAATTTAAAGATAAAAATATTGATATTTTGGCACTTTGTCCTGGAATGACTAAATCAGAAATGACAAAAGGCATGAAAGACAGTATGATTTTAATGGAAGTGCAGCCTGTTGTGGAAACAGCATTAGCTGCCTTAGGTAATTCAGCAGTTGTAGTTCCAGGTTTTATTAATAAATTCCAAACTTTTGTAAATAGCAGAGTTTTAGGTAGAATTTCAGCACGAAATTTCTCAGGAGCTTTATTAGAAAGAGTATTGCCAGGTGTGAAATCTAAAAAGGGAAAAAGCAAATGAGAAAAAAAATAATTGCAGGTAATTGGAAAATGCATCTCAATAAAGCTGAAGCTATTGAATTAGTTGAAGCAGTGTTGGCTGGTTCTAAAGATTTAAAGCTAGGTGAAAATAAAATTGTCATTTTTGCACCTCCGTATGTTTATTTAGAAACGATAGTTGATAAAATCGATACCTTACCAAATGTTTTTGTTGCAGCTCAAAATTGTAGCGAACATGAACAAGGAGCTTACACAGGTGAGGTTGCTGCGAAGATGTTAGAAAATTTAGGTGTACAATTTGTCATAATTGGACATTCAGAACGCAGACAATATTTTAATGAAACAGATGCTGTTTTATTGCAAAAAATGCAGCAAGCTTTCAGTCAAAATATTCAGCCTATTTTTTGTTGTGGAGAACCTTTGGATATTAGAGAAGCTGAACAACACTTTGTATTTATCCAACAACAATTAGAGCATTGTTTATTCTATCTTTCAGAAACAGAATTGCTAGATACAGTTATTGCTTATGAACCAATTTGGGCAATTGGAACAGGAAAAACAGCATCGCCAGAACAAGCACAAGAAGTACATCATTTTATAAGAAAATGTATTGCCGAAAAATACAATGACAATATCGCACAACATATTAGTATTTTATATGGTGGCAGTGTAAATGCACAAAATGCAGCATTATTATTTAGTCAAGCAGATATTGATGGTGGTTTAGTTGGCGGTGCATCACTCAAAGCAAATGATTTTTGCACTATTATAAAGTCTATTTAATTCAAAATATCATGTAATATCTTGGGTGTTTGCATGGTTCTAAATTCTGGAATATGTATGCTATAATAATTTAGCCAAATATCTAATAAAATTTGTTGTTCATTAGCAGAAATACTAAATTGGTCTTGAGTAGTTAGACTATTTATGAAATGATAAAATAAGTTAGAATGATAGATATCTAAACAGAGTCGAGCATCAAAAGTAGTATCGAAACTACCTTTTTCTAAGTTAAAATAGATTTGAGTTGGACTTTGATTAATTAAAGGTTCTATGCCTAAAAATTGGGATAGTTCATACATTAGAATCAAAGGATAGGCCTTTATTCTATGTTCTTCATTATCTAGTTTTAAAATAAATTCTTTGATATAATAAAAGATTTCTTTGTTTGCATGATGTTCTCGCAATACATTTAATAATAATTCAACAATAAATAAAACAATACTTTGTTTGCCAATATTTTGTGCAACACTTTGATAGTTATACGCGACTGCATAATCTTTTACTTGAAAAAGTTGCTTGTTTTCACGATAGTAAATATTCAATTCCAAAATATATCCAGGTTGAAATAACCCAGCATTATTTTTTTTACCATTTCTGATGCCTTTTAAAATGATAGGAATACAACCAAATTTCTCAGAAAATAGTTTGACAATTAAACTAGTTTCTCCATATTTTGTGGCTTTGAGTACAATTACTTCAGTTTTTTCTAGCACAAATTAGACTTCTGGTTTCCATTTAATATTACAACCTAAACTTGGGATTTGTTTTTCAGGAATAGGTGTATTATTTAAAATACAGTCTAAAACATTTCTTATATCTTTCCCATCGGAAATACTATCATTTTTGGGTCTAGAATCGTCTAGTTGCCCACGATACACACATATTAAATCTTTATCAAAAATAGAAAAATCGGGCGTGCAGGCTGCGTGATAAGCTTTTGCGATTTCTTGTGTTTCGTCATACAGGTATGGGAATGGATATTTTTCTTTTTGAGCAGTTATCGTCATTTTTTCAGGAGCGTCGTCAGGATAATTTTCAATATCATTACTTGAAATTGCAATAAATGCAATGCCTTTAGGTAAATAATCATTGGCTAGTTGTACCAGTTGTTGATTAACGTGCTTAACGTAAGGACAATGGTTGCAAATAAACATCACAACAGTAGCCTTTTCTCCTTTCAATTCTTGAAGTGATTTTAAATTGCCACTTATTGTATCTAATAATCTAAAATCTGGTGCGGTATAACCTAATGGAATTTGTGTGGTAGGTGTTGATGCCATAATAATTATCTTTGATGAATAAAAAACAAAAATAGCTTTAATTAAACTTTTTGCAAAATTTTTAGTCTAAAGATATAAGTATTCGTAAATGGAAAAATTGGTAGAGGATTTACAGCAATTGGAAACAAAAGAAAGTGCATTTAAGGTACTGATGGAATTGTATCAAAAACGATTGTATTTTCATATTTACAGATACCTTAATAACCACGATGATACCAATGATGTTTTACAGAATACGTTTATTAAAGTTTGGCGAAATATTGAAAATTTCAGAAATGAATGTACATTGTACTCTTGGCTGTACCGAATAGCAGGAAATGAAGCGATTACATTTATCAATAGTAATACAAAAAGAATTACAGTAGATGTTGATACAAACAATGTTGCAAATATTGGAAATATTGATTCAATAGATGGCGATAAAATTGAATTGAAATTACAAGCAGCCTTGGAACAATTGCCCGAAAAACAAAAGCAGATTTTTATTTTGAGATATTATGATGAAATGCCGTATAAAGAAATGAGTGAGATTTTAGAAACATCAGAAGGTGCTTTGAAAGCTTCTTATCATCATGCAGCAAAAAAAATTGAAACTTTTTTATTAGAACATTAAACCTTTAATTATTTAAGTAGTCTAAATTATAGAACAATGGAAAATAATAAAGAAATATTAGATGAATTAAATGAGTTATCTCCTTTATTAAATTCTTTAAAAGAGAAGGGAAATAAACTGGAAGTTTTAGCTAATTATTTTCAAGAAATGCAAAAAGAGGTGCTTTCTAAATTAGAAGTGAAAGAGGATAAATTAATTGCAATAAAGAGTAAGCGAAATTATTTTATTAAAATAGGCGTTGCCGCTTCAGTCGCATTTTTATTATTATTTTTGGTTTTTCATCTGAATAAGGATACTCAAAAAACTAATGTAGATTTTGAAGCTACGAACACGCAACCTTTTTCTAAAGAAATGCAAACGGATATAAATAATTATATTTCTGAAAATATAGATGCCTATTCTGTAGAGGAAGTAGGACAGTTTATTGCCCAGCAAAGACCCGTAAATACTAAAATATCGGCAGATGAAAAACAAGATATCTCAATGTTTTCAGAGGAAGAAATTCAACGTTATGTAGATGAAAATCCTGTTTATACAAGTGATCTAATTAATGATGAACTAACATCAATTTTCTAAAATAAAAAAGTATTTAAGTATGAGAAAGTTATTTTTATTTATTGTTGCAATAAGCATGTTGAGTATAGCAATAATGGCAGAACCACCACAAAAGCCAATGTATCATCAGAATAAAGGTGGAGGATACAACAAAGGAAATATTGAGAACATGAAAATTGCTTTTCTGACAAAACACTTAGCTCTAACAGAGCTCCAAGCTCCTGCATTTTGGCCAATTTACAATAAGTATGAAGAGGAGAAAAAAGCACTTCGAAAAGGCTCTTTTGGCGAAGATAAAATGGGTAAGAGTATAGATGAAATTACTGATGCTGATGCTGATAAATTAGTAGAAAATTATTTTTTATTAAAAACAAAAGAGCTTGAATTGTCTAAAAAATACATGACAGATTTTAAGAAAGTATTAGATTCTAAACAAGTTGCCAAATTGATTACTTCAGAAAAACAATTTAAAGGAATGTTGATGAAATATGGTCAAAATAAAACTAATGGTCCAAATAATAGTAGCCAAAAACCTCAAATTCAACCAATAAAACCGGCAGCAGAATAATTTTTAAAATCAATAATAAAAAGAGGCTGTCCGAAATTTTTAGGACAGCCTCTTTCAGTTTGCTGAAGTAGAAATAGATTTTTCTATTTTTAAAGCTTTTAGATTTTTACCATACTTTTTATTGCAAAGTTGATTTGATAGCTTGAATGCTTGATTTCTTTTTTAATCTTTAATACAACACACAGAATACCCATCTTTCATATAGGTCGTTGATAAATAACCATCACTACGATCATAATTTAATATACACCACCAAGCATCATTTGCGTTAATATTAGCATTTGACCAAAATCCACCAATTTCATTAAATGTAGTGTAGCCACCCCAATATCCATCATGCTTACCGGCAGGAAGCCCACTAAATCCGCTACTATTACTAGCCGCAACATTTGGACTTTTCCAAAATGTTGTCGTTTTCATTTTACCACCTGCATAATTAGTTCCATTTAAATAATTAAATAGAACTGTCCATTCTGCAAGTGAGGGAACATGCCAACCAGTAGGTGCTAATTTTCCTGTATATACTGCATACCAATTCTATAATTTTCCATATACTGCATCATTCCCAGGATTATTGTTACAATGACTATAGACGCCTTCTAATGTTTGTGTGTATGCTATTTCAGATAACCCAGTTTTAATAGGTGAGCCATCATTATACCTCGTTGTATTCAAATTTTCCATCATCCAACATTGAGTACCAATAGTTACAGTTTGATACACATTTCCATCAATGTTCGTTACTGTTCCACAATTAGGATAAGCTTCTGTTGTAAAACTAATTTCATTTCCATAGGCTGTACCTATACTATTAGTGGTATAAGCTTTAACATAATATTTAGTATTGCTTTTTAAGTTCGTTAGATTACTAATGAAATTTCCAATTCCATTGCTATCGGTAGTTTTGTTATTTAATATAGTTGGATTAGGATTCGTACTCCAACAAATACCTCTTGCTGTAATTATACTGTTGCCAGAATTGCTGATATTGCCACTTGAAACGGCTGAAAATTTAGCGATACTGCTCACTGTTGACGTACTTACAGTTGGTAACGTAACAGGAAGTTCTGTAACCACTATATATCCTTATTTTGTTTTAGTATTGCTTCCATCTGCATTAGTAACAGTGAGTGTAACATTGTATGAACCAACAGCATGGTACTGAATATTTGTTGGATGTTGAAGTAGAAGGTGTTCCACCCTGAAAACTCCATGACCAAGATGTCGGATTTTCCGTAGATTCATCTGTAAAATTTACAGACGAATCTGGATGAATAGCTGTGATATTTGCTGTAAAATCAGCTATCGGTAAAGTTTTTTTCAGTCTTTGTACAAGATGAGAAAATACTAACGGCTATAAAAATAAGCTATGTCAATTTTGTTCTTGTTGTATTCATATCTTTTGTTTTTATTATTTGATAAATTTTATATTGCAAACTTATCTGATAACTAAATTAATATATATCCTTTAAAACAAGGATTTTTAAAAATATTTATATCCTATTAAATAAGGAGTTTAAGTATTACAGATATAATGTTACTTTGTAGTATGATTTTTAAAATTATATAGGTAAATGAGAAGAGGATTGTTTATATTTTTTATTTGTTGGTTTACTTTTAATAGTTATGCTCAAAATACTATACTTAAAGATAGTTTATACCATGCATTAAGTATTACTAAAGAGGATACTTCAAAAATTAGAATATTATTAAGCCTACAAAAATTATATGCAACACAAAACTTTGATAGTTCTATATATTATCTAACTAAGGCTGAACCATTAGTAATTAAATCAAATAATAGTGAGTTTGAATATATACTAAATGTTGGATTTGCAGAATACTATTATTACAACAACGATTATACAAAGGCGATAGCTTATGTTCAAAAAAACAAAGATATTTCTAAGCAAGCAAATAATATGAAATGGTTGGCAAAGAGTTATAATAATTTAGCTGCCATATATAATAATTTTGGACTGTATCAAGATGCTATTAACAATATGCTTAAATGTTTAGCAATTACAGAAAAGACAAATGATAGCGTAAGTTTTGCAATGCGTAATCTTACAGCATCTAATACCTATTTTAATCTTAATCAATTTGATAAAGCAATTAGTTATGCTAACAAAGCTATACATTATGGCAAACAATTTAATAATCCATTTGCGGTAATGATGGGTATGAATAATTTATCAGCAAGCTACTCAGCTCTACATGAATTAGATAGTGCAATTGATATTAGTAAACAACAACTATTCCTGTCTAAACAACAAGAGGATATTGTAAATGTTTCTTATGCATTAATCAATTTGTGTTATGATAATTTTAGAAAAGGAAATGTAAATGCTTTAGCTAATTATGCAAGAGAATTAGAGAATTATAAATGTAATATGTCTGATAGTGAAGCAATAGCTAATGTATATAATTCCATAGTAATGCATTATATAGCACAAAAAAATATAATATCGCTAAGATGCAACTCGACAGTGGTATTTATGTAGCTTTAGCGGTTAAAAACATAGATGCTTTAGGCAATCTATACCAAACTTATGCTACTTTTTATTTTTTACAAGATAATATAGAAGCAGGATATTACTTTTCTTTTAAGTATGATTCTATCATTAAATCAATCAATCTTAAAGATTTAAACTTTTATACAAAGGAGTTAGAAACTATATATAGTACTGAGAAAAAAGAAACACAGATACAATTACAACAAGCTGAAATCAAACAAAAGAACTTACTAAATTATATACTTATTGGAAGCATAATTGTAATACTAAGTATCGTTGCGATGTTATATAAAATTTATAAGAATCGTCAATATTTACATTTACAACATATTTCAGAATTAGAAAAAGAAAAACAATTACACGCAACCGAATCCATTTTAAAAATTCAAGAAGATGAAAGAAGTCGAATTGCCAAAGATTTACACGACGGTTTAGGTGGATTATTATCAAGTGTCAAATATTCATTAAACGATATGAAAGAAAATTTAATTTTAAAAAATGAAGATATTCCTGCATTCAAACGTAGTATTGATATGTTGGATACAGGGATACAAGAACTAAGACGTATTGCACACAATATGATGCCAGAAAATTTAATTAAATTTGGGTTAGATGTAGCTTTAAAGGACTATTGCAAAGTAATAGACAATACCAAAATTCTAACAATTCATTACACTTCATTTCAGAGGGATAATTTTTTCACAGATCAAAATATCACAGTTACCATTTATAGAATCATTCAAGAATTAATAAATAACACAATCAAACATGCAAATGCTTCAGAATTATTAGTTCAACTTTCTAATGAAAATAAAATATTGCATATTACTGTTGAAGACAATGGAAAAGGATTAGATGTGAACAGTTTATCTACATCAAAAGGTGCTGGCTGGAGTAATATCAACAATAGACTAAAATACCTAAATGGAACTTTAGATATTAACTCTAATCCAAAAGAAGGTACATCTATAAATATTGAAATTCCGATAATATGAAACCAATAGAATTATTTATTGTTGATGATCACTATCTGATAATTGAAGGCATTATTGCTTTAATGCAACATCAATCCGAAATTCAGGTTATTGGTCATGCACAAAATGCAGTAAGTTGTATGGAGTTTTTAAAAAGAATGCAACCAGATGTAATTTTTTTAGATATAAATCTCCCTGATAAAAGTGGGATTGAAATTTGTAAAGACATAAAATCAATGTATCCACTTATTAAAATTATTGGATTAAGTACTTATAATCAAACAAGTTATATAAATGATATGTTAGAAAATGGAGCAGATGGTTATTTACTCAAAAATGCAACTAAGGAAGAAATGACTAATGCTATTCAGACAGTAATGGCAAAGAAAAAATACCTTTCTAAAGAAGTTTATGATAATATAAAAAATAATCAAGCCCAACAATCTATACTTACAAGAAGAGAAAAAGATGTTTTAAAGCTGCTTGCAAAAGGATTAACAAACACTGAAATTAGTAGGCAATTATTTATTAGTATTACAACAGTAGATACACATCGAAAACATTTATTAGCAAAATTAGAAGTTGGAAATACTGCATTGTTAATAAGTAAAGCAACTCAATTAGGTATTATTTAAAGCACTTTTTTTAGATAAATAGACTGTACGTAAAACAAAATGAAGGTGATTAGAATTGCTTAAACCAAATTTTACTCCATAACTTATCCGAATATAAAGATGCGACTCACTACTTTTAGGATAGCATTTTTTTATATATCCCAAACTGGATTTCTTTTGGTTTTGACCATGTGTTTTAAATTCAAAACAAAAGTTAAAATTAGATATAATATAATAGGAGAGCCTAATGCAATAAAACTAGTGTAAATAAAAAACAAACGAACTTTCTTGGAAGGTATTGACATCTTTCTGCCTAAATACGAGCAAACGCCATAAACACTCATTTCAATAGCATCACGCATGCTATGTGATTGAAATACTTTAATTGGTTGCTCTATAAAATTCAACGCTTGTAATTTGTTTGCAAGTTAGACATTTCTAATTAATTCTTGCGTTTGAATGGTTATATTTTTTAGAATCTTAAATCCGATTGGGCAATCCAAACATCTTTTTGGTGAGCAATAGGCATCATATAATTCTATCAAAACTTGACTATCTAAAGCACTTGGATTAGAAATATTTGTTTTAAAATATTTGACTTTATGATTTTGTTCAAAAGGTAATTTTTCATAATGCTCAATACAACTTTGCAATACATCTTTCTGTTCAAATATAGTTTGATAAGTATAAAACAATGGAATGTTGTAATTGATAAGTAGTGCGTGTATGCTTGATTTCCCAATATGTTTAACTAATAAATTACTTTCTTTTCCAAATTGATAATGCTTATCCCAATAATTGGACGCTGCAATATTGGCTAAGAAAATTTGTGCATTTTCAATGTGCTGCATCTGATATAATTGTGGCGATGCATGAATTACAGCAGCTAACAAAGCGATTTTTAAAGTAGGAAAACTAGCAGGTCGCATTCGCATAAAATTCCAGATTGTTTTTTTCAAACTAATAATATTGTATTTAAGTTGTAAATATTGATACTCCTTTTTTAGCTTTTCGTAATAAATATCTTGAATATCATCTTCCAAAAAACCTGCTGTTCCAAAAAGTAATGCTTCAATTTGGAAAAGATTATCGGCATGCTTAATGAGAATTTTATAATCTAATCGACTAGCTAATTCTGCAAACCCAAATTGATTGACATTGCCGCCAAAATATTTCAATAATAAAGTATATTTTGTTTGCAACCAATCATTATTGCTGAGTTGTAAAGTTTGTAATATTTTTTTTGATTTATTATTTAATCGTTCTAGGATAAATCTATCTTGGAATGCAACTTGCTCCAATCGGCTTAAATTTTTCCAATCAAACTGACAAGGAACTGGTAGTTTGGACTGCAACAATTGTCCATATTTCTGTAAAATATATGGAGGTAATTTTCCGTTGAGTTCTAAGGTTGGAATATTCTTTAAAGGTTCGTCATCATTATAAACTATATGTAAAATTACATTGTTGTATTTCTTGTTGGTTTGATGTTGATGTTTTCGCCAATCAGAAGAATTGATATGGATTTCTATATTGCCAATAAAAAGCAAATTTCCAATTCTAATTTTTGCATCTAAGAAATCGGCACTTTCATTTTTATTATAAGTCCCACAATTAATAATTTCTATTTGCTGACCATTTGTTGTTTCCAATCGCTCTGGTCTGATGAGTTGATACTGCCACACAAAGTGTAATAATGCTTCTTTCATAATTGTATTTAGCTAACAAAAAAATATAATACTCACTATTTAGACGTTATTTGTTCTGTTTTCCATAAAACTGCTTCTTATAATTGCATCTATTGATTATTTTCGTAATATAAATTATTATACCATGACAATATTTTCTAAAATTATAAATGGAGAAATTCCTTCTTATAAAATTGCTGAAGACGAAAATTATTATGCCTTTTTAGATATTCGACCGTTGAATGCAGGACATACATTGGTCGTTCCAAAAGTTGAAATAGATTATATTTTTGATTTAGAAGATGTGACATTGTCCGGTTTAATTTTATTTGCTAAAAAAGTTGCTAAGGGAATTGAGTGTGTTGTGCCTTGTGAGCGTATTGGAGTTGCTGTAATTGGATTGGAAGTGCCACATTGCCACATTCATTTATCGCCTATTAATTCAGTACACGATTTAGACTTTAAAAATTCCAAAAGTATTTCCAAAGAAGAAATGCAAAATTTAGCTGAAAAAATTAGCCAAGCTGTAAAGTTATAATTTTTTTATTTTCTCCTTTTTTTGTTATTAAAATCCGATATTCACACTAGAATAAATTGTATATGATATTATTGTTTAATGTAGTTAGTTTAGAAAATATAAAAGAGTTTTGGTGGCTTTATCTGTCAATGCCGTTTATTGCTGCAATAATTGGTTATGGAACTAAGATTGTCGCTATAAAAATGATGTTTGAGCCGATAGAGTTTTTTGGTATTAAGCCATTTTTAGGTTGGCAAGGAATTATCCCTAAGAAAGCAGCCATTATGAGTGCAATAGCTTGTGATACTTTAACTTCAAGATTGATACAGCCAGAAGAAATTTTTGCAAGATTAGATCCAGAACGTGTTGCTCAGGAGCTGGAAAAGCCAATGTTGCCAATTGTGGAGAAAATCACACATGAAGTAATGACACATTACCAACCAGGATTGTGGGAAAGTATTCCTGAAAATGCAAGACGTTTACTCATTAAACAAATTCAAAGAGAATCTCCTGATATGGTGCGTCAATTGATGCAAGAAACCAAAGATAATCTGAATAATGTCTTTGATTTGAAAGATATGGTTATTACTAATTTAACAAGAAACAAAAAATTATTGAATAAAATATTTTATGAAAGTGGAGAGAAAGAATTTCAGTTTATCAAACACTCAGGCATTTATTTTGGTTTTATAATAGGTTTGGTACAGATGATTGTTTGGATGCTCACACAAGAACCATTAATCATGCCTATTTTTGGATTATTTACAGGTTGGTTTACAGATTGGTTGGCATTAAAAATGATTTTTGCTCCACAGCAAGAGAAAATTTTTTTGGGTATTTTTAAATGGCAAGGTTTATTTTTCAAAAGACAAAAAGAAGTAGCATCTGCTTATGGAGCATTGATTGCAAAAGAAATTTTGACACCAAGCAACATGATTGAATCCATTTTGACAGGAAAATTATCCGACAATCTGTTCAATATGATTCAAAAGAATATACAGCAGATGGTTGATAGTCAATCAGGAATTTTAAAGCCAATCGTAGTTTTCGCAGTGGGTTCAGATAAATACAAAGCAATGAAAAATTCTATTACTCAAAATATGATTAAACAACTACCAGTTGCCTTAAAACATATCGAAAAATATGCTGAAGATGCGATGGATATTCAAAATACTTTAGTCAATAAAATGCAAGAATTGACACCTGCTGAATTTGAAGGCGTATTAAGACCAGCTTTCAAACAAGACGAGTGGATTCTCATTACAGTTGGTGCTGTTTTGGGATTTATGGTAGGAGAATTACAAGTGCTATTAATGGAATATTTTGTATTGCACTAGATATTTTTCTTTAAATGAAAATATAAAATCAGATTTTTATTGAATTAAAGAGATAAATTTAGGTTATAAATAATAAGACCGTTGCAAAAGTCAAATTACAAAAATATTCGAGGCTTTCATTTATTTTTACACCGCAGTTATCATATTGATAATGAGGATTAAAAATAAATGAGTAACGAAGAAGTTTGAAGGAATTTGACTTTTGCAACGGTCTTATATTATAGAACTATAAAATTTAGTATTGTTATGAATAGCCAAACCATCTTTATTTTAGCTAAACAATTAAATATTAAATTTCCAAAAGAGATTTTAGAAAACCTTAAAGTTTCTAAAAAGCCAAAAACTGAAAAACTTTTCAAATTAATTATTAACGCCAAAAATGAACATCAATTAGATAAGGAAATACTTTTTAGTAAAATATTTGGGAAAGCTTATCGTGAAAAAAATGATTATTTATGGCGAAATGAAATTCGTATTTTTAAGGAAGTTATAGAAGAGTTTTTAATAGAGTAAGAACATCAAAAACAATGTAAAAGCAATCAGGCATACCGTCAGTGGTTGCTTATTAATGCTTATCATAACTCTAAATATTTGAATGGTATTCAAGAGCAATTTGAAGATTTGAGTACAAGAGCAGATGAAAATTTGTCTTATAATTTTGTTTTAGAAGCACAATTTATTATGCTGGAAAATCTGCAATATATCAATACAGATATGGCACAAAGAATGAAAGAGTTTCCTGAATTGATTGAACAAAGTATGCTTTCAGTAAAAAAATGTTTTTGCAGCAAGTGTCGCAAGAATTAATTTATCTATAGCACAATACAATTGGTTGCGTTACAATCACAATCATCCACAAAGAATAAAGTTTATTGAGACCTATTTTACAGAAGATTTGGTATAAAATCCATTGAGTACTTTTTATAATCATTATGCACAAATTTTTACAGATAATTTTGATGAGCTAATGAAGAATTTTGACATTGCAATTTCTATTATTGAAAAAATTGCTAACAAAAATTTATTGTATAAAGAAAATAGTCTTGTTATTCAGATTGCTTTAGCAAGAGAATTATCTGCAAATGGCTTCTATGCTCAATCAGACCTGGTATTTAAAAAATTAAAGACTGATATTGACAAAGAATTTGAACAACTGAAACCCTCATTTTATATCAATTACATTACTAATCTAGTTAAACATAAATCTTATCAAGAAGTTATTTTTTCTTTGGATAATGAATTTAGTTCTGACAATAACTTATATAAAAATATGCTATTGCAAAATAGATTGCTTTGCTATTTATATTTAAAAGATATTTCGTCTTTAGAAAAGTATATAACTTATGATTTGGATTCAGCTCCGTTTCCACAAAATTATATGTTGAAAATAATTAAATCAGTACATTTTTATTTAATTAAAGATTTTGATACTGCACTCAATATTGTCAATAGCCTAGTCTATTCAAAAAATATTGTTCAAATAATGCAATTGTATCAACCTGTTACACAGATTTATAAGATGACTTATCAATTGGCAAAAAAATAAGTTTTTGAAGAAATTGAACCATCAAGATATTCAATTAATAAAACAAGCTTTTGAGGATTTTGAACAAGAATCCACTAATGATTTTAAAAATATTTCAATTTATTTATGGTTGAAATTAGAAATTAAAGAGAATATTTATTAGAAGAAAAATAATTCAGTTAATGTGTTAATATTCAAATGTTTGTGTGCTATTTGTGTTAGATTGACATTACAAATATTTAAAAAACATTTTATGAATATCAATATAATAAAACAATTTTGTTTTATAAAAAACTGCGTTATGAAACCTTTACATTTAAACTTAGCAACAATTCTTTTTTCTCTATTGATTTTTTCTTGTAAAAAAGAAGATAAAATTGGCTCTAAATCTGGTAAGAAATGAACTTTTACTATTGACAATATTACATATCATGGAGAAACATCTACACAAACGTTTCAGCCATCATTAAATTATTCCATTTTGTGTTCTGCTGACCTCTCTAATACCGAAGCGATTACTTTGCAACTTACTTTCCATAATATTGAGGAAGCAAAAACTGGTGGCGATTTTACGATTATGGGTTTTGCCTTAAATGTTCCAAGTGGAAAAGTAAGTGTTGTCATTGATGGGCTTGTTTATGATCCAGATGGAAGTTTTACTCTTAATATTTCTAATAAGAAAATTTCAATGAATAATGTGAAAAATAAAAGAATAGATATGAATGATAATCTAATTAAACATACTATCAATTCTGCTAGTATTGATTTTTAGTAATGAAGATTTTCTCTAACAGTAAATATTTTTAACCCGAATTATGCAATAGGATTTGGTATGAAAGTGAAAACACCAATAAAATATAAACTTTTGCGATTGAAACATAGAAACCTCTATGGTAAATGAGCAAAAGTTAGCGAAGCGTTATATTTTGCAGGTGTTTTCGATTGTAATAGAATATCTATTGCATAATTCGGGTTTAATGTATTGGCAGTTGAAACACCTGCCAAAGGCGAAGATTTCAATTCTTAAAATATAAAAATAAAAAACTATAAAGAAAAACTCTCTCCACAAGAACAAGTTCTGGAAGCATTCGGATTATTGAAGTAAAAGCCTTTGCCATTCAAACCTTCAGAGAAATCTAATTCTGTTCCTAAAAGATAGAGCAAACTTTTTGCATCGACAACTAGTTTAATGCCTTTGTCTTCAAAGACTTCATCACCAGCTTTAAAGTCGTCATCAAAATTCATATTATATGATAAACCAGAACAACCGCCACTGCTTACTGAGACACGAACAAAATGGTCAGCAGACAGTTTATTTTCTACCCAAAGATGTTCAATTCTATTTTTTGCAATATGGCTAACAGTTATCATTTTTCAACGAATAAATAATATAGACAAATGAAAAGCAAATTTGTTTAAAATGGCTTGAAGTTTTTGCATTTTTGCTCTACTTCATCATTTAATTGCTTTTTATAATTAATAATTTTATCTAATAGTGTTGTGTCTTCCGTGGCTAAGATTTGTGCAGCTAAAATACCTGCATTTTTTGCACCTCCAATTGCTACTGTTGCGACAGGAACGCCACCAGGCATTTGCACTATAGACAATAAGCTATCCCAACCACTCAAAGCCTTGGATTGAACAGGCACACCTATAACAGGCAGTGGAGAAATAGCAGCTATCATACCAGGAAGATGAGCAGCACCACCTGCACCTGCAATAATCACTTTTACACCATTTTTATGAGCATTTTCTGCAAATTCATACATTTTGTGTGGTGTTCTGTGTGCAGATACAATCGTGTAGTCATACGCAATACCCAATGTATCTAATACTTTCGCAGCTTCACACATAGTTGGTGAATCACTGTCCGAACCCATTACAATTGCGATTTTAGCCATAGTTCATTTTTCTATTTCAGCTTTTAAAGCTTCAAAAATAGATTCAATTGTGCCAACACCATTTAGGGCAACAAATTTATCTACTTTTTTATAGTGGTCAGCTACTTGAGCAGTTTCGTTCAAATATATATTAAATCTATTTCTGATGACAGTTTCGTCTGCATCATCAGTTCTACCAGAAGTTTTCGCTCTTTCTAAAATTCTTCCTACAATTTCTTCTTCTGAAACATCTAATGCTAATACTTTTGTGATTTCAGTATTTTTTAGAGTAAGTAATTTATCAAGAGCTTCAGCTTGAGGTTCAGTTCTTGGAAAACCATCGAAAATAAAACCATCTACTTTGCCAATATTTTCATCTACTTTATTAGATAACATACCAATGGTAACTTCATCAGGAACGAGTTCGCCTTTGGAAATGTAGCTTTTTGCTTCTAATCCAAGTGGTGTTTCATTTTTTATTTCATTTCTGAATAAATCTCCAGTAGAAATGTGTAATAAATTGAAGTGTTCAGCTAACTTAACAGCTTGAGTTCCTTTTCCACTTCCTGGAGGTCCAAATAATATTAAATTTATCATGTCGTTATAAATCAATTAAGTTACAAAAATAAAGGTATTTATGTAGAAATGTGTTGATTTATGATTAAGAATTTGAAGTATAGGCGTTTGGATAGTATTAACTCTGTATTACTCACTGAATAATGTAAAAATTAAGACCTCAAAATCCATCAATCTTTTCAGCTACAAAGTCAACCAACGATTGTACATTTTCTGTAGAAAAATCAAATTTTACACCTGCTGTTTCATACATAGTCGGAATGGTTTTAGTATAACCTAAGCTTAATGCTTTTTTATAATTTTGAATCGTTGAAGCTTTATCATTTAGATAGTTTCTATACATTCCAATTGAACCTAATTGTGCAATGCCATACTCGATATAATAGAATGGAACTTCAAATAAATGTAATTGCTTTTGCCAAACAATATCTTTATACATTTGATAGTCGCTCCAATTAGTTACATTGCTTGAAAATCTACTAAAAAAATCATTCCAAGTTGCAGTCCGCTCCTCAATCGTATGATTGGGATTAGTATATATCCAATGTTGAAATTTATCTATTAAAGCAATCCAAGGCAACATAGAAATGACACCTTTTAAATGGGTTTGTATTGCTTTTCTTTTATCTTCTTCGTTATAGAAAAAGTCTAGTCCATCATAAGTAAAAAATTCCATACTCATAGATGCCAATTCAGCTATTTCAGAGGTGATTTCACCATCAAAATTATAAGCTAAATCTCGCATTAAGAAGGAGTGAACGGCATGTCCAGCCTCGTGGACCATGGTTTCTACATCACGCTGCGTTCCAGCTCCATTCATAAAAATAAACGGAATGCCAATTTCTGGTAAGGTCATATTATAACCACCTGGAGCTTTTCCTTTTCTGCTACTTAAATCTAAATAATCCATTTTATCCATTATGCTGATGCATTCAGCAAAATAACTATCCACCGAATTTAAACAAGCTATAGATTTGTCTTTAAATTCTTGCTCTGTTTGGTAAGGATGGAGTGGCGTTCCACCATTTTCATTCACATCTAAATCATAAGGTTTAAGTTGCTCAAGTTTTAGATTTTGTTTACGCTTTTCATAAATTTTATTGACAACAGGAATAACGACTTTTTCAATAGATTCATGGAAATCTTCACAGTCTTCTACACTGTAATCAAATCGACCTAATTCCGCTAATTTATAATCTCTGTAATTATCAAATCCAGCATTTAATGCAATTTTATGGCGAATTTGTACTAAATCTGAAAATAGTTGTTGCAATTTATCTTTATCTTGATAACGTCTGTTTTGGATTTTTTCATATACAATTTGACGCAAATTTCTGTCTTCATTTTGTAAAAAAACAGTAGCTTGACTAAGCGTAATGTCTTTTCCATCATGCTCAATAGTCATTTGCCCTGAAATACTTCCGAACTCTTGAGCTTTCAGTTGTTCTTCTTGAAAAAGCGGAATATTTTCTTCACGATATAATTCTAAAGCACTTTTTAAGCCTCTTTTATAAATGAAAAATCTATTTTCATCTAATTGTTTGAATGCTGGAGAATGATATACTTTTAGGTTCAGCTCATTTGAAACTTTCATTAATTCAGGCATTGTTTCTGTAATGAAAGATTCATAAGCGTTTTTGTAAACTTCGTTTTCAGTATCACAGGTCATCTTCACATAAAACCAACGAAAAGCCTCTTCAACAATTTTATCTAATTCACTTCTTTTAGCAATAAATTCCATCAAAGTATCTAAATGCTCAACTGTTGAGGTTTGCAAACTTGCATAGAATTCCTGTACCGATTGCCAATTTTCAAATACTAAATCATTAGGAAAGTATTGTCTATCCGGTCTTTTTACTGCTTGAACTGTCATTTTTTTATTTTTTATTCTGCTACTTTATCATCTTCTGTTTTGATGATATTGTATGGATTAATGATTTCAAACCATCTTACCAATTTTTTTATATCACTTACTTTTACTTTTTCTCTATCGTAATTAGGTAAAATTTGAGCCATATATTTTTTTAAATCTTCGTTAGATGATGTGCTGCTGATAACAGGAATAGTTGTTTCATTTTTCTTTATCATGCCTAATACTTCGCCAACAGAAACCATATCATCATCTGTGTAAATAGAAATATTATCTAAAGGCGAAAATAAATGTGTTCTTGAAGGATAAAATTTCTTATTTGTGTCGTCTAAATCAGATAATATTAATCCATCATTTCTATTTGATACTAATTTTTTTAATCCAGATACTCCAGTTACAGCAACGATATCTTTTAATTCCATAAATGTAAATTTTTTGTGTAAAAATAGTAAAATATATAGAAATATAATTCTAAAATAATCTTATCAATATTAATACAATAGATTCTAATGCATATTTTGCATCTTTAATTTCTCAGCATTTTCCTCAAAAATTAATTTGTCGATGATTGGATTCAAATCGCCGTTCACAATTTCACCTAAATTGTATAAAGTCAAATTAATTCGGTGGTCAGTAACACGACCTTGCGGGTAATTATAAGTTCTAATTTTTGCACTTCTATCACCAGTAGAAACCAATGTTTTGCGTTGTTTAGCAATGGCATCGTTATGTGCATTAATTGCAGCTTCATATAATCTTGTTCGTAAGACTTTTAAGGCACTTTCGTAGTTTTTAATTTGTGAACGACCATCTTGACATTCAGCAACAGTTCCAGTTGGAATATGTGTTAAGCGAACAGCAGATTCCGTTCTGTTTACGTGCTGTCCACCGGCACCACTTGCTCTAAAAACATCTCTTCTAATATCACTTTCTTTAATTTCCACATCGACTTCTTCTGCTTCTGGCAAAACAGCAACTGTCGCTGCCGAGGTATGTACTCTTCCTTGTGATTCCGTTTCAGGTACACGTTGCACACGATGTACGCCACTTTCATATTTTAAAATACCATAAACGCCATCGCCACTGACTTCCACCACCACTTCTTTAAAACCACCCGAAGTGCCTGGGTTTTCATTCATGATTTCTGTTTTCCAGCCTTTGCTATCACAATATCTAAGATACATTTTTAATAAATCGCCTGCAAAAATACTTGCTTCATCTCCGCCAGTCCCAGCTCTAATTTCTAAAATAGCATTTTTGTCATCTTCAGGGTCTTTTGGAATTAATAATAACCTGATTTCTTCTTCCAATTCAGGTAATTGTGCCAATTGCTCGTCCAATTCCATTTTCGCCATCTCTTTCAACTCTTCGTCTTTTTCTTCAGCAACGACTTGTTTGTTAAAAGTGATATTACTCAATAGATTTTTGTACTTTTCGTAAGCTTCAACAATGGGTTCTAAGTCTCTATATTCTTTACCAACTTTTCTAAATCGTTGGGCATCAGCCACTACACCAGCATCTGATAATTGTTGCTCTAAATCTTTGTATTTTATCTTTATCGCTTCTAATTTGTCTAACATAGTTGCAAAAATACGATTTTATTATTTGGCATTCAGCGTAGTAGTAAAGAGGCAAAGAAAATTTAACAAAAATTGGAACGAAATTTGTCTAATTTTGAAGAAATAAATTTTTTATGAAGCAAATATTACTTGCAGTCTCTTTGTTAATAGGTGTTAGTGCATTTTCTCAAAATGTTATTGTCGGCTCAAAAGCACCAGAAATTGAGCAAAAAAAACCAGATGGGACGATGTTGAAATTATCTTCACTTGCGGGAAATGTGGTTTTAATAGATTTTTGGGCATCTTGGTGTTATCCTTGTAGAAAACAAAACCCAAATGTGGTTGCTTTATACAATCAATATCAATCAAAAAAATGGATAAAAGGCACTAAAGGTTTTACTGTTTTTAGTGTTTCTCTAGATAATAATGCGGAATCTTGGAAAAAAGCGATTGAAGCAGATGGTTTAATTTGGCCAAATCACGTGAGCGATTTAAAAGGTTGGAGTTCTGCACCTGGTGCAGTGTATGGCATTCGTTCTATTCCACAAACGCTATTAATTGATGAAGGTGGCTTTGTAATTGCCAGAAATCCTTCTTATGATTTTATTCGTGAATTTCTGAACAAAAGACTAAAACAATAGTTTAATTTTACTTCTAATAGTAAATGAGATATTCTTTTATGTCAAAATGTCCTAATTCTCTTATTGGCAAACTTTTTGACCAATAAGATAGAAATAGGGGAAATTATGCAACACGAAGAGATAAAATCGACTGAAGAACAGCAAGAAAAAGTAGAAAATACGCAAGATAATATATCAGTTTCTGGAGAACAGGTATCGAATGAAACTGTAGAAAAGGAATCAAAATCATTGTCAGATGAGCCAGTTTCAGAAACTTCTGAATTAGAGCAATTACAACAAGAATTAAACGAGCAAAAAGACAAATATTTACGCTTGTTTGCGGAGTTTGATAATTTCAAAAAGCGTAGTGCTAAAGAGAAAAGAGACTTCACACTTGTAGCTGGACAAGATATTATGAAGGAATTATTGGCAGTTATTGATGACTACAAAAGAGCCAATAAGTCATTTAGCCAAGATGGGAACAAAGAAAACTTTGCTGATGGGTTACAAATTATTTTTGATAAATTTTATAAGATTTTAGTGTCAAAAGGCTTGAAAGAAATGGAAAGCATTGGCACTGATTTTGATTTTACTAAACATGAAGCTATTGCTGAAATTCCTGCTCCAACTGAAGAATTGAAAGGAAAAGTAATTGATGAAGTGGAGGCTGGTTATTTATTAAATAGCGTCATTATTCGTTATGCAAAAGTGGTTGTAGGTAAATAACAAAAAATAGAACAATCAATTAAATGAAAAGAGATTACTACGAAATATTAGGTGTTAGCAAAACAGCAAGTGCCGAAGAAATTAAAAAGGCATATCGGAAATTAGCTGTTCAATATCACCCAGATAAGAACCCTGGAGATAAGGCTGCTGAAGAGAAGTTTAAAGAAGCTGCTGAAGCCTATGATGTTTTAAGCAATGCTGATAAAAAAGCAAAATACGACCGTTTTGGGCATCAAGCATTTGGTGGCGGCGGTGGCGGCGGCAATTACGGTGGCGGTATGAATATGGAAGATATTTTCTCTCAATTCGGTGATATATTTGGTGGCGGTGGCGGTTTTGAATCGTTTTTTGGTGGCGGCGGAAGAAGAGCCGAACGAGGAAAGGGACAAAGAGGCAGTAATTTGAGAGTAAAAGTGAAGTTAGATTTGAAAGAAGTAGCGAATGGTGCAAATAAAAAAATCAAACTTAAAAAATATGTTACTTGCGATTCTTGTCATGGAAGTGGTGCCAAAGATAGTAGTTCATACCAAACTTGTGGAACTTGCAATGGAAGTGGTGCAGTAAGAAAAGTTACTCAAACATTCTTAGGACAAATGGCAACAACATCAACTTGTCCAACTTGTCATGGCGAAGGTAAAATTATTACGAATAAGTGTACAAAATGTAAAGGAGAAGGTAGAATGTATGACGAAGAAACCATTAGTATTGATGTGCCTGCAGGTGTAAGTGATGGTATTCAATTGTCGATGAGTGGAAAAGGAAATGCTGGAATTCGTGGTGGATATGCTGGAGATTTATTGATTGGAATAGAAGAAGTGCCACACCCTGATTTGAAACGTATGGAGAATAATGTTATTTATAATCTATATTTGAATATTGCTGATGTAGCTTTAGGAACACAAGTTGAAGTGCCAACAATTGACGGACAAGCAAGGATAAAAATTCCAAAAGGTACACAAAGTGGAAAATTATTTAGATTACAAGGCAAAGGTATTCCAAGTTTAAATGGTTATGGGAAAGGCGATCAAATAGTAGAGGTAAAAGTTTTTACACCTGTTGATTTATCCTCTGAAGAAACTGCATTGTTGGAAAAATTAAGAAATTCAAGAAACTTTAATCCTGAAGCTCAAAAAGAAAAAAATAAAGGTTTTTTTGATAAATTATTCAACTAAATATTTTTAGTTATCATTATTGGACGGTATCTTTTTTGAATGATACCGTCTTTTTAATTTAAGATATCTATACTTTAAATAATTGATGACAACACCAAAAAGTAATACAATACCTGCGATAATAAGTGTATATAATTGTATTTGAGAATAGGCTAAGCCTCCAACAATTCCACCTATAAAAAAGGAAGAAATAATAGCCATTCTAAGTCGAATAGATTTTAGTAATCTGATTTGTTGTGAAGATTCTTTATAAAAGAAAAGTTGAGATAATTCTATACCTAAATCTGTGAATAGACCCGTTAAATGTGTGGTGCGTACTATAGATTTTGAGATTACAGTTACTAAAGCGTTTTGTAATCCCATCGCAAATAATAATAGGAAGGCTAATAAATTTGGGAACTTTTCAATAATATATTGTCCAAAAATAGCGGAGCCAAATAGGATAAAGCATTCAATCGCTATTGGCAAAAGATAAACATAATTACTATTGCGTTTTAAATTTAATTCTACTAAGAAATTTGAAGTAAACGAACCGAATAGAAATGATAAGATGTATAAAAATAGAAAAATTGCTTTTGTGAAGTTTGATTGATTAACTTCTTCAATTAAAAAGGCAAAATGTCCTGTAACATTGGTGGTCAATTGATGAACGGATAAATAACCAGCAACATTAACAATGCCAGCCACAAATGATAATAATATGGCAATGCTTAAATTGTGCGTGAATGTTCTGCCTCTACCTTTATATCGAAACATAAGAAGTATTGTAACTAATTAAATTTTAAATAAAATATAAACAAAATTAAACCTTATTTTCTGAAATATAATATCGGAAAAGGAAATATACAGATAAGGCACATAGGATGTGCCAAACGCCGTGCAATTGGAAAGGAGAGTATGGAAAACAAATGCAACTACCATCTCTACCAAAATTCCAAATAATAAATGCAATGATAAAAGTAAAGCCACAAAGCACCGCATACTTAATTTCTGCATGTACAATTTTTTTGTTGTGGTATAAAAATTCGTGCAATAAGCCTAAAAAACACATCAACCCAAAAGCAATATTTCCTATAAAGAAATTGATACTAATAATCTTATGTAACTGAGGAGAAGCATTTCCAATTATCACGCAAATAAAAAAAATAAGGAAGAAATATTTTATATCTAAATTATAAAAACGAACAAAAGAATAGCCTACCATAAATCCTGCAATAAGATACATACTATTCATATCAAAAAGTCCACCCAATGAGGTTTCTGTGGCATGCATAGCCATAGAACAAGGACCTAATAAAACCATTAAGCCACAGATAAATTTGGCAAAAAAACTATTTTTATAAAAAATATTATTGTTTCTAATTTTGCCATAAGTTATTTGCCAAGAAGCATATAAACCAGCTGTTACAAATCCAATATTCGACCAAGAATTTACGGGTTGCAAAATTAAATTTCCAGTTCTTGATGCTTCACAAAATACAGCACCAGTTCCATCTGTAATTCCGAAGCCACCATATACAATCATTAATCCAATGACAAAAGATGAAATGATAAATACTAAAACGGTAGAATAAAAAGTGTTAATTTTCAATAGGACTATTTTTTTTATTATAAAAATCTACGATACTAAATAATATATAAGTTAAAATTATCGTACTTAATCCTAACCATTTTAAAATAAAAATCTGTGGAATACAGAGTATTAAAAATACAAATCGTAATTTATTTTCTTTATAGTTTAATGGATTCCCTTTTAAGCTAAATAGCGGTAATTCACTGATCATCAATAATGAAATAATTACAGTTGAAATAATTAAAAACCATTCCTGATATATAAAATTAGATATGCCATATTGAGAAAAGTAATTAGCGTAAATACCTAAAATAAACATTGCACCTGCAGGTGTCGGAACGCCAATAAAATTAACTGTTTGTCGAGTATCTATATTAAACTTTGCTAAACGTAAACAAGCACATATTGCATATATAAAACTAACTAAAGCGATATAGGAAAATATGACTTGCGAAGAATTGTTGGCACGATTAATTTCAAATGCTAATTGGTTATTTTTTTCCAAAAGTTGTAAAAGCATCAACATCATCACACTTGGTAAAACACCAAAAGTGGTCATGTCTGCCAAGGAATCCAACTGAGCACCCAAGTCTGATTTTACTTTTAAGGCACGTGCCACAAATCCATCTAGAAAGTCAGCTAGAAGTGCTGTAAAAATAAGATAAGGAACATATTGATATTGGTTATAAAGGCAAAATACAATACCACAGCAACCGCAAAATAAATTAAGTAAAGTAAGTGAATTGGGAATGTGCTTTTTGATTGTCATTGGTTCAAAATTAAGAAAAATATTGAATTGTAAGGGTATATTTAATATTCTGTTTTATCAGCCTTATTTTGCCATTTATTAAAAACTAATTTGGCTTCCTGATTGCTCAAATTTATCATTGGTATTTTACGTTGATGCATTGCCAAAGGAATTTCATCATAAATGAAAGAATCATCAAAGCCAATGGCTTTGGCATCTTCACGTGAGTTGGCATAGTAAATTTTTTCTGGTCTTGCCCAATAAATAGCACCTAAACACATCGGACATGGTTCGCATGAAGTATATATTTCACAACCTTCTAATTGAAAAGTATTTAAGTTTTTACAAGCATTGCGTATGGCAACAACCTCTGCATGTGCAGTTGGGTCGTTTGTCGAAGTTACTTGATTAAATCCTTCGCCTACAATTTTCCCATTTTTGACAATCACACAACCAAAAGGACCACCATTGCCAGCTTGCATTCCCATTTCAGACAATTCGATAGCTCTTTGCATAAATTTTATTTCTTCCATAAGTAAAATATTAATTGTAAGCGTTTTTCCAAAGATGAGCATTATTTAAGATAGAAACAACAAGGTAACATTAAAAATATCTACATAAAATATTCTTTAATTATCTTCGCACATGGAAAAAGCGATAATACTTTCTGGTCCATCAGGTGTAGGCAAAAATACATTAGGTGATTTTTTGTTAGCTAAATTCCCACAATTGGCTTATTCCGTTTCAGCAACAACAAGAAAGATTAGAACGGGCGAAAAAGAAGGTAAAGATTATTACTATATCTCAGTGCCAGAATTTGAAAATAAGATTCAAAATAATGAATTGTTGGAATGGCAAGAAGTTTACGAAGAAACTTATTATGGCACTTTAAAATCAGAGTTGGATAGAATTCATCAACAAGAACAATTTCCACTTTTGGTAATAGATGTTTTTGGAGCTATCAATGTGATGAAAAATATTGAGATAGAAACCCTTACAATTTTTATAGATATTGTATGCTTAGAAGAATTAGAAAAAAGATTGACACAACGTGGAACTGAAACTGCCGAAAAAGTAGCCAAACGAATGGAGAAAGCAGTTGTTGAAGTA
>CAYYMF010000032.1:0-29133 GCA_964472755.1 uncultured Chitinophagales bacterium | reverse complement strand
CAAACTTTTATAGATATTTACTAAATCTGTATAAACGGAAACAAGCTCTGCTGGAGAGCAACTTGCTAGGGATAGTATTGATGCTCGACAAAAATGTCAATTCAATGGACTGCAAAATTGTAGTCCATTGATATTTTTAGAGAGCTTTATGCCTTAAAAAACTCATCTATAAATCTCCTTTTTCTAGCAATTGATAATCCATTGTGATTACGGAGTTTGTTTTTTAAATCAGCAAAATGACCATCAATTGCATTGGTTGTATTAGGAATTTTAAGCTCGATATAGTCATACCAAGTAAATAACCAAGGGAGATTATTTTTCAAACTTCGATAAGCACTTCTTAGTCTTTTATGGGTATAAAAAGATTTCTTTGCAATCGAATTAGTTGTCCTTTCATTTAGAAACGATTCCCATTTCTCAAACCATAATCCTAATTCACCTACAAAACTTTCTTTATCTGTTTGTTTCATTAAATCAACTATTTTCATTAGTTCTTGTGCCGCTTTGAGCTTCGGCTTTTTGGTTAAATATCTACGTATGATTGCAGATTGGTGGAATTGACACATCTGAACAGGAATGTCTTTAAATGACTGAACAAGCCCTTTTCTACCATCACAAATAATTCCAATAACTTCAAAACCAGATAATTTTAATTCATTAATTCCTTGAAGATATAGTGTATTTGTTTCATTTTTTACATAATATTTCAAAAGATTTTCCTTTTTCAATGCATCTTTAAAAAGCATTACACCAAAACTTCTACCCCAATAACTAGTATCTATCAAAACAACTACTTTTCTGAATTCTTTATCTTTAAATTCGTTTTTAACAATGACTTTATCAAGTCTTCTTTGAATGGTTTTAATAGAGCAATCATATTTTAAAGCAAGTTGCTGATAAGTCTGTTTTCCTTCAACATATTCTTTCCAAAGAACATAATTATTGAGCCTGTTTCCTGATAAAAATTGCTTCCCACAATTAGCACATTTGTACCGTTGAACACCTTGAACGACCCCATATTTCTGAACAAAACACTTGTTACAATAAAAGCACTTTTTTTATTCATAACCTTTGATTTACCTCAAAGCTAATGATATTAAGGCTTTTAGAGAATTTTACCATTGAAAATGTCCATTAAGCCAATAAACACTAGTATTCACTATTTCAACATTATTATCTATCTCTGAATTATAATAGGTATTTAGAAAAGTATTTAGTTCATTAAGCGGTGTTTTGTAGTTACTTTCTTGTGTACTATTGTTTGATGATGTGGTTTTAGAATTTTCAATCGAATTATTTGTAGGATTTCCAACCCCAACTTCTTCAATATCTAAGTTTCTGGAACCCGTTACTTCATTAAATGTAAGCGTTATATTCTGATCGGATTCTAGCAATAAAGAATCTATTACATATTTACAATCCATGTTATAACCATTTGCTTCGGTACGTTCTTCCCAGACTCCATCATACATTGAATAAGCGGTTGCATCTATTTCATAATTTCCTTTAGGAATCAGAACAGAAACTTTATTTTCAATATTCTCTAGTTTTGCTGGACTTTCCCCAATTTTTTTGCCATTTGCTTTAATCACTAATTTGCTCAGTTTAATAAAATCTTCTCTTGAATCAAAAAATTGAAACTTAAAGTTTAGATTTACAACATCTTGTGTGTAAGCAAAAGAAATAAAGAATAGCAAAAGTGTAAGTAGTACAATTGTCTTTTTCATAGTATTGTTTTAGTTTTATCGTTGTTTGTAATGCAATATTATACATCATTTATATTTATTACAAGTGAATAATTCTTAGTTTTTTAAATTATAAGTTGAATCCACTATATAATTAAACAAAAAGGGGTCATTATTGTTATATTTGTGAATCGAAATATTTAACATTTAAAATTTATAAATCATGGCATTCGAATTACCACAATTACCTTATGCACACAATGCATTAGAACCAAACATTGACACGCAAACAATGGAAATCCATCATGGAAAACATCATGCTGCTTATGTAAACAATCTAAATGCAGCTATCCAAGGTACAGAGAACGAAGGAAAATCTATTGAAGAATTATTAGCAAACGTTTCAAAATTATCACCAGCAGTTAGAAATAACGGTGGTGGACACTTTAATCACGATTTATTTTGGAAAGTAATGTCTCCAAATGGTGGAGGTGAACCTACAGGAAAATTAGCTGATGCAATTAATGCTGCTTTTGGTTCTTTTGAAGCATTTAAAGATGCATTTGCTAAAGCTGCAGCAACACGTTTTGGCTCAGGTTGGGCATGGCTAGCAGTAACTGCTGATAAGCAATTATGTGTGACCTCTACACCAAATCAAGATAATCCATTAATGGATGTTGCAGATTGCAAAGGAACGCCAATTTTAGGAATTGATGTTTGGGAACACGCTTATTATTTGCACTATCAAAACAGAAGACCAGATTATGTTAATGCATTTTTCAATGTAATTCATTGGGCTGAAGTTGCAACGAGATACGAACAAGCAATTGCTTAATAGAGTTGTTTTCATTTGTTTTATAAGAACGGGCATTTCGAAAGAAATGCCCGTTCTTATTTATATTTTTTATGCTTTATTCTAATAAATCATAATTTTAGACTTAATTTCTTTATTTTATCAGAAATACATGTAATTTTGATAAAAAATTATAATATATATGCAAGTTAATATTCCATTATTAGCCAAAATATGTGAAGTTCCAGGAACTTCAGGGTTTGAAAATGAAGTAAGAAAAATTGTTTATGAAGAACTAAAATCTGAAGATTTAACAATAGAAACTGATAATTTAGGTAATGTATATGCTATAAAAAAAGGAAAAGATAGCAGTAAGCGTGTGATGATTGGTGCTCACATGGATGAAATTGGATTTATTGTAAAATATATTGACGATAATGGATTTATTCGCTTTCATACTTTAGGTGGTTTTGACCCCAAAACATTGACAGCTCAAAGAGTTATTGTACACGGCAAAAAAGATTTATTGGGTGTGATGAGTAGCAAACCTATTCATATTATGACACCTGAAGAAAGAAATAAAGTAGCCCAAATCTCTGATTATTTTATTGATTTAGGTATGCCTGCTGATGAAGTAAAGGCATTGGTTCAAGTTGGAGACCCAATTACCAGAGAACGTACTTTGGTTGAAATGGGTAATTGCGTGAATTGTAAATCTATTGATAATAGAGTGGCAGTTTATATTTTGATTGAAACATTAAAAGCTTTAAAAGATTGTCCTTACGATGTTTATGGTGTATTTACTGTTCAAGAAGAAGTAGGAATTCGAGGAGCAAATGTTGCTGCACATAATATTAATCCAACCTTTGGTTTTGGTTTAGATACCACGATTGCTTATGATTTGCCTGGGGCAAGACCAGAAGAACAAATTACAAAACTAGGAGAGGGTGTTGCTATTAAAATTATGGATGCTAGTACTATTTGTGATTATCGAATGGTGCGTTTCCAAAAGCAAATTGCTGAGGAATTTCAAATAAAATGGCAATCTGAATTATTGCCAATGGGTGGCACAGATACTGCTGGGATACAAAGAATGGGCAAAACTGGAGCAATAGCAGGAGCAATTTCCGTTCCGACTAGACATTTACACCAAGTAATAGAAATGGCACATAAAGAAGATATTGCAAACTCTATTTTATTGCTCAAACATTGTTGCGAAAATTTAGATAGAATTAATCTTGAATTTTAATAGTAACAAAAAATGAAGTATGCTGCGATAGATATAGGCTCCAATGCGGTACGTTTAATTTTTACAAACGTATATCATACGCCTGAAGGCAAACAGTATATTAAAGATGCAATGTACAGAGTAGCTTTACGTTTAGGTGAAGAATCATTTACTAGAGGTTCGTTCTCTAAAAGTAAAATTGAAGATATGCTCTCTACTATGAAAGCATTTAAAAATCTTATAGATGTTCATAAACCTAAGAAAATAATGGCTTGTGCAACTTCTGCGATGCGTGATGCAACGAATAGTCAGGAAATTGTTGATTTAGTTCTGAAAAAAACGGGTATTCAAATCGAAATTATTTCAGGACAAAGAGAAGCAGAATTTGTGTTGTCAAACCATGTGGAATTGTATGATTTTAAAGAACATACCAATTATTTATATATTGATGTGGGAGGCGGAAGTACTGAAATTATTCTATTAAGTGGAGGGAAAACTATTGCGAAACGTTCATTTGATATTGGTACACTTCGTATGTGTATGGGAAAAGTAAAAGATAAGCAATGGGAAAAATTAGAAACTTGGTTGTTAGAAATAAATTCGACTTATAGTAATATTCAAGGTATTGGTGTTGGTGGAAATATCAATTCCATTCAGAAATTGTTTGCTAATTCAAAAAAAACTATTGCAACCAAACATACTATAGAAACAACGATACATAAATTGGAGAAATTGAGTATTGAAGAACGAATTATCCAATATCAATTAAAACCAGATAGAGCAGATGTAATTGTTCCAGCAGCAAAGATTTTTAATTTTATAATGGGAAAAGCAGCTATTGAAAACTTAATCGTACCTAAAGTAGGTTTAGGCGATGGAATGATACATTATATGGCAAAATCTGAAAAAAATAAATAGCTTTATTTTCTTTTAAAACAAAATAAGGATAAATTTGTATTTATATCTATTGACACAATAATTTACAATATATGAAACAGGAAATAAAAGTACCCTCAATTGGCGAATCTATTAGTGAAGTAACCTTAGCATCTTGGTTAGTAGAAGATGGAGCTTATGTTGAGTTAGACCAACCAATTGCAGAGTTTGAGTCAGATAAAGCTACGTTTGAATTGCCAGCTGAATTTGCTGGTGTAATTACTCGTTCTGCCAATGAAGGCGATGATATTCAAATTGGAGCTATTGTTGCTTATATTGAAACAGATGCTAAGAAACCAACAGATACAAAAGTTGAAACTCAAACAGCATCTAAACAGGCAGAAACGCCAAAAGTAGTTAGTACTAATGAAACTAAGAGTGATAGCTATGCTACTGGTACACCTTCTCCAGCTGCAAAGAAAATTTTAGATGAAAAAAATATTCCAGCCTCAGATATTAAAGGAAGTGGTGTTGATGGTCGAATTACAAAAGAAGACGCTCAAAAAGCTGAAGCCCCTAAATCAGCTACGAGTGTACCAGCTTCAACAAAACCTATTTCACCTGCAATAGTTGCTCCGACAGCAGTTGGTTTAAGAGAAGAGCGTATTGAAAAGCTTACGAGAATTAGAAAAACTATTTCTCGAAGATTAGTGGAAGTGAAAAACCAAACAGCGATGCTAACTACATTTAACGATGTAGATATGTCTGCTATCAATGAAATTAGAGCTAAATATAAAGATGCATTCTATGAGCAAAACGGTGTTGGTTTAGGTTTTATGTCATTCTTTACAAGAGCAGTTTGCTTGGCATTACAAAAATTTCCAGCTGTAAATGCTTATATCACTGATGAAAACATTATTTATCATGACTATTGCGATGTTTCTATTGCGGTTTCTACAGAAAAAGGCTTGGTTGTTCCAGTAATTAGAAATGCTGAAACATTGAGCTTTGCTGGAATAGAAAGAGAAATTAAACGCTTGGCTGTTTTAGCTCGTAATAATGAATTAAGTATGCAAGATATGGAAGGAGGCACCTTTACGATTACAAATGGTGGCGTTTTTGGTTCATTAATGAGTACGCCAATTATCAATCAACCACAAAGTGCTATTTTGGGAATGCACAGAGTAGATGAGCGTCCAGTGGTTATTAATGGAAATATTGAGATTAGACCAATGATGTATTTGGCATTATCTTATGACCATAGAATTATTGATGGAAAAGATAGTGTTAGTTTCTTGGCTACTGTAAAATCTTATTTAGAGAATCCAGAAAAAATGTTGATTGCTTTGTAATTATCGTTCATTTTTTTTTCTTGCAGAATTATTGCAAAAAATAAAATTACATAGCCAAGGTCAATAAAAAGAAGCTGTCTTCAACTGCAGAAACGCTATGAGGAATTTTTTCTTGTAAAGCTATCATTCTTCCATTTTCCAAAGCAATTGTTTGTTCATCTGCAGTGAATTTTATTAAGCCTTCCACGACTTGGACGCTTATAATGGCATTGGCAGTATGTGTTTTTAAAGTTGCTCCTTTATGCATACCAATCAGTACAATTCGCATTTTTTCAGATTTAAAAATCGTAATCGAATTGTGGTCGCTTTCAGCCCAAACTTTTTCTGATCTAATCTGCTGAATAAACTGTTTCACATCCATTTCTACAAGATTAGAGCTTAAAATTCTTTCTCCTTGTGGTCGTAAAGGTGTCGATTGATTACTTTTTTCTTCCATATCAATTTTTATTTATTAGTTATTATCCAACCAAATATGCCAATCCGTTGGTAACAGGATCGCAAAGGTCTTTTACTTTTTTCTCTCTAAATAATTGTTCTATAAGTTCACGAGCAACTTTATACTCGTTGTGTATTGGACAAGGATGTTGAGCGGAGCATTTGCTTAAGCCTAATCCACATTCTTTAAAAATCTCTTTACCTTCTATGGTTTCAACGATATTCGATATCGGCTGATTTTGTTGAGCTTCGGAGATGTAAAACCCACCAGTTGGACCTTTTAGGCTATTGATAATGCCATGTCGCACTAATGTTTGTAGCGTTTTGCCCACAGTATGTTCACTTGCATTGATGTTTTCCGCAATTTCTTTTAGTCCAACTTTCTCTCCATTTACACTTTTACTGGAAAGATAGATGACTGCTTTTATGGCTGTTTTACAAGTTAGACTCAACATAATTAATGACCTAAGAATTCTTGTCCCTCTGGCGAAATTTTGGTATAATCCCAAGCTGGTTCAAATGTCAGGTTCACATTGATGTCCCAACCTGGAAACGATTTTGTAAGAGATTGGATAACATCATTTGTAATACTCTCACCCATTGGACAAAATTGAGTAGTCAATGTCATCTCACAATCTAAACGTTGCGTTGCTTCTTCAAAAATAACTTTATATATCAATCCTAAATCTACGACATTCAAGCCAATTTCAGGATCATAAACATTATACAAATCAGACAAGGCAATGTTTAACTTTATACTGTCGTTAGTTACTTCATTCATTTAATATTTGGTTTATGCAATAAAATAATAATTATATTTGAAACATATAGGCTAGCGGCTAAAACTAATGCTATTGTTGCTATTTTTAAAACAATATTTAGGCTAAGAATTATTCCTATTACAAATAATATAAATCCAAAAATATAAGCCAAAGTCATTCCGTTAAAAATATTTTCATTGAATAAATCTTTGGGAACTGGTGTTCTGCCGGCGTGTGCTTTCTTACTATATACTTTATTCCAAACAATAAATGGTAAAGTTTTAAAAGTCATTCCCAAAATAATAGCTGTTAGCCAACCAAAAAATATACAAAATCCATATAAAATGGACATGTCAGCATATTTTTTTGAAGGAAAAAGCATAATGACAATAAGTAAAACAACTATTGGGATTAACATTTGTAATACGGATAAGAGTGAAACTTTCATTTGTTCATCTACACTTTTCCGAATTCTTACTTTGTGTGTCATTCGACAAAAATTACCGAATAATGCAATGCCACATAATCCAAATGCCAATACAATATAATAATAAGTTACAGGATAGTTCATCAATTTTAAAACGATAAAACCTATTAAGCTCAAATTGATTAAAATAAATATTTGCCATAAAGTTTTATCATTGGTGTATTTTGAAATTAGGAACATAGGAATTAATCGTGAACCAACACCAATCACCAATAATAAAAACCATCCTACAATACCTAAGTGAGCGTGTATTGTTAAGTATGCGACAGAATCTTTTGGTAAAATGGAACGAGTAAAATTGAAAACTAAGAGTAAGCCAAAGAAGGTGGTCGAAAATAACCATAATGAAGCTGTTGCTATAAACCAAGCATGAATATTATATTTTTTACTATTATAAATACTCATTATGACATTGGTGAGGTAACAAATTACAGCTATATTTATTAAAATTGCTCCAAACTGTACTAACCAACCCATTTGGAACATATAAAATCCAGCTACTAAGAATGGAATGCCAATAGCAGCAAAAATAAATGTTAGATAAGCCAATAAATTACTATCTAATTTTCCTTCCACCAAAACAGGCAATAATTGATGTGATGCCCCAAAAATAATCATAGTCCCCCAGCCTAATGCCATTGTGTGCGTAATAGCAAGTGTATAAGGATGAAAATAGTGTTGGTGTGCAATATCAGTATGAAAGAATAGTAATATAGTTCCAATTAATAATGAAACTGCTGCATAAACATAAAAAGGTATTACAACTTTATAAGATGTTGTTTGTTGTAAACCATTACCAACTAAACCACCAATCAAAACTATTTATTTTTAAAGATTAATAAATATACTTCACTATCTTGAACATTTTTGATTC
This sequence comes from uncultured Chitinophagales bacterium, assembly GCA_964472755.1. Lineage (GTDB taxonomy): Bacteria > Bacteroidota > Bacteroidia > Chitinophagales > JADIYW01 > JADJSS01. Next base: position 20,642 of record CAYYMF010000032.1, on the reverse strand, counting down.
TAAAATCAAAATTTCTATCTTTTAATTCTGTTAAAAGGAAAACTGGTATTCGTTTATGGTTTACATATAACGCCATATCTTCAGGTAATGTTTCTAAATTTTCCAAAATTGTCATCATAGGCATCGGCATTTCTAAATGTCGAACATCTATCTCTCTTATTTTATCTTTATAATGTTGTAATAATTGTTCCCAATCTGCTGAGGTTTGAATTTCAGTTGGCAATTCTGCGGATGAATTTGTGCCATCTTCTTTATAAAAGTAAGTTTCATAATGGTTATCTGAAATAGCATCAACATAAGTTTGGAAGCCTTGTTTCTCTAATAGTTTTACTAAAGGAACAGGTTCAAAAGTATTGATAATTTTCAATATTTCTCCAGCTTTTAATTCTTTTACTTTTAGCTGAATTTCTCGCAATGGATCATTGCCACCAGCCAACATTTCACGAACATCAAAATTAACAATTTGTTCTGCTTTTGCATTTTTTAAATAGATAGGAAGTGCTTTTTGTCCAGGTTCTTTTTCTTTTGGAATTACTCCTTTTGTATCAACTTCAAAACCTAATGGTTGAAGAGCTTTGAAAAAATCTTCAGGTTTGCATCCGCCAATTTTAGATGCCATTGCAATACTTGTTCTTCCTGCCATTAACTTACGCAAGATTGGATTACGTAATTTTTTGAAATCTGGACTTAAAGTTACGATAGTTTCTAAAGCATCTGGGTGATGCTTTATCAATGTGGCTATTTTGGTTTGTTCATTAATTAACATAAATAAAAGTATTATTGCTTAGCAATCATTCTACTATAATACTACAAAAAATCTATTTTAGCATCTGGTTCCATAATAATTGATGCACTAAAATTTTCCAATACTTCCAATTCGTGTGGGTCGTTAGCTTGAATTAATATGGATTCGCCTTGACTAAGCACTAAAGTTTTATCAAAAAATGTCAGTTTACTTTTTCCATTTCTACAAATTACAAACGCATTAGATGTTGCTTGATGTAAAGGCATTTTTTCGCCGAGTTCCAAGAATACTTCTGTTACTTTATAATTTTCATTCTTATGCACTTCTGTAAAATTCATAATATTATTTTAAATTGAATAATATTTTAAACTAATTCTTTTTCAATTGCTATTGATTTTGGAAAAAGAATGTTATTTTCTAAGTGAATGTGAATATGTAAGTCATCTTCAAAATCTTGTAGCATTTTGTACAATAATTTATAACTAGTGCAAGCGTCTTCAGGAATAGCAAATTCATTACTTAATATTCTAATTTTATCTACCATCTCGCCAACTTGTTCGTGTTCTTTTTCTAGTTCTTCTAAAACTTGTGCAAAATTATTTGTACTATCTAATTTTGTATTTGAATGCTTAGCTTGTACTATTTTTTTTATCAAAGGGAATAACACACCTTCTTCTTCTTTCAAATGTTTTAATAATTCAGTATTTATTTTTGCCACCAAGTCATTAATTGATGCTAATTCTGCATGATTTGGTCCGTGTACTTTTGCAACTTTTGCAGCATATCCAACTATTTCAGGTAGATATTTTCTTACGTAACTATGGTGTACATTTACAATATAATCAGCTAAAAAATCAATATTCCATTCATTATAATTATGATTATTTCCTGTTAGATTTTGAATAGGTTGTTGCAATGCTTGTTCAACTAAATTGGCATCAATTCCTTTTTCAGTACAAACTTGTCGAACTGTTTTATTTCCACCACAACAAAAGTCTATTCCAAATTTTTTTAGTACTTCAGCTTTTCTAATGTCTTTAGCAACGATTTCGCCAATCGTTTCATCATTTTCAGAGCCTTTCTTAGTAACTCTAATATCCCACCATTGCGGACCTTGTTCTAAATATTCCCAAGTGAAAGTCTCGCCACGTTCACCTAATAGTTGATAATAAACTGGTTTTGGGTCGTGATCATTATGAATGACTAAACTTTCTCCTACTTCCAATGTGTCGAAAACTTTAAAAATAGTTGCATGTTTTAGTTTTGGTTCTATCAAAGCAATAGTGATAGTGGTTTCCTTCTGATTAGATGGATTTTTTCCAACTTTTAGATAGTTTGGTTCGCCTGTATTTTCTTCTTTCTGTTTCTTTATAATTTTTATATCCCACCATTCTGGACCTTCTTGCAAATACTCCCAAGAAAAAGTATCGCCATGCATATTTTGTAAATAATAGTGTAATGGTTTTGGATCATGGTCGTTATGGATAATTAATGTTTTTCCAGGAATTAATCGCTCGAAAGTATTAAAAATTGTTGGGTGTTTTTGACTAGGTTCTAAAGCAGGTACATTAATTACAACTTCACCATTGTTATTGATGTATGGATTTGGTTGTGCTGACGCTTTTTTTGTAACTTTTATTTGCCACCATTCTGGACCTTCTTGCAAGTATTCCCAAGTAAAAATATCGCCATGCATACTTTGTAATTGATAATAAACAGGTTTTGGGTCATGATCATTATGAATTATCATTGTTTTGCCAGGACCTAATTTTTCGAATGCAAAAAATATCGTTTCATGTTTTAATCTTGGTTCTAAAGCAGGTACCGTAATTTCAATTTCTCCCTTTTCATTAATAATAACAGCAGGTTTTGGTGCATTTTTATGTTTAGTAACTTTAATATCCCACCATTCAGGACCAGCTTGTAGATACTCCCAATCGAAAACATTACCTCTAATTTCTTGTAATTGATAAAATACAGGTTTTGGATCGTGATTGTTATGAATAATCAAAGCTTCACCGGGATTCAGTTTGTCAAATGTTTGAAAAATGGTTAGATGGCGAAGTTTGGGTTCTATTTCTTGAACATTGATTACTGGAGCATTTATTGTTTGCATATTTTTAATTTATTGATGATTAATAGTCAAATTTCAATACAAATATACATACAAATTTTTATATAAAAGCATTAAAGTACTTTTATGCTGTTAATAAAATATAAATTTTAGTTTTAATAATAAATCAAGCCAATAAATACTAATAATTTTTAATCAAAAGATTGATTGCTAGTTTCAGCAATTTTTAGAATTTCATCGTATTGTGTTGGCGATAAATCATTAAAGAAGAAGTTGATTGGATTAATTTTTTGACCATTTTTCCAAACTTCATAATGACAATGTGGCCCAGTGCTTTTTCCTGTGCTGCCCACCAATGCGATAGTTTCTCCTCGTTTAACAACTTGCCCAACTTTTACTTTTACTTTGCTATTGTGTCCGTATAATGTACGATAACCATAACCATGATTGATAATTACTTTATAGCCGTAACCATCGCCTTCTGAGCCTGCTTTCTCCACCACGCCATCACCAGTAGCATAAACAGGAGTTCCCGTTGGAGCAGAAAAGTCTAAACCTGCATGAAATCTTGTAGTTTTATAAACGGGATCTATACGATAACCAAAACCTGAAGCAATACGTTTTAAGTCTTTGTTGGCAACAGGCTGAATAGCAGGAATGGCAGCCAATAATTTCTCTTTATTATTGATTAATTGGGTAAGTTCACTGTACGATTTAGATTGAATATAAATTTTCTTTTCTAAATCTTCAATTTTTGCCAATGTTTGTGCTACAATTTTACCTTCAGGTATGTTTTTTAACTCATCATACGCTTTAGAACGATTGATTTGCTTTTGTCTTAATTCGTTAGGTAAAGGATCTGCCTCAAAAATTGCTCTATAAATATTGTCGTCTTTTTTTCCCAATTCATTGATTACTGAAGCTAATGCATCAACCCTTTTTCCTAAAATATCGTACCTATCTTGAATAGATTTTATTTTTAAGCTATCTGTTTTTTGTTGTGGTGTTTCAAAAAAATTGTAACCCAATATCATTGCTAAAAAGCCAAAAAAGAAAGCAGAAGTAAAAAATCCAATAACCCTAACAACTCGCTGGACAACTGTAAGTTTGTACTTTTCGTATCGAAGAGTTTTTGGGTTATAATAATAACGTTCGTGCTTCATCTGAAATCAATGTATAAAGCTATAATATTTAGACCATTTATCAAAGAAAAATTAAAAGCTTCAATATTTAGAGTAATCTAAGTTTTTTTATTATTTGCTTCTATTTCATCAATAAATTCACTGATTAATTGTGAGGTATGAATAGGCTCAACCATGTGGTATAAATGCTCTCTAAAAAAATCATGTTCAGAACCATTCGTAACATCAACTACTTTTACATTTTCTGATTCATATAATCTTGGAACATATTTAGCTACACCATCTAACTCGCTTTTAAGTATCATTACTGGAAGATGATGTTTTAATGTATTGGTTAAGCCTACCTGTTTATCGAATTTTTTAGATTCTCTTAATGCTGAACTACTTTGAATTGCAAATATCTTTGGTGGAATTCTATTCATTGCTTTTTCAATTGGAATACGATTTAATTCAGGAACAGAATCTAAATTCCCCATTTGATATAGCAATCTTGCTTTAATCGCACTCCAAATCGCACTATTTTCTGTATGTTCTTTCCCAATTACCATACTCGCTAAATTCATAGCTCTTTTGCGAACGCCAAATTTACTATCTAGGGGAACAACTCTACGGAACATTGCTAAAAAAGAAGTTTCAATTGGAGCATTCACAAATTTCATGGAGGGAATGATTACATAATCCATGAAACCCAAAATAGCATGTTTTACTTCTTCGCCAAAGAAGGGATTGGCACCAATTCTTCCTTTTAGATATTTTTTTACACCCACTAAATTATCATATTCTCTATCCATCATTAAGAAATAGGTATTACCCATAGAATGGTCAAATAAATAAACAGGATGTCCTTTTGAGCCAAAATATTGAATTACGGCATCAATATTCAACATTACATGATTGGAATATTCTTTAACAGGTAAATCATCAGGTATTGTACCATAATGCATAGCAGCTGCAATATATTTTGTGGTAGGTAGTTTTGTCAATAAGCCATCAAAAGAATTTAAACCTAAGAAACCATGCACCATAATCAATACTGGCAATTTCTCTTTAGTATTTTCTTTGTAAGGATAAGTTGTATCTAAACGTATAGTTGTAACGCCATAAGGTGTTTCTCTATAAATCTCGATTTGTGGCCAAGTCAATGCTTTGTCATCAACAAAAACAGTAATTTTTTGTTTATTAGTATCGATAAATCTAATAAAACTAGGACTTTCATTTGCTTGTCCATCGGTGCTATACAGCCACGCTAATGGTCTTCTTTTATCGGCTTTTGTAGCTAAGAATGCAATGCGTTTTGTTTTTAATAAAAAACTAGGTGTGCACGTTAATTCTTTTTCTTTATCAATTGTAACAATAGTAGTGATTTCGTTGGATTCAAAGGCTTTTGATTTTCGTTCAATGCCTGCAATCCTTCCTTTTGGATTAGAAGTAATCATGGCATAATCTAAACCTTCCTTATTGTTTTCATCTAAGAATTTCTGGATGGTTTGATTGAAATCAGGCATATATTGTTCAATTTCTGCTTCAACAAATCGTTTTCCTAAAACTTGTTCGATTTTTATCAATTCTAATTTTAGTAAAGTTTTAATAAATGAGCGTGCATCCATTGTTTCTAACTCTACTGATTCCTGACTTTTAAGTGGAGAATTTACAAATGTAAAATATAAATTGTGTGGATGGATAATTTTGTCAAAATGCTTTACAACATATTTATACGTACCAGATGGCGATTTCCCATGTGACATTCCAATAAGAAATTTTTCTCCTTTTTTTAATGAACGGTTTGCATATTCAATAAAATCTTTGGCTACTGCTTCATTAAATTCTTCTTTTGATTTAAAATATTTTGTTTCTGGAGCTTGATATTTTAATTTCGAGACTTCTTCTTTCGACATTGCTTATATCTATTTTAAAATAAAGAAAACAATTTATAAATATTAAATGGAATTTTAATCTTATTGAATATTAAGTTATTGGAAAACATGCTAAATATTTATCCAAAATCAATTATTTCGCAGCTGCACGTTGTAGTCTATCATTAATGGCTAATCCTAAACCAGTTTCAGGCAAGTAATCTGTAATAATTAAATCAATAGAACTATTGTCTAAAATTCTCATTGTGCTAAAAAGATTTTGTGCAGCTTCATAGGTGTCTCCAACTAAAGATAAGTTATATTCAACTATATTTTGCTGTTTAAAATTGGCATTTTTGCCGAAACTAATTATTCCTATTTTCTTATCACGAAATTGATATATCAAATTCTGAATAGCTCCAATATAAAATGGTTTTTTTGGTGCATAATGACTTTTGATTTGTCCTGGTGATTTTGGATTTGAGGATTGATTGATATTTACTTGTACTTTTCCGACAACAGATTCGATAGCATTCAAAGAAAGTCCGCCTAATCGATATAAAACAATTTCATCATTTTCGATACCAATAATAGTTGATTCTATTCCGATGGAACAATCTCCGCCATCGAGTATATAAGGAATTTGAGTCCCTAATTGCTGATTGACATGAGCAACACTTGTTGGACTAATATATCCAAAAGGATTGGCACTTGGTGCTGCCAATGGAAAATCTAAAGCGGATAATAATTCTAATGTAAGTGGATGTTTTGGAATTCTGATGGCAACTTGGTCTAAGCCAGACGTTACCAAATCAGGAATAATTGGTTTCTTTGGCAATAATAAGGTCAATGGACCAGGCATATATAGATTTGCCAATGGTTTTAAAACTTCAGGAAATGAAAAGGTATATTTTTCAATTTCATTTATGGAAGAGATATGTACAATTAATGGGTCAAAAGATGGGCGTTTTTTTATATCAAAAATTTGTAAAACAGCAGTTTCATTTAAAGCATTTGCTGCTAATCCATATACAGTTTCTGTTGGAATAGATACAACATTTCCCTTTTTTAGCCAATCCGCAGCTTTCTCAATATTCGAACCAATTTCAGCCAATTTATTTTATTTTAGGATAATTTTTTTGCTAATACATGCTGGTCATTTCCAACTTCTGCTAACTGTATCAAATATAGTCCTTTTGCAAGTGTTCTTAAATCAAATTGCTTTAAAATAGCTTCTCCAGAACTTGATATATTTGTTTCATGAACGACTAAGCCCGAAGCATTCAATATTTTTATACCAAACGATGCGGTGGATTTTGTATCTATAGTTAAATTAAATAAGCCATCACTTGGGTTTGGTGAAATCCCAAAAGTATGAAAGTCTAAAATTGGCTTTTCAATATCTTCAGGATTGTTTCTTGATTGCTCTGCTTCAGTTATTTTTTTTATATAGATAATATCATCTATGTTTACTTTTCTTTTCTCTTGACTGTCCTTAATTCTTTCAATAGTATATAATTTATCGTCCAAATCCAAATAACATTGAGGTATTTCATCGCCTTTATAATCTTGTTGGATATACCAAGTATCTAATAAACAACCGTTACCGAATTTATTAATGGAGATTGGATGATTTTTTTCATCAAAAACAATAACGGTATTGTCATCTTCAAAAATCCAATGTTGATTTTTGTCAATTACTTGCTTGTGTACATTATATTTTTTTGTATTTTTTTTATAGCCTAAAATGATATCTATATTATTTAAACTACCATTTCTATAAAATTGCAAATGAATTTTATCGCACCATTTTTTTTTATTTAATAAGTTAATTAAGTCTGATTTATTCGTAACTACATTATTATCAAGTTGAGCGATAATATCATTTTCTTTGAGTCCACTATTTTTAGCAGCACCATCATCTAAAATATTAAGGGCTAAAGCTCCTTTAATTCCTGAAAGGTCATAATCTTTAACCAAAACACCCAAGTAACCCTGAGCGAACGATGTTGGCAAAATAATCAACAATAAAAATCCAAATATTAATTTATATGTTTTCATATTAATATAAAAAAAGTTAAATACAAAATTATTAAAAAATATATGCTTTTACAAATTAAAAATGGTACGTATTTTGCATACAAATTAAAAAAACGAAATAGATGAAGTATTTTATTTTTAGTGTATTAGTGATAAGTATATTAGGCAATTTACAAGCACAAAATGATTGGGCTTTAGAAAAAGATAAAAACGGAATAAAAGTTTGGACAAGGAAGAGACCAAATTCTAGCTTAAAAGAGTATAAAGGTGTAACTATTATCAACGCAACTGTTGATGAATTGGTGGAAATTTTTAAGAATACAAAATTGCATGATCAATTTTTGTATAAAGCACAACCGGGAAGTGTTAAAGTAGTAAAAAAAAATAGCGATGATGATTTTTATACTTATATGATTGTGAATGCCCCAATTGTGAAAGATAGAGATGTTGTAACTCATTATAAGCTAACTAAAGATTCAAAAACTGGGATTGCGACTTTTGAATTAGAAGCAGCTCCCAATCTTGTGCCTATTAATAGTGATTATGTAAGAGTACCAGAGATGAAAGGCTATTGGAAGTTTATTTCTAAAGGTAATTCAACTGAAGTAATACATCAAGCTTATAGTTTGACTGGAGGAAATATTCCTTCAGGATTAGCCAATTCTGCAGCAGTAGATACGCCCTTTTCGATGTTGTCTAAATTGAAAAACTTAGCGGAGAAATAAATAAAAATGAGAGCTCTAAGGCTCTCATTTTTTATAAATAATTTGTAAATCTTACGATAGTTTTTCTAATGCATTTTTTACTCTAGTAAATGCTTCTTTTAAGTTTTCCTCAGAAGCAGCATAAGAAAAACGAATACATTCAGGTGCTCCAAAGCCACTTCCTGAAACAGCGGCTACATGACCTACGTTTAGTAAATATAAACATAAATCATCGGCATCTTTCAATACTTCGCCTTCAAAAGTTTTTCCGAAATAGGCACTTACATCAGGGAAAACATAAAATGCTCCTGTTGGAATATTACATTTTATATTTGGAATTGTGTTTAATATACTCAACACTAAATCTCTTCTTTTCTTAAAAGCTTCACGCATTGCATAAGTTGGTTCTTGGTCGCCCAAAAGTGCTTCAATTGTACCTCTTTGAGCAATAGAATTTGTACCTGAAGTAATTTGACCTTGTAATTTATCGCAAGCTTTTGCAATGTATGCAGGAGCAGCAATATAACCGATTCTTGCACCTGTCATAGCATAACCTTTTGCTTGTCCATTTACAAGGATTACTCTATCTTTAATACTTGGAAATTCTGCAATTGAAACGTGTTTGCCTACATAATTGATATGTTCATAAATTTCATCAGAAACAATATAAACTTGAGGATGTCTTTCTAATACTTTCACAAAACTTTCAATTTCTTCTCTAGTATAAACAGAGCCTGTAGGATTGCTTGGCGATGAATACACTAAAAATTTAGTTTTAGGTGTAATTGCATTTTCTAATTGTTCAGCGGTAATTTTAAATTCTGCATCAACATTAGTAGAAATATAAATAGGAGTAGCATTACACATTTTTACTTGTTCAGGATAAGAAACCCAAAATGGTGCTGGAATAATAACTTCATCACCTTCATTTAAAAAAGCAACAAAAACATTAGCTAATGATTGTTTCGCACCTGTTGATACAACGATATTTTCTGGTTTATAGTCTAAGTTATTATCTCTCTTTAATTTATCGCAAATTGCTTGTTTTAAATCTGCATAACCAGAAATTGGAGAATATGAATCGTACTTGCCACTATCAATAGCAGTTTTCATGGCTTCTTTTATATGTTTTGGTGTCTGAAAATCTGGTTCTCCAAGAGAAAGAGAAATTACGTGAACACCTTTTGCAGCTAATTCTCTACTTAATTGTGCCATTTTGATAGTTGCCGATTCCGACATTCTATTTAAAGTATCTGAAGTTTGTAACATAAGAACTAATTTTAAACAAAAATAATTATTATGCTTTTTCTATACTAAGGTTAAATATTATCATAAAATGAAATACTAAGTTGGATTAGATGCATTTTTTTTAACTTTGACCTGAAAAATGCATAGAAATAGTGGGATTAATCCAAAATATAAGACATAAAATAGTTGATTTTATTGTAAAGAAAGCAATTGAGAATAGAACTGTAGATATTCTTGAAGTTCGAACAAAAGCAATTAATTTAACTTATGTTGATTTGGAAACAGATATAAAAATAAGCAATTCGTTTTTTTTGCCTATAAAAGTTTTAGAAATTAAGACGGATATTATTAATACAGCAGAACTCAAAATTGGTGCTTTGCATTATGATAAAGTACAGAAAATAAAAGGGCATCAGTCGGCTATTTTTACAACACATACTCAGATTAGTAATATTACAGCTCTTTTTAATTTAATTTCTAAATTATTGACCTTGTCAATTAAAATGAGAAGTGTAGGTATTGCAAAAATTAAAGTTTTTTGGTTTGTAGTAGATATTCCTGTCGATGATGTTTTTGAAATTAAATCGCATCAATTGAGAATTATTGGAGAATTAACAGCAGAAGAAAAAGCGGCGAGAGAAGAACAAAAAAAAGTAAAGAAAGATGCTTATGAACAGAAAAAAACGGAACGCAAACAAAAGCGTCTAGAAATTAAAGAACAAAAAAAGCAGAAGTCTGAAGATATGAAAGATGCTGAGAATACTATGGATATCACCATCAATGAAGATGCCTTGAAATCAATGGAAAAGGAATTAGATGATGAGCTGAATCGTCAAGAAAATAAAGAATAGACGCTTAATATTTCCAAATTAAATTACCATCACTTTTATCAAAAGCGTAAGCATTTTTGGAATGATAAATCAAAATGTCATTGCCTGAAATAGTTGTTTGGAGTTGTTCGTTTTGAATGCCATCAATTTTTCTACGCCAAGTTTTGTTGTTTTTTATATTATAATAAATAACTTCATATGTTGACTCATTTACACACATAATTTCATTTTTATTACTGTATAAAATTTCAGAATTGCTAAAATCTACATCTTTTAAAATATTATCTATAGCAACTATAGCATAATTTTTCTTCATCCAATCAGCACCTTCCAAAATAGCTTGAATATCAGAACTGGATAATTCCATAGTATATTGTTGTGTTTTTTTGGTAATGGCAAATAATTTTCCATTTAAGATGATAAATTTCTTTTCAAATTGCCAATTATCTCCAGTTTGTTCCATTTTTCTTAGTTGAGTTAATTCTAAGTTTGAGACAAAAAGCTGTTTATTAGGAAAGTAATAGAATGTTGCACCATCTAAATTTTGAAATAAAATGGCTTGCATCGCTTTGGAATATTCTATTTTTTGTATGCCATTTTTTAATTCTTTATACTTGGCAATAAATGTATTGTTTTCTGCAACAATTTCTTTAGTAGCAATATTAATTTCAATAATTCTATTTTGATTAATGATGGCAAATAAACTTTTTTGAAAATTTGCTGTAGTTAAATCGTATGTATTATCTTCTTTTGCTTGAATAATATCTAAAACAATATCACCATCAACTTTTTTATTTTCGGCATCAATGATTTGAAGTGAAATTGTAATTAAATCAGCACTTTCATCAATTTTACTTTTCCAAATTATATTATTATTGATATATTCAATTTTTTCATTTAATACTTTTTGTTTGGTAGAAATGTTTTTTTGCGAAGTTTGAGTTTGTTGTTGCATTATTTCTTCCATAGCCTTTTGCTCATCAAACTTTGGAATAGTGTATTGAATAATAGCTATTAATCCTACAATAAAAAGTATCCCAATTAGAATAATTTTAGGCGAGCTTTTTTGTAAAGGATGTACATTGAATTTAAAATTACAATTTGAACATACTTTTACCTCACCAAATTCAGTTTTTATTTGATTAGAACCACAATTTGGACATTTTATTTCTTGTTTTTCTACCAAATTTTTACCCGTTTATCAGGAGTTACATACATTTTACTATCAGGTCTAATATTAAATGCATCATAAAATTCTGGTGTATGCGAGAAAGGAATATTTACACGATGGAAATATAATGCATGAACATCTGTCAAAACTCTATTCGCAATTTCTTCATTACGCATGTGCATTCTCCAGCCTAAAGCATAACCTAAAAAGAATCTTTGTAATGGCGTATAGCCATTTATTATCTGATTTTCTTTATATTGTTTGGTTTGTTTAAAAGCATCTAATGCTATTGCAATGCCACCTAAATCTGCAATATTCTCCCCTAAAGTAGCGGAACCATTTCCTTTTAAACTATCTAAAACTTTCAGATTATCAAAAACATTGATGTAAGCTTTTGTCTTTTCTTCAAACATTTTGTCGTCTGTTGCTGTCCACCATTTATTTAAGTTGCCTTTGCTGTCAAATTCTTTACCTTCATCATCAAAACCGTGTGTAATTTCGTGTCCAATGGTAGATGCACCTGCATAACCATAAACCAAAGCGTCATCTAATTCATTATCTTTATATCCAGGAACAGTAAAAATTGCAGCAGGTAAAACTATCTCATTATTACTTGGATTATAATAGGCATTATAAGTTTGTGGAGTCATTTCCCAAATGCTTTTATCAACGGGTTTTCCTAATTTATTTATTACATCTTCTAACCAAAACTTAGAAATATTTTTTTGATTTTGTACTAAACTGCTTTTTGAAATTTCCAATTTAGAAAAATCTTTCCATTTATCTGGATAGCCAACTTTGTAAGTAATACTATGTAGTTTTTCAATCGCTTTTTGTTTAGTGCTGTCGCTCATCCAACTCAATAGTTTGATTCTTTTCTCGTAAGCGGTCATTACATTTTTTACAATATCAATGTATCGTTTTTTTTCTGTTTCTGAGAAGTTTTCTTTAACATATAATTTGCCTAGTTCCTCGCCCATAGCGTCTTCTTCCCAAATCAAAGCACGTTTCCATCGTGGCAACTGCTCTTTTTTTCCTTTAATTAATTTAGAATAAAAATTAAAATCAACATCATCAATAGCTTTATTCAAAAATGGAGCATAGTTTGCAATTAAATGATATTGCATATAATTTTTTAATGTTTTTAAATTTTGTACATGTAGTAAATTATTTAAGGCAATAAAAAACTCAGGTTGTCCAACAATTACGCTATTTATTTTTGAGATATTTAGTTGTTTGAAATATAGATTCCAATCAAAATTCGGTGTCAATTTCTGTAAATCTTGTATTGATTTTTTATTGTAATTGGCATAAGCATCTCTCAAATCTTCCAATTTTCTTGAACTTTTTGCCATTTTTTCTTCTAATTTATAAATAGCATCAGCTGAAAAATTAAATTCAGTTGTTTTTTCTGTGGAGAAAGTAAATATGTTTTTTATAAAATTATTCTGATATTCTTTTCGGATTTCAGATGTTCTTTCATCAGTATTGAAATAATAATCCCGATTAGGCAATCCTAAACCTCCTTGGTACAAATAAATAATATTTTTATCACTGTTCATTAAGTCTTGATAAATCCCAAAATCAAAGAATAAAGGAACGCCAATGGTATTAAAATATGCCACGGCTTCTGTTAAATCTTTTAAATTTGAGATTTTATTAATTCTTTCTAATTCAGGCTTTAAATCTTTTATGCCATTTTGCTCAATTGCATTGGTATCCATAGCAGATGTATAAAAATCGCCTATTTTTTGCTCAGTAGTATTTTTCGCTCTTTTCTGAGCATTTTCATTGGTTTTTTTGAGTTGTTCCCAAATTTGCTCTTGAACTAAATTCCCAATGCCCCAATTAGAATAAGCATCAGGAATTGGATGATCTTTTATCCATTTTCCATTGGCAAACATAAAAAAGTCTTCGTCAGGAGCAATTGTGGTATCAATAGCTTCAACTAAAGGATCGGTTTTTATTTTCTGGTTATTGGTGCAAGAAACTAAACCTACTAAAATATGAAATAGAATTAGGAGCGTTTTTTTCATCTCTATTTGTTTGTATTAAAGATAATAGAATAAACAGAAATATAGAAATCTGAATTTCAATAGCGATTTATTTTTAACATTTATTAGTTTTATTATTTATTAATAATATCGAATTGCTTTATTAAGTGAAATAAATTTTGGAAATTGCGTATTGTTTTAAACTAAATATGTTGATTAGGAAAACTATATATATTGTTATATTTTTTTGTGTCTTATTTTTGCCAAAGCTAAGTTTTGGCAAAGACAAAAAGAAACAATCTAGTCAATATAAGAAAGCCACATTAATTCAGAAAGCTTGGGGCGATTTGACCACAAGAAACAATTGGTATTTTAATGCCAATGAACGTTACAAAGAACTTTTAAGACAGAATGCTTTAAACTTTAAAATTGATTTCTCTAAAGAAATACCTTTCTATTGGGCAAATAAAGACAATTTAAAGAGTTATGCATCGGAATTGCAACAGATAGAAAAGAAAATGGGCATTGTTCTTCAAATCAGAAATTATGGACGATGGCGAGATAATGCTTATTTGCTTTTAGGCAAAGCTCAATATTTTCAAGATAAAATAGATACTTCATTTATCACGTTTCAATATATTGTTACCACAATGAAGCCCGAAAAAATGAATGCTCAAGTTGGCTTATCCAATAAGGCAAGATTGAAATACCTCCAAAAAAGACAAAAAGAAATAAAGAAAAAAGCAGGTGAAAAGCAGAAGATAATTGAACTAAAACTAAGCCAACAAAAGAAAGATGCTGCTAAAAAAGCGGAGGAACTAAAGGAAAAACAAGCTGATGCAATTGCCAATAAGAAAAAATCTATCGAAGAAATTATTAAGGCAAAGAAAAAAATTATTGCTCTTCAGAAAAAAGGCAAGAAGATTCCACCTGAACTATTAGCCAAAGTAAAGAAAACATCAACGCCAATCGATTCAACTGCAATAAAACAAAAACAGCTTGAAGTTCAAATTCAAAAAAAACAAGAACAAAATAAAAATCAACCTTATATTTTATTAGATGATGAATGGATAAAAAACCCTTATTATGTTGATACAACTCAAAATAGAAACGAGGAAAATCCTTTAGCCGATTTGTCTAAAAAAGAAGATGCCAAATGGGATAAATTGACATTTTGGGAAAAGATTAAACATAAGAAAAGCCGTCCTGAAGCATTGGTTTGGATGGCTCGAACGCTGATTGATATGAATAGATATGCCGATGCACACAGTATGATAGCTTATGCAAAAGCGTTGCGTAAATTAACAACAAATCAGAAAAAAGATATTTTCTTAATAAGTGCTTATTATCAATTGAATAGTAAAAATATTCCATTGACAATTGAAGAATTGGAAAATGCAATGCCTTTCATTAAAAAGAAACAAGAAAAAGCCTACTATGAGTTTTTATTAGCTCAGTTGTATCAACAGAATGACCAACCAGCAGATGCAGTTGATTTTTATGTAAAAAATATCAAACATACAAATGATGATAAATTTGCCTT
Organism: uncultured Chitinophagales bacterium; assembly: GCA_964472755.1. GTDB lineage: Bacteria > Bacteroidota > Bacteroidia > Chitinophagales > JADIYW01 > JADJSS01. The sequence goes on along the minus strand of CAYYMF010000032.1, from coordinate 5,298 downwards.
TTATTCAAAATTAAAAATGGCAGATATTTTTGCAAAATACCCAGGCTTATCAGATGCTAATATTGAAAAAATGTTGGCTAAACTTGTAAGATTTGGAAAGAATAAGGACCAAGCAGATGAAGTTTATTTTGAGTTGGCAAATTATGCTTTAAATAATAATAAAGATACAGCTCAAGCATTGATTTACTTAGACAAATCTGTTAAGTTGAGTACTACAAATAATATTCAAAAAGGCTTATCCTATTTGTTGATGGGTAAAATTAATTTTGATACAGAAAAGTATGCGGTAGCCAAATTAAATTATGATAGTGCTGTGGCATTTATTCCAAAAGAAAATTTAGAATATCCAGAAGCTTTTACACGACAAAGCGTTTTAGATGAATTAGCAAAGAATAGAGAAATTGTAAATGTACAAGATAGCTTACAACGCTTAGGAAAAATGTCGCCAAAAGAACTGGCTCAGTTTTTAGCAGAAAAGGAAGCAGAAAAAGAAAAGATAAATAAGAAAAAAAGTAGAATTTCAATAGAAGACAATGTAGGTGGAGGAAATGTAGATTTAAGTGCAGGATTTTCACCTCAAAATTATTCTTCTAATGGTTTATGGTACTTTTATAACGATGAATTAAAATCCAAAGGGTATAATCAATTCAAAGCAGTTTGGGGAAATCGACCATTTGAAATAAACTGGCGTAGAAGTAGCAAATCTATTTTTGATACTGAAGATGGAGAAAATAATACAGAAAATGTTCCAGTAGAAAATGAAAATTTAAGTGCAGATAAAAATATCAAACAGCCTACAAAAGAAACAAAAATTGAGATACCTAAAACACCAGAGGATTTTATAGCATCAGATAAAAAAATTGCGAATGCTCTGTTTAGTATTGGTGTCGTTTTTAAAAATAAATTACAAAATATTCCTAAAGCAAAACAAGCTTTTGATGAATTGATAAGACGATTTCCTAATAGTGAGTTTGATGCAATAGCACATTATTATCAATACCTCATTTATTTGGAACAAGATTTAAAAGGATTAGCATCAAAGGAAAAAAATTACATTTTAGAAAACTATCCATTTAGTGATGTTGCTGCAAAATTGCAAGAGCAACCACAAAAAATACAAGATACGATTCAAACAGAATCGCAAAGCGATGCTTTGTATGCACAAACATACCAAGCTTATCTTAAAGAGGATTTTGAAACAGTTTTGAATAATAAAAAATTAGCACAAAAAATTAAAATGCCTGATGTAGAAATGGCAAAGATTGATTTTCTTGAGGCGATGGTTTATGGAAAACAGAAAGCATTTAAAAAGTATAAATTAGCTTTGTCAGATATCGTTTTGAAGTATCCAAACACAGATGTTAAAAAGAAAGCTCAAGAATATTTAATTGCATTGATTCAATATGAAAATGGAATAGGAGATACAACTAAAAAAGTTCAAGAAACAACAAGCGCACAAGAAAAATCTGATACTTTAAAGGTGGAGCAGATTGAATTTAATATGGATACCAGTGATTTTATGATTGTTGTACGACTGAATGATTCTTATTTTAAATTGCAACAAGTTGTAACAGATTTACAAGGATATTGTGCATCAAAAGTATCAGATCAAAAAGTGAAAGTGAATCCAATTTTCTTTGAAAAAGGAGAAACGCTAATTACATTGAAACGATTTGATGATATGGAAATTGTCAGTAAATTATTGTTGAATTTGAACATAGATAAACAGAAATTATTTAAGGAGAAAGCAAGTTCTGTGAGCTATTATGTTATATCAACAGATAATTTTAAAAAGATAAAATCTTTCAAGGATTTAGACAATTATGAACAGTTTTTTACTAAGAAATATATAAATAATGAGTAATTTTAATATAAGTCCAAAAATTATTTGGAAATTCTTTTTTGCAGGTGTAGGTTTTGTTTTCTTATTTTTTCTTCTTGTAAGAATTGGGCTATTTGGCAAATTACCTTCTTTTGAAGAAATTGAAAACCCAAACTCAAACTTAGCATCAGAAATCTATTCTGCTGATTCAGTTTTGATAGGCAAATTTTATGTGAATAATAGAAGTAATGTTTCTTTTAATCAATTATCACCTTGGTTGGAAAAAGCACTTATTTCAACTGAAGATAAACGCTTTTATGAACATTCAGGTATTGATATTTTAAGAACATTTAAAGCTGTTTTTACACTTGGGCAAGATGGTGGTGGTAGTACCATTACACAACAATTAGCCAAAAATATGTTTCATAAAAGAGGTGGCGGAATTATCACAAGAGTGATTCAAAAAGCAAAAGAATATGTAATTGCGGTTATGTTGGAACGAAGATATACTAAAGAAGAAATCATTGCAATGTATTTTAATACATTTGATTTTGTTAATAATGCTATTGGTATAGAAAGTGCATCAAGAATTTATTTTAATAAACTACCCAAAGATTTGAATATAGAAGAAGCTGCAATGTTTGTTGGAATGTTGCAAAACCCTTCTTTATACAATCCAAATAGAAATGAAACATTTAGAAAAAGATGTGAAGAAAGAAGGTCAATCGTACTAAGATTAATGCGAGATAATGGTCATATTTCAAATACTCAACTATCAGAATTATTGAATAAGCCAATAGAATTGAATTTTCATCCTGAATCTGCAAGTGATGGCTTGGCTCCATATTTTAGACAGACATTAGCAGAATATTTGAAGAAATGGGCTAAGGAAAATAAAAAACCAGATGGTACCTCCTACAATATTTATACTGATGGATTAAAAATATATACCACCTTAGATACTAGAATGCAAAAACATGCTGAAGAGGCAACTATTGAGCATTTAAGAAATCATCAGAAAATTATAGATGCACAATTTAGAAGTGGTTGGAATCCATGGAAAAAAGAATTGGGACAAAAGATTTTATTATCTGCTTGTAAGAATACGCCACGTTGGAGAAACATGAAGGCAGAAGGTATGAGTGATGATGCAATATTAGAAGTCTTTAAAACCCAAAAGAATAAAATGACTGTATTTTCATACAATGGAATGAAGGATACAACTTTTACACCTTACGATTCTGTTAGATATTATAAATCATTTTTACAAGTAGGATTTATGGTAATGGAGCCCAATACTGGATATGTAAAAGCGTGGGTGGGTGGTCCAAATTTTAATTATTTTAAAGTAGATCATTGCAATACACAAAGACAAGTAGGTTCAACTTTCAAACCTATTGTATATGCATTGGCAGTTGATAATGGTTGGTCACCTTGTATGGTTGTAACGCCAGGAAAAGTAACGATTGGAAATTGGAGCCCAAGAGGAGGAAGTGGAGGTCCGCAAACCTTGAAACATGCTTTAACCAAATCAGATAACCAAGTGGCTGCCTATATTACATTGAAATTTGGTGTATCAGCAATTATTGATATGTCAAGAAAAATGGGTATAGTATCAGATTTGCCACCGTATGCACCAATTTCATTAGGAGCTTCAGATATCACTTTGTCAGAAATGATGACTGTTTATAGCACATTCCCCAATGCTGGAATTAGTACGAAACCCCAATTCTTAATGAGAATAGAAGATAAAGATGGTAATATAGTTCAGAATTTTACAACCGAGATGCGTGAGGTATTGTCAGATAATGTTGCTTATAAAATGGTTGATATGATGAAAGGCCCAGTTGGCCCAGGTGGAACAGGCGGAAGCTTGAGAGGTCGATTTGGATTGGGAGATATAAAAAATATATGTGGAAAAACTGGTACAACTAATAATAATACAGATGGTTGGTTTATTGGATTTACACCACAATTGGTTGCAGGAGCTTGGGTAGGTTGCGATGATCCAATATTGCATTTCTTGACAACAGGAAACGGTATGGGTGCAGCATCTGCAATGCCAATATTTGGAAAATTTATGCATAAAGCCTATAATGACCCAAGTTTAAAAAAACTTAAAAAAGATATGGACTTCTTTATTCCTTCTGATGCAGGATTGGTTAATAATGTATGCTCTGGAGATGAAGTAGAGACAGATATTTATGATAGTACTGTAGGTGGAAATACCGATGCGGTTGAAGAAAACTATGATACAGAATATAAGTTTTAAAACTAAAAGTTGAGATTATTGTTATACAATAAACAATTTGCCTTTGAGTACTTATATTCCTAAATTTTCTATTGTCTTAACAACTTACAATAGAGAGCAGTATATAGAACGAGCTATTTTATCTGTAATTCAACAAACTGAAACTAATTGGGAATTATTGATTATTGACGATGGCAGCATAGACAATACTGAGCAAGTCATTCAGCCTTATTTAAACATTAATCAATCTATTTACTATTTCAAACAAGAGAATAGAGGAGAAGCATTAACCAAAAACAGAGGAATAAGTTTGTCTTGTGGACAATATATTACCTTTTTAGACTCAGATGATGCATATAAAATAGAACACCTACAATATAGAAGCCAAATCCTTAATCAATCACCATTGCTTGATTTTTTGTATGGCGGAGTAGAGGTTATTGGTGATGAATTTGTGCCAGATAGAAGAAATATAGGTAAAAAAATCCATCTTTCAGCTTGTGTTATTGGTGGTACTTTTTTTATAAAAAGAGAAGTATTATTTGAATTGGGAGGATTTAGAAAAATTGAAATTGGAGCAGATGCAGATTTGTTTGATAGAATTGCACGTGCGAAAAAGAAAATTTTAAAGATTAATTATCCTACTTATATTTATCATAGAGAATATGAGGATTCTATAACACACAATTATTTTGAAGAACATAAGTATTAAATTCAAAACGGTCGAAAATAATCCCGACCGTTTTAATATTAATAGATAATTTATTTCTTTAATAAATCTCTAATTTCTCCAAGTAATTTTTCTTCATTAGTAGGTTCAGGAGCAACAACTGGAGCCGCCTTTTCTTTTTTCTTCATCTTATTGATAGATTTTACTACTATGAACATAGAGAAAGCAATTACAATAAAATTGATTACAGCAGATAAGAATACACCATATTTTATACCATTAGCAGATAATTCTGCAATCTGATCTACGCCTGCTGCTTTTAGTGCAGGGTTTAAAATTACTGGGGTAATTATATCTTCTATTAGTGAAGATACTATTTTACCAAATGCACCACCGGTAACTACAGCAACTGCTAAGTCGATCACATTGCCTTTGAGCGCAAATTCTTTAAATTCTTTTAGTAATGACATAATGTTTTGTTTTAATTTTTTAAATAATTACACTACTGTCCGATAAAAGTACGGAAAATAAACTTAATTTATTATAACTAATGCA